>CABIIJ010000016.1 GCA_902175065.1 uncultured Comamonas sp. | reverse complement strand
GATGGGCAGGTGCTGCACGGCCTGGCCGTCCAGCCCGCGCACGAAGAAATACAGCGCCCCGCCCAGCTGCTGCGCCGGGTCGTAGGCCGCGCCCAGGCGCTCGCGCAGCAGGCGGTGCAGGGCCAGGGTGTAGAGGGCGGCCTGCACGTCGTAGCGGTGCTCCAGCATGGCGGCGGCCAGCGTCCGGGGGGTGTAGGCGCTGCCGTCCGGCCCCAGGGCGTTGGTCTTGTAGTCCAGCACCCAATAACGTCCGCCGTGAGCGAAGACCAGGTCGGCAAAGCCCATGGCCATGCCGTGCAGCTGGCGCTGCGGCAGGGCGGGGCGCTCCTGGCCGGGCAGCAGGTGCTGGCGGCACAGGGCATCCACATCCGTGCTGGAGAGCGGGGCCAGCGGCAGCCAGAACTCCATCTCGGTCAAGCGCGTGGCGATGTCCGGCAGGCCGGTATCGGCCTGCGGCGGCGGCAGCAGCGGGTATTGCGCCAGGGCGGAGAGCCATTGCGCCACGGCGTCGGCCTGTTCCTGGTCGTACCCGGCGCGGGCGCAGCGGCGCAGCAGCGTCTGGCGCAGCGGGCCGGCCAGGGGGGCGAAGCCGGTTTCGGCCCACCACTGCAACTGGTCGTGCAGGAAGTTGCCGACCAGCGGCCCCTTGGGAAAGCGGTGCCAGACGGCTTCGGGCGGCGCGGCGCTGGCCGGGGACGGCGGCAGCGGGGCGGCGGCCTGCTCGTCATCGGCGGGGCGCAGGGCCAGCAGGGCCTCGTCGGGGGGGGGCAGCGCCTGCGCGGCAACGTCCTGGCCCAGGTCGCGCACCAGGGCGGAGAAGCTGGCGATGCCCCAGCTGCGGTCGAACTGGCCGGTGTAGCGGGGCGCTTCGCGCAGCGTGGGCAGGGCAGCATCGTCCTCGAAAAGCGTAGCTGCAGGCGCTTGCTGGATCAGGGTCAACTGGCTATTTTGGCAAGATTGCTGAAAGGCCTGCAGGGCTTGCAGCCACTGCGCGGCGGTTTGCACGGCATCGCCTGCCAGCAGGTAGCCGCTGGCGCTGCGCTCGTTTTTGCAATCTTTGGCCTGGCCTTTTTTCAACGGCCCCAGGCCCAGCCAGAGCAGGTGCCGGGGGCGGGTGGCGGCGACGTAGAACAGGCGCAGGTCTTCGCGCAGGCGCTCTTCCTCGGCCTGGGCCAGATCGTCGGCGCTCACCTCCAGGGCCATGCTGCCGTCGCGGCGGCGCACCCAGGCGGTGTTGCGTTTTTCCCTGGCCTTGAAATCGCTGGCAAAGGGCAGCATGACCAGCGGGTACTCCAGCCCCTTGCTTTTGTGGATGGTGATGACCTGCACCAGGTCGGCGTCGCTTTCCAGGCGCACGGTTTGCGCCTCGGCGTCACCGCCGGGCTGGGCGATTTCCGTGGCCAGCCAGCGGATCAGCGCCTGCTCGCCTTCCAGCGTGGCGCTGGCCTGTTGCAGCAGCTCGCCCAGGTGCAGCACATTGGTCAGGCGCCGTTCGCCGCCCGCCTGGGCCAGCCACCGTGCGGGCAGGTCCAGCAGGTGCAGGCTGGCCCGCAGCATGGCCAGCACGCCCTGGCGCTGCCAGAGGTGGTGCAGGGTGCGCAACTGCTCGGTGCGTTCGTCCAGCAGGGCATCGTCCTGCGCCAGTTGCTGCAGGGCGGCCAGGGGCAAGTCCAGCAGGCGCGTGGCAAAGGCGGCCCGCAGGGCGCGGGTGTTCAGCGGCTCGGCCACGGCGTGCAGCCAGAAGAGCAGGTCCTGCGCCTCGGCGCTGGCAAAGACCGATTCGCGGTCGGACAGGTAGACCGAGGCAATCCGGCGCTGCGCCAGTTGCTGGCGCACGGCAGCGGCCTCCTGGCGATTGCGCACCAGAATCGCCACATCGCCGGGGCGCAGGCGCTGCCAATGACCATCGAGGCCATCGGGCCGGGCAAAGCCCATTGTCCGGTCATTGAGCCACTGCGCCAGCTGCTCGGCGCAGGCCTGGGCAAACAGGGTTTGCAGATCGCTGCCGGCCACCGGTTCAGGCGCGGCGAGCCAGTTCAGGTGCAGGGCAGGCACGTCCTGCCCGTGGGCCTGCAGACGCTCCCTGCGCCCCTGTGCCCGGACGGCGATGAACGGCAGGGAGTTGGCCGCAGCGCCTTCCCGGAAGCGAAACGCCCCTGGCCCGGGGCGCTGCTCGGCCTGGGCGAACCATTGGTTCACGGCGGCGACCAGGGCGGTGCTGGAGCGGTAGTTGGTGTCCAGCACATAGTGCCGCCCGGCCGTGGCCTGGCGGGCCTGCAGATAGCTGTAGATGTCGGCCCCGCGAAAGCCGTAGATCGACTGCTTGGGGTCGCCGATCAGCAGCAGGGCGCTGTCCGCCGCGTTGCTCTCGGGCTGGTAAATGCTGGCAAACAGGCGGTATTGCAGCGGCGAGGTGTCCTGAAACTCATCGAGCAGCGCCACCGGGTACTGTTGCAGCAGGCGCTGGCGCAGCACCGGGCCTTGCGGGCCGGTCAGCGCCGCGTCCAGGCGCTGCAGCATGTCGGCAAAGCCGAAGCTGCCCGCCTGGCTCTTGAGCCACTGCAGGCGCTGCTGCACCCGCACCGCCGCGTGCTGGCGCAGGCGGGTGCCGGTTTTGGGCAGCGCGGCTAGGTCGGCCAGCAACTGTTCCAGGGCGGCGGCCTGGGGGGGGTAATCGACGGCAACATCGCCTTTGCGGGCCTCGTCCAGGCCGGCAGGAATCAGGCGGGTGGCCCCTCTGGCCATGGCCCCGGCCAGATCCACGCAGGGGGCGGCGGCCCAGTCTTTCAAGGCCTGGAGCCAGCGCTGGCAGTTCGTTGGTTGCAATCGACGACCATCCCAGGCGGCCTTGTTGTGGGCGAACTGCCCTTCCAGCCAGATGGCGTAGTGTTCGGCCTGTTGCGCCCAGCCATCGGCCAGGGCGGCCAGGGCGGCCTGGTGGTCGGCTTCCCACTGGGGCAGCAGCGTTGCCAGGTCGCCCTCGCCCAGCGGGGTCGGGAAGTTTTCCGGGGCCAGGGCGCGGATGTCCCTGGCAAAAGCGTCAAAGTTTTTCCACTGCGCTTGCAGGCGTTCCAGATTGCGGGCATCCAGCGGGTAGCACTGCTGGCGCCAGTAGTCCTGCAACGCCTCGGTCAGGCGCTGGGCCTCGTCGGCCTCCAGGGTTTCATCGAACAGGCTGCCGCTGTCCAGGGCATGTTCACGCAGCACGCGCTGGCACCAGGCGTCGATGGTGAAGATGGCGGCATCGTCCATGCCCTGCGCGGCCAGCTCCAGCCGCCACGCGGCCTGCTCGCGCTGTGCGGCGTCGGGGTAATCGGCCAGCAGGGCGTGCAGGAAGGCATCGTCCGCAGCCTGCCCGCGCAGGCAGGCCACGGCCTCGACCAGCCGGGCGCGGATGCGCTCGCTCAATTCGCGCGTGGCGGCGCGGGTGAAGGTCATCACCAGGATGTCGGCGGGCTGCAGCGGCCGGGGTCGGCCCTGCGGGGCAAACGCGCTGTCCCCGCCATGGCCCAGCACCAGGCGCACGTACAGCGCGGCAATCGTCCAGGTCTTGCCGGTGCCCGCGCTGGCCTCGATCAGGCGGCTGCCGTGCAGGGGGAAGGTCAGGGGGGCCAGGGGTTGCAGGGTTTCAGGCATGGGGCACCTCCGCGCCATCGGCTTGCAGCGCCGCGTCCAGCTGTTCCCAGTCCGTGATGTTCACCGACTGCGCCCCCCACGCCACCAGCGGGGCGTACAGGGTGTCGGCCCCGGCGGCAAAGCGGCCATCGTCGGTGAGGGCGGCAAAGTCGGGGAAGAAGCGTGCCCATTCCAGTTCGGTGGCTTCGCCCGGGCTGCTGAAATCTCCTTCATACGCATCCCACGCAGATTGGCCGGTGGCCTGCGCCAGGGCGGTTTTTACCGGCAGCGGCAGCGGCTGGCTTTGGCCGGCTTGCCAGGCGGCCAGCCAGGCTTGCAGGGCGCCGGCGGCGCTGGCCTGCTCCTGCGCGGCGATGTGCAGGCAGGCATCGCGCCCGACGATCCACAGCGCCAGCGCCTTGCCGCAGGCCGCAGCGGCGATGCTGCGCAGGTAGACGGGCAGCAGGGTGTGCAGGCGCACGGTGGCTTTTTCGCCCTCGCCGTGCAGCAGCTTGCCGGGCACCAGCAGCAGCCCCACGGGGGGGGAGGCGGCGCTGTTTTGGCGCAGGCCGTCCAGCCAGTCGTCCAGCACCACGCCCTGGTGGGCAAAGTGCAGGTTCTGGTGCGGGGCGCTGTGGGCGTAGTGCATGTTGAGTTGTCCCCAGGCCTGCAGGCTGCGCAAGGTGCTGGCGTGCAGGGCGGCTTTTTCCTGCTCGCCCAGACCGGCCAGGGGCAGTTGCCCGGCGTGCTGCAGGTGGGTGAGCTGGCGCGTGAGCAGGGCGGCCACGGCGGCGGGGCGAGCCTGGGCCTGCGGGGCGATGCTGTTCTGGAGTTGCGCGACCAGGGCGTAGGCGTCCAGCCCGGCCAGGGTGAAGCATTCGTCGTCCGGGGCGGCTTCCTCGCCCAGGTCGAAGGCGACCTGCCACTGCTGGCGCAAAAAGCTGCGGGCCGGGTGGCGCATGAAACGGCCCAGGGTGGCGAGGGTCAGGGGTTGGGTTTCGGCGGGTGTGGCGGGCCGGGGCGGCGCCGTTGCCTCTGCGGCGGGCGCCTGGTGGGCTGCCTGCCATTCGCGGGCGTAGGTGTGCAATAGGCTGTCCACCTCGAAGTAGCGGCGGCTGAAGGGTTGCAGCGGGTGCGTGTAGCTGCGTTCGATGAGCACGTCGTCATGGTGTTGGCCGCCGTTTTCGCCGCGCCAGCCGGCAGACAGATAGTCGCGCAGTTGCGCCACCAGCACCGAGGGCGGCTGCGGGCTGTTGTCACGCACGCTGTGCCCGGCCCAGCTGAGGTAGAGCTGGCGGCGGGCCGAGAGCAGGGCGTCCAGCATGAGCTGGCGGTCGTGGTCGCGCCGGGCGCGGTCGCCGGGGCGGTACTGGCCGGGCTGCTGCATCAGGTCGAAGCCGTTTTTGCCGGCGCGGCGCGGGTAGTCGCCATCGTTCATGCCGAGCAGGCAGACCACCTCGAACGGTATCGCCCGCATGGGTTGCAGGGTGCAGAAGGTGACGCCCCCGGCATGAAAGCGCTCCTCCAGCGCCGGGGCTTGCAGGGCGGCCAGCCAGGCGGTTTGCACGGCGGGCAGCGGCAGGTCGGCGCTGAAGCGGGCGTGCTCGCAGGCTTGCAGCCAATCTTGCAGGCTTTGCTCCAGCCCCTGCAGCACGGCCTGGTCGAGGGCGTCCTGCGCGGTAAAGCAGTCGGCCAGCAAGGTGCGCAGGCGCTGCGCCCAGACCTCGGGCGGGGCCGGGGTTTGCGCCGCCTGCCACCAGTCCAGCAGACGCGAGAGCAGGGCTGCCAGCACCCCGGCCAGCTCGGCATCCAGCCCGGCCACGTCGGCCAGGGGGGCGATGCCGTGCCAGTCGGCGCTGGCGGGCAGGCCGTCCGCGTCAACGGGGCTGGCGCCGCTGGCGTAGCCCAGCAACATGCGTTGCAGGCCGAACCAGGCGCTGTTGGTGTCGCCGCAGGCGGCCAGTTGCAGGCTGCCGCGGTGCCGGGCATCCAGCCCCCAGCGGATGCCGGCCTGCGCCATCCACCGGCGCAGTTGCGGCGCATCCTCGGCGGCCAGCCCGAAACGGGCGGCCAGGGCGGGCACGTCCAGCAGGGCGGACAGATCGCTCAGGCGGCAGCGCTCCTGCGGCAGGCGCAGCAGCCAGTGCAGCGCGGCCACCAGGGGGCTGTGCGCCTGCGCGGCCAGATCGGCAATGGCAAAGGGGATGCGGCGCGGGTCGCCCAGGCGGTGCTGGCCGAACACGGCGCGGATGGCCGGGGCCGCAGCGGCAATGTCCGGCAGCATGACGATGACGTGGCGCGGTTGCAGCGCGGTTTGCCCTGCTGGCGCCGGGGCAGCGAACAGGGCGAGCAGATGGTCGTGCAGCACCTCCAGCTCGCGCACCAGGCTGTGGGCGCTGTGCAGCACGATGGACTGGTCGGCGGCAGGGATGCCGTGCCCTGGCCGGGCGCTGCGCGGGTGTTCGGCCAGCGGCAGCAGGTCGCGGATGCTGCGCTGCACTTGTTCTAGCAGGCTCCCCTCGTCAGCAGGGGAATCGTCATATAAATCCACTCTGGAAATGGCTTGGGACAAGTGGGAGCTGCTCTCGAAATCATCGAGCAGGCGCACATAGTCGCGGCTTTGCCGCCCCCAGGCCATGAGCAGCGGGTGCGCGTGGGCGTGCATGGCCTCCAGCGCGATGGCGGCCAGATCGTGCTGCCGGTCGGGGTGGCGGCGGCGCTGCTGGCGCAGCAGTTCGCGCCCGTCGATGGCATCGGCCCAGTGGTAGCGGCAGGGGTTGGGCACGGCCAGGATCACCTGGCTGTGGCGCGACAGGGCGGCGAGGAACTCCAGCATCTCCAGCGGCACGTGCGTCAGGCCGAGCAGCAGCACGCGCCGGGCGATGGGAAGGCTGCCCGCTTCGGCGCTGCGCAACGCCTCCAGCACCTGCTGGCGCAGCGCCGGGCGGGTGACGCCGCGCTCCTGCGCCGTCAGGTCGGCCAGTACGGCCCGCCACAGCTGCGGCTGCCATTCCTGGCCTTCGGGCAGGGGGCGGTCGCCCTGGCCGGGCAGACCCGGCAGGTGGTCGTGCCCGGCCTCCCAGGCCAGCAGCCAGTCGCTGCGATAGACCTGGTACTGGTCGAACAGGTCGGCCAGACGGCTGGCCAGTTGCAATAGACGCTGGGGCTGGTCGTCGCGCAGGAAACGGGCAATCGGGGCAAAGGCGGGCAGCGCCAGGCAGGCAGGCAGCAGGCGCATCAGGCGCCAGGTCATGGGCAGCTCGTCCAGCGGCGAGACGCTGGGCACGCGCTGCGGCCCCAGAATCTGCCGCCAGCTGCGCCACAGGAACCGTGCGGGCAGCTCCACCCGCGTGGCGGCGCAAATGCCCCGGTGCTGCGCCTGCAGCATCTTGAACCATTCGGCGGTGCCGTTGCTTTGCACCAGCACCACCTCCTGCTCCAGCGGCCCCAGGGGGTGGGCGCAGCTCCAGTCGATCAGCGCCTGGGCCAGGGTTTCGGCGCAGTTGCCGTGCAGGGCCAGCAGGCCGGGGGTCAGGGGCGGCGTGTGCAGCATGGGGCTAGTCCTGCGCCCCGTCCAGGCCGTCCAGACGCTTGGCCCAGTCCTCGACCTGGCGGCGCTCCAGCCGCGTCTGCACCAGGCGCTGCCAGGAGGGCGGCAGCGCCAGCCGGGCCAGTGCCTGCAGGGCGGCGCCATCCAGGCACTGGTGGTAGAGCACCTGCAGCACCCGGGTCAGGGGCCAGTCGGGATGCGGGCGGTGCACCAGGGTGATGGCATCGCCCGCCTGCACGCTGCCCGGCTCCAGCACGCGCCAGTACCAGCCGGTGCGCCCGGTGGTCTGCACCTGCCGCGCCATGGTGGCCTGGCCGAAGCGGGTGTTCAGCTTCCAGCACGGCTGGCGGGTCTGCGCCAGCTCCAGCAAACAGGTGCCGACGCGCACCTGGTCGCCCCAGCACAGCGTGGCCTCGGTGATGCCGGTGGTGGAGAAATTCTCGCCAAACGCCCCGGGCTGGCGCAGCACGGGCAGGTCGCCCAACGCGCTGCGCCAGGCGGCGTAATGGTCCCAGGGGTAGTGGTGGATGGCCTTGTCCGGCCCGCCGTGGACTTTGCGGTCGCCCTGCTCGTCACCCTCCAGCCCCAGTGTGGCCACGGGCACCGGGCCGGGCACGGGCCGCTTGTCGATGGCGCTGGGGCCGCCGGGGCGGCCATCCAGCCGGGCGTAGGGCTGGACGCGGCCACGTAAAACGGTATGCAGGGTGCCAAGAACGGTGGGGGGCATAAGGCAGGGTCGGTAAAGCGCACGGAACCCTGAACCATACACCGCCCGGGTGCGTACCTGGGCCGTCAGGCGCTGCGCAAGGCCTGCAGCTGTGCCGCGCGGGCCAGTTGGCGCTCGACGGCCTTGGGGTGCATCCCGTACATCTGGGCAAAGGCGGCGGGGCTGGCTGCGCCGCTGGCGGCAAAGGCGCGTTGCACGGCTTCGGCGCGGGCGTCCTGCTCGGCGGCGTAGTCCAGGGCGGCGGTCAGCGTGGCCAGGGCGGTGGGTTCCTTGATGTTGGCGCGTTCCAGCAGGGCCTCGCGGGTCAGGCCGCTGTCGCTGAAGATTTGCGCAATGCGCCGTTGCAGGCGCTGTTGCTGCTGCTCGACGGTTTCGCCCGGGCGCGGCTTGCGGCGCTTGAACACTTCCAGCACGGCGTGCAGCACGTGCTCGGGGGCCATCGGCTCGACCGCCTGGCCTTGCAGGTCGTGCCGTGCGGCACCGCTGGCCACGGCCTGCAGGTAGCGGGTGGAGCGGGTGTGGATGGCCATGGCAACCTTGAGCTGCGCCTTGTCCAGCACCTCGCCATGCGCGGTCAGCAGGTCTTGAAAAATCCCGCGCTTGAGCGGCTGCACCGTGGCGCCGAACAGTGCCGGGTAGAGCTGTCCGAGCTGCACCAGGACCGGATGGGGTCCACGGCGCGAGGGCGCCGTCGGGGCGCCAGCTTCGGCAGGGCGTGGGGACGTGGAATCGGGGGCGGGGGCCGCAGCAGTGGTATCAGTCATGGGCAGGCAGCCAGGGCTGCAAAGAAAAAACCAAGCCCGCGATGATGCCAGCATTGGGCCGGGGGTGCAGCCAAATGCAAATCAGTGTGAACCGGTGCGGCTGCGCACGGGTTTTGCCCCTTCCCTTCTTGCGGTGAAAGTCGCTAGCCTGTCTATCCGCAGACCTTGGCGGCCCGTTTGGAAAGGATGCTCCTGATGAAGCCCACCGCTTTTTGGCGCAAACACGGTCATTGGTTTATTGGCGCTGCCGTCGTGCTGGCAGGGTGGGGGCTGACCTATGGCCTGGTGGAGCAGCAACGCGCTGCAGACGCTGTCCTGGCCGAGGTGCGGTTTACCGAGGAGGTGCGCTCTTCCACCGACGCGCTCTCCCACCGCATCACTGCCTACACCGAGGTCACTGCCGGGCTGCGGGACCTGTTTCTCGTCAATCCCTACCTGCGCTTTGACCAGTTCCAGCAAGTCTCGGCCGTACACAACGTCTCGCAAAGCTACGGGGAGATCCGCTCCCTGTCCTTCGTTCGCCGGGTGCCCCGGCCGGAGCTGCCCGACTATGTCCAGCGGATGCAGGAGCAGGCCATGCGCACCGGGCTGGCCCTGCCGGACATGCCCACCATCGTGCGTGACGAATATTTCCTGCTGGAGTACCTCTGGCCGCTGGACCGGAACGAAAGCGTCTGGGGCCTGGATCTGGCCACCCAGCCCAACAATCTGACCGCCCTGCTGGCCGGGCGAACCAGCGGTCAGGCAACGATTTCCGCCCCTTTCATTCTCAAGCAGGGGACGGAGGGCTTCCTGCTGCGCCTGCCGGTTTTCCTGGAGACGGCGCAGCCCTGGGGCCATCCCGATGAGCGGGAGTTTCTGGGGTCGGTCGGCACCTCGATAGACGTATCGGCCATGCTGGAGAGCCTGGAGCAGCAGGGCTTTTTCCGGGGCGTGGCCGTGCAGATCCGCGACATCGGCACGCAGGCTGCGCCCCCGCCGGCACCGACCCTGCTGGTCGGGCAGTCCAGCAACTTCGTCTCGGCCGAGCGGGCGCGGCATCTCGCGCCGCAAATCCGCATCATCAAGGTGCATGACCGGCGCTGGCGGCTGGCCTTCCTGCCCACCCAGGCCATGCTGTCGCCCGTCGAACAAATGCTGCCGTGGTGGATGGCCGTGGGCGGCACGCTGGCGGCATTGCTGCTGGGTGTCCTGACGGGCTGGACGCTGCGCCGCCATACCGCCGCACTGGCCGTCAGCGAGGCGCACTTCCTGGCCGTCTTCAACCAGGCCACCGTGGGCATGGCCTTGACCGACGCCCGGTCCGGGCACCTGCTGCGTACCAACCGGCGCTACGCCCACATCCTGGGCTACACCGAGGCTGAGCTGCACGACAAAACCTTCCAGGAACTGCTGGAGCCGGAAGACCTGCCCGCAGCGCTCCAGCAGCACCAGCGGCTGCTGGTCGGCGAAATCCGGGAGTACCACCTGGAGCAGCGGATGCGGCATAAGAACGGCCGTCCCGTCTGGGTGGAGGTGAACATTTCCCCCATGTGGGCCATCGGACAGGCGCCCACCTACCATCTGGCCGTCATTCAGGACATCACCGAGCGGCGGCAGATGCAGGAAACCCTGCGCGACCGCGAAGAACAGCAGCGCAACATCCTGCGCCACCTGCCCATCGGCGTGAGCTGGACGCAGGAAAACGGCACCATCAGCTACCTGAACCCGCACTACGCCATCGTCACCGGCTACGACGCGGAAACGATGCCCGACCTGGCCACCTGGTGGGAAAAAGCCTACCCCGACCCGGCCGTGCGCGAACAGGCGCACCAGGAGTGGGATAGCCTGGCTGCACAGGCCCGCGCAGGCGATGGACTGATCCCGCCCAGGGAATACCGCATCACGGACGGGGCGGGCAAGGAGCGCATCCTGGAGATCTCCGGCGTGCAGTTGGGCAACGGGCAGCTGGTGGTGTTCCAGGATCTGACCCAGCGCCGGGCCGCCGAAGAAAAAATCACCTACCTGGAGTACTACGACGCCCTGACCCGCCTGCCCAACCGCCGCCAGTTGCTCATCACCTTGCAGCACACGCTGGCCCGCAGCGCCGAGCAGCGCATCTATGGCGCGGTGCTGATGCTGGACATCGACCACTTCAAGACCGTCAACGAAGTCAAAGGCCACGAATGCGGGGACGCCCTGCTCCAGCAGGTGGCCGAACGCCTGCGCAGCAGCACCCACGAGCGCCACACCGTGGCCCGCCACGGGGATGATGAATTCGTCGTCCTGCTGGAAAACCTGTCCCGCCACCCCGGCGAGGCCGTCTCCCTGGTCGAGCGGATCGGCCAGCGCATCCTGGAAGTGTTCCGCGCCCCCTTCCTGCTGCACGGCGAGCCGCACCACACCACGGCCAGCATCGGCATTGCCCTGTTCCTGGGCCAGGAGCTGACGGCCGAGGAATTGCTCAAGCGTGCCGATCTGGCCATGTACCAGGCCAAGACTGCCGGGCGCGACACCCTGCAGTTCTACTCGCCCAACATGCACACCGCCATGCAGGAGCGCGTGCAGCTGGAAGCGCAGATGCGCACCAGCCTGGAGCAGGGCCACTTCGAGCTGTTTTACCAGCCTCAGGTACACGCCCGCAAGGTCATCGGCTGCGAAGCCCTGCTGCGCTGGCGTCACCCCGAGCGCGGCCTGGTGTCCCCCGCGCTGTTCATCCCGCTGGCCGAGGACAGCGGGCAGATCCTGGCCCTGGGCAACTGGGTGCTGCACACGGCCTGCGCCCAGCTGGCGGCCTGGAGCAAGGTGCCGCTGCTGGCGGGCCTGAGCATTGCCATCAACGTCAGCCCCCGGCAGTTCCACCAGCCCGATTTCGTGCAGCAGGTACTCGGCGCCGTTGCCCAGACCGGGGCCGACCCGCGCTACCTAGAGCTGGAGCTGACCGAAAGCCTGCTGCTGCAGGACGTGGAGGACACCATCGACAAGATGCTGCAGCTCAAGCGCCACGGCATCGCCTTTTCGCTGGACGATTTCGGCACCGGCTATTCCTCGCTGGCCTACCTGAAGCGCCTGCCGCTGGACCAGCTCAAGATCGACCAGGGCTTTGTGCGCGACGTGCTCACCGATGCCAACGACGCGGCCATTGCCCGCACCGTGGTGGCCCTGGGCACCAGCCTGGGCCTGGACGTGATCGCCGAAGGGGTGGAGACGGCGGCGCAGCGGGACTTTCTGGAAAGCAACGGCTGCCACATCTGGCAGGGCTATTACTTCAGCCGTCCCCTGCCGGCGCCGGAGTTTGCCGACTGGATCGCAGGTTTTTCCAGGCTTTAAAGCCTGTTCACGACAACTGCGCGGCCTTTTCCCAGCACAGGCGGTCGCGTCCGCCCTGTTTGGCGGCGTACAACTGCACGTCGGCGCGGGCGATGCACTCGGTCAGCGACTCCTGCTCCCGCAGCGCCACGGCGCCCAGGCTCAGGGTGATCCGCGTATCCGGCGGCAGGCCGGGCCAGACGGTTTTCGCCACCTGGGTGCGGATGGATTCCAGGCGGGCCAGGGCTGCCGCCAGCGTGGTGCCGTGCAGGACCAGCACGAACTCCTCGCCGCCGTAGCGGCCCACGCGGTCGGTGGGGCGTACGTTGGCGGTCAGCAGGGCGGCCAGGGTGTTCAGCACGGTATCGCCTGCGGGGTGGCCCCAGGTGTCGTTGATGTGTTTGAAGTGGTCGAGGTCGCACAGCACCACCACCGCGCCGTTGTTGGCCAGTTCCGGCCAGGGGGCCAGCAGGGCGCGGCGGTTGAGCAGGCCGGTCAGCGGGTCCTGGTCGCGCTCGTTGCGCAGTTGCTGCACCGAATCCAGCCCGGCAGCGGCCAGGAAGAAGCCGGTAAAGCCGATGCCCATGATCATGGACCCGTACAGCGTGATCAGCCAGATCAGCGACACCCCCAGCGCAAACGGCGCGGCGAAACTCTCCGGGTCCCAGAGCAGCAGCACGGGCCGTATGACGACGAACGCGGTATACAGGCCGTAGCCGCAGATCAGCCCCTGGTCGATGAACGACAGCGCCCGCCAGTGCAGCCGCACCAGGCTGGGCAGCAGTTGCAGCAGCAGGGCGGTCAGCCCCACGGCCATCACCGTCAGGCGGGCCGAGAGGTTCTCCTGCACCTGGGAGAAGTAGATGACCAGCACCTCGATGATCAGGGCCACGACCAGCGTCCAGCGCCAGCTCATGTGGATTTTCAGGCGCAGGGCCAAGGCCCAGGTCAGGCCGGTGATGGTCAGGATGTAGGTCGGCGACAGGAGCGGGGCGATCTTGCTGTACGCATGGGGCGCCATGACGGTCTGCGCGGCCAGGGCCACGCCGCCGAACAGTGACGCAACCGAATACCACAGCAGGTAGGCCGGGCGGCCCATGCCCCACCACACCCCGGCACCGACCAGGGCCAGCAGCCACAGGCAGGTGGGAACGATGAGGGCGAAATAGAGTGCTGCGACAGCATCCATGGGAAAACTCCGCCGCCCTGGCCTGCGCCGGGCGCGGGCAGGACGCAATTGAGGCTGGGCAAGAAAGTCTAGCCGCCCAGTTTCGTCTTGAGCAGCGTGTTTACCTGCCCCGGGTTGGCCTTGCCCTTGCTGGCCTTCATCACCTGGCCGACCAGGGCGTTGAACGCCTTGTCCTTGCCTGCGCGGTACTGTTCGACGTTGGCCGGGTTGGCGGCGATGACCTCGTCGATGATGGCCTCCAGCGCCCCGGTGTCGTTCATCTGCTTGAGGCCCTTGGCCTCGATGACGGCATCGACGTCCTGGCCTTCGCCGGCCCACAGCGCCTCGAACACCTGCCTGGCGGCGTTGTTGCTGATGGTGTTGTCGCCGATGCGCTGGATGAGCGCGGCCAGTTGCCGGCTGGACACTTTCACCGCGTCCATGCCGATTTCCTCGGTGTTCAGGCGGCGCGAGATTTCGCCCATCACCCAGTTGCTGGCCAGCTTGGGCTGGCCGCAGGCCTGGGCGGCGTCCTCGAAGTAGGCGGCCATGGCCTGCGATTGGGTCAGCGTGGTGGCGTCGTATTCGGGCAGGCCGTATTGCTGCACGAAGCGCTCGGCCATGGCACGCGGCAGTTCGGGCATGGCGGCCTGGACCTGTTGTACCCATTCGGGGGCGATGACCAGCGGCGGCAGGTCGGGGTCGGGGAAGTAGCGGTAGTCGGCCGCGTCTTCCTTGGTGCGCATGGCGCGGGTTTCGCCCGTGTCCGGGTTGAACAGCACGGTGGCCTGCTGGATGGTGTGGCCGTCCTCGATCTGCTCGATCTGCCAGCGGATTTCAAAGTCGATGGCCTGCTGCATGTTGCGAAACGAGTTCAGGTTCTTGATCTCGCGGCGCGTGCCCAGCGGCGCACCGGGCTTGCGCACGGAGACGTTGGCGTCGCAGCGGAACGACCCTTCCTGCATGTTGCCGTCGCAGATGCCGATCCAGGTGACGATCTTGTGCAGCTCCTTGGCGTAGGCCACGGCCTCGGCGCTGGAGCGGATGTCCGGCTCGGTCACGATCTCCAGCAGCGGCGTGCCCGCGCGGTTCAGGTCGATGCCCGATTCGGCGGGGAACAGGTCGTGCACGGATTTACCAGCGTCTTCTTCCAGGTGGGCACGCACCAGGCGCACGGTTTTCTTCTCCCGCGTCGCATCGGCGCCTTTGCCGGTTTCCAGGTAGAAGCTCACCTCGCCGCCCTGCACCACGGGAATCTCGAACTGGCTGATCTGGTAGCCCTTGGGCAGGTCGGGGTAGAAGTAATTCTTGCGGGCAAAAATGCTGCGCGGCGCGATGTGCGAACCCAGCGCCAGGCCGAGCTGGATGGCGCATTCCACCGCCTTCCTGTTCATCACCGGCAGCGTGCCGGGCAGGGCCAGGCAGACGGCGCTGGCCTGGGTGTTCGGCTCCGCGCCGAAGGCGGTGCTGGTGCGGCTGAAGATTTTGCTGACCGTGGCCAGCTGGGCGTGGGTTTCAAAGCCGATGACGACTTCGTAACCGTGAATCAGGGGGGCAGTCATGGGTGCTACTTTAAAAAGAGAGCTGGTTCCGCTTTTTATACAAGGATTTCAGATGGTTTTGTACCTGAAATCGTTTAGATATCTACGGAAGCAGCTATTGAATCATTCAAATCAACCAAGGTTGGCCGGGCTGGACAGGTGGAAGTCCGTCACCTGCTGCAAGCGGTGCGCCACGTTCAGCAGCCGCCCCTCCTGCAAGTAGTTGCCGATGAGCTGCAAGCCCACCGGCAGCCCGCCCGCGCCGGTGCCTGCGGGCAGGCTCATGGCGGGCAGTCCGGCCAGCGAGGCGGGCAGGGTGAACACGTCGGCCAGGTAGCTGGCCAGCGGGTCGGCCTTGTCGCCGAGCTGCCACGCCACGCTGGGCGCCACCGGCCCGGCGATCACGTCGCAGTCCCGGAATGCGGCCTGGAAGTCGTTGGCGATCAGGCGGCGGATTTTTTGCGCCTGCAGGTAGTAGGCGTCGTAATAGCCTTCAGACAGCACATATGCGCCGATCATGATGCGCCGCTGCACCTCGTCGCCAAAGCCTTCGGCGCGGGATTTCTTGTACAGCTCCTGCAAATCCGCCGGATGGGCCGTGCGGTGGCCGTAGCGCACGCCGTCGAAGCGCGACAGGTTGGAGCTGGCCTCCGCCGGGCTGATGATGTAGTAGGCAGGCACCGAGAGCTGCGTGCGCGGCAGCTGCACCGGCACCAGCTTGGCACCGAGCTTTTCGTATTCCTTCAGCGCGGCATCGACGGCGGCACGCACGTCGTCGGCCAGGCCATCGGCAAAGAACTCGGCAGGTACGCCGATGCGCAGCCCCTCGATGTTGGCATCGAGCTGGCGGGTGAAGTTCTCGGCGGGCACGTCCAGGCTGGTGGAATCGCGCTGCACGTCCGGCCCGCACATCACCGACAGCAGCAGGGCGCAGTCCTCGGCGCTGCGGGCCATCGGCCCGGCCTGGTCGAGGCTGGAGGCGTAGGCAATCATCCCGTAGCGGCTGGCGCGACCATAGGTCGGCTTGATGCCGGTAATGCCGCAGAAGCTGGCCGGCTGGCGGATCGAACCGCCCGTGTCCGTGCCCGTGGCCGCAGCCACCATGCGGGCCGCCACGGCGGCGGCGCTGCCGCCTGAGGAGCCGCCGGGCACGCGGCCCGTATCCCAGGGGTTGCGCACCGGGGCCGGGGCGTCCATGCCCACGGGGGCGATGGCGGCGCTCTCGTTGCCGTTGCCCATGGCGAATTCGTCGCAACTGAGCTTGCCCAGCGTCACGCAGCCCGCATCGGCCAGTCGGGTGACGACGGTGGCGTCGAACGGCGAGCGGTAACCGGCCAGCATCCGGCTGGAGGCGGTGGTGGGAAAGTCGCGGGTGACGAACACGTCCTTGTGCCCGATGGGCACACCGGCCAGCGGGCCGGCGCTGCCGGCGGCCAGGGCCGCATCCTGCGCCCGGGCCTGGGCCAGGGTGACGTCTTCATCCACGGCCAGGAACGCGCCCAGCGCCTGCCGGGCCTTGGCCCGGGCCAGAAAATGCTGGGCCGCCTCGGTGGCGCTGGTCTGGCGGTTGCGGATCTGCGCGGCCAGGGCCGCGATGCTGAGGTGGTGCAAATCTTGGGTGCTCATAAAAACGGGTCGGCAGGCGGTTATTCAATCACTTTGGGAACCAGGAACAGCCCCTGCTCGGCGGCCGGGGCGTTGCGCAGGTAGGCCTCGCGCTGGTCGGTTTCGGTGACCACGTCGTCCTGCAGGCGCAGCTGCACGTCCTGCAGCACGGCCACCGGGTGGGTCAGGGGTTCGATGCCGCTGGTATCGACGGCCTGCATCTGCGCCACCATGCCGAAAAAATCATTCAGCTGGGTGCGCATCCGCTCGCTTTTTTCGGGGGAAAGTTCCAGCCGCGCCAGATTGGCAATGCGGTCAATGTCTTGGGAAGTGAGTGCCATCGTGCAATCCGAGAGAAAACCGGCCAGCAACCGGACGTAAAAGTATGTAGGCCAACGCCATGCGCCTGAAGTTATTCACAGGCAATGCGGTATTATCTTGCCTTTGCGCAAAAAGCCCCTTCTTGGTGTGCGCAAAAGCGCAAAAAACACCCCATCCCCCTCTTTTTTCCCCGTTAGACCCCGGCGATGGCAAGCCGAAGCGCGTGCCGTGCCGCAAAGGATTTTGAATGTTCGGAGCTTTCCGCCGGTACTTCTCGACCGATCTGGCGATCGATCTTGGCACCGCCAACACCCTGATTTTTGCCCGCGACAAGGGCGTGGTACTCAATGAGCCCTCGGTCGTGGCCATCCGCCACGAAGGCGGCCCGCACGGTAAAAAAGTGATTCAGGCCGTTGGCCGCGAAGCCAAGGCCATGCTGGGCAAGGTGCCCGGCAACATCGAAGCCATCCGCCCCATGAAGGACGGCGTGATTGCCGACTTCGTCATCACCGAGCAGATGATCAAGCAGTTCATCAAGATGGTGCACCCGCGCAACGTCATGGCGCCCAGCCCGCGCATCATCATCTGCGTGCCCTGCGGCTCCACCCAGGTCGAGCGCCGCGCCATCAAGGACGCCGCCGAGGCCGCCGGCGCAGCCGGGGTCTACCTGATCGAGGAGCCCATGGCTGCCGGTATCGGCGCGGGCCTGCCGGTGTCGGAAGCCTCCGGTTCGATGGTGGTCGATATCGGCGGCGGCACCACCGAGGTGGGCGTCATCTCCCTGGGCGGCATGGTCTACAAGGGCAGCGTGCGCGTGGGTGGCGACAAGTTCGACGAGAGCATCATCAGCTACATCCGCCGCAACTACGGCATGTTGATCGGCGAGCCGACCGCCGAACTCATCAAGAAGGAAATCGGCAGCGCCTTCCCCGGCAACGAGGTCAAGGAGATCGAGGTGCGCGGGCGCAACCTCTCCGAAGGCGTGCCGCGCAGCTTCACCATTTCCAGCAACGAAGTGCTCGAAGCCCTGAACGAGCCGCTCAACCAGATCGTCAGCGCCGTGAAGAACGCGCTGGAGCAGACCCCGCCCGAGCTGGGCGCCGACATTGCCGAGCGCGGCATGATGCTCACCGGCGGCGGCGCCCTGCTGCGCGACCTGGACCGGCTGCTCAGCGAGGAAACCGGCCTGCCCGTGCTGGTGGCCGAAGACCCCCTGTCGTGCGTGGTGCGCGGCTGCGGCATGGCGCTGGACCACCTCGACCGCCAAGGCAGCATCTTCACCAGCGAGCCATGAGCCTGCGCACCCTGGAGAGGGATGCACCTTCGCTGTTCAAAAACCGCCTTCCCGCTCCAGCGCAACTGGCGGTTTTTTGCATTTTGTCCCTTGTCCTGATGCTGGCCGATGCACGGCTGCACCTGACCGCCCCCCTGCGCCAGACCCTGGCCACGGTGCTCTACCCCGTGCAACTGGCACTGCTGGAGCCGCTGCGCCTGTTCAGCGACGCGGCCGGTTACCTGGAAAAGCTGGAAACTGCCCAAAGCGCCGCCCACCGGGCCGAGGAGCAAATCACGGCCATCAGCCTGCAGGCCCACCAGGCGCAACTGCTGGAGCAGGAAAACCGGGAATTGCGGGCCTTGTTGGGCCTGCGCGAGCGCCTGCCCCTGCCGGCCCAGGCGGCGCAGGTGGTGTACGAATCGCCGGACAGCTATTCGCGCCGGGTGATTCTGGACAAGGGCCAGGTTGCCGGCATCCTCCCGGGCAGCCCGGTGATGGACGCCCAAGGCGTGCTCGGGCAGGTGGTGCGGGTGCAGCCTTTCACCAGCGAGGTGCGCCTGCTGGTCGATCGTGACCAGGCCATTCCCGTGCAGGTGACCCGCACCGGGGTGCGCGGCGTGATGTACGGCCTGGCCTCGAACCTGGCCCCGGACATGCTGGAGCTGCGCTACATGCCCAGCGACAGCGACATCCAGCCGGGCGACAGGCTGGTGACCAGCGGCCTCGATGGCATCTATCCCCCGGATCTGCCGGTGGCCACCATCACGGTGGTCGAGCGCCAGGGCGCAACCGCCTTTCTGCGCATCGACAGCGAGCCGCTGGCCCGGATGGAGGGTGCTCGCCACGTTCTGGTGCTGACCCCGCACAACGAAGTGCTGGCCACGCAACTGCCCGCTCCGCAGGAGCTGACGGCGCTGACCACGGCCAATGCCGCAGCGCAGAAAAAAGCGCGGGAAGACAAATCCGCCCGGCGCCGTGCGACGCCGCTGGCACCGGTATCGGAGGGTGCGCCATGATCATGCCGCGTGGCGAACAGCTGCTGCTGCCTGCCAATCCCTGGTTCATCGGGTTGACGCTGTTCCTGGCCCTGGTGGTGAACCTGCTGCCTACCAGCAACTGGATCTGGATGCCCGACATCCTGCTGCTGGTGCTGGCCTTCTGGGGCGTCCACCAGCCGCAGCGCGTGGGCATGGGCGGGGCCTTTGCTCTGGGGCTGCTGATGGACGTGCAGCATACGGCGCTGCTGGGCCAGCATGCGCTGGTCTACGTCCTGGTGATGTTCATCACCCAGACCAACAGCCGGCGCCTGCTGTGGTTCTCCGGCTGGGCGCAGACGTTGCAGATGCTGCCGGTGTTTTTCCTGGCGCACGCCCTGCAAATGCTCATCCGCATGGCGTCCGGGGGCATTTTCCCGGGCTTCTGGCTGGCCTTGGCGCCGCTGCTCGAAGGGCTGCTGTGGCCGCTGGCCATTGCCGTGCTGCTGGCCCCGCAGCGCCGGGCGCTCGTCCATGACGACGAACGGCCCCTCTAGGATGGAAGCCGCAGCGTGACGCATGGCCGGTTGAGCTTTCGCAGCCTCTACACCCAGGCGCAGGAGCAGGGCTTCCGCCTCCGGGTGGGCGTCCTGGCGCTGGTCGTGCTGTTGCTGTTTGTCTTGCTGGCCTACCGCCTGTACGTGCTCCAGGTGCAGCGCCATGAGGCGTTTGCCCAGCGGGCCGAGAGCAACCGCACCGCCGTCGTGCCCATCGTGCCCAACCGGGGGCGCATCGTCGATCGCAATGGCGTTTTGCTGGCCACCAACTACTCGGCGTATACGCTGGAGATCACCCGCTCCAAGGTGGAAGACCTGGAGGCGACGATCGATGCCGTCGCCGAACTGGTGCCGATCAGCGCCCGCGACCGGCGCCAGTTCAAGCGCCTGATGGCCGACAGCAAGAGTTTTGAATCCATCCCCCTGCGCATCCGCCTGAGCGACGAGGAAGTGGCCCGCTTCACCGCGCAGCGCTGGCGCTTTCCCGGTGTGGACGTGAAGGCGCGACTGTTCCGCTCCTACCCCCTGGGCGAGGTGGCCGGGCACGTGATCGGCTACATCGGCCGCATCAATGCCAAGGAGCAGGAGGTGATCGACGACTCGGACGATGCCGCCAACTACCGGGGCACCGAAGTCATCGGCAAGCTGGGCATCGAGCAGCACTACGAGCGCGAGCTGCACGGCCAGACCGGCTGGGAGCAGCTGGAAACCACGGCCGGCGGCTTTGCCGTGCGCCGCCTGAGCAGCCGCGCCGCCACGCCCGGCAACACCCTGGTGCTGAGCCTGGACATCGGCCTGCAAAAGCTGACGGAAGACCTGTTCGGCGAGCGCCGGGGCGCCCTGGTGGCACTCGACCCGCGCAATGGCGAGGTGCTGGCCATGGTCAGCAAGCCGGGCTACGACATCAACCTGTTCATCGGCGGCATCGACCAGGAGAACTGGGACCTGCTGAACACCTCGATCGACCGGCCCTTGCTGAACCGGGCGCTGCGCGGCACTTACCCGCCGGGGTCGACCTACAAGCCCTTCATGGGCCTGGCCGGGCTGGAGTCGGGCAAGCGCAAGGTGGACACCACCATCCAGGACAACGGGAGCTGGACGTTCGGCGGCCACACCTTCCGCTCCGGCCACCCCAACGGGCCGACGAATCTGCGCCGCTCGATCGTCAAATCGTCCAACGTCTACTACTACATGCTGGCCAACGACATGGGCGTGGACATGATTCACGACTACCTCTCGCCCATGGGCTTCGGCCGGCGCACGGGCATCGATCTGGAGGGCGAGGCGCAAGGCGTGCTGCCCAGCATGCAGTGGAAGCGCGATACGTACAAGCGTCCCGAGCAGAAGCGCTGGTATGCGGGTGAAACCATTTCGCTGGGCATCGGCCAGGGCTACAACCACTTCACCATGCTGCAGATCGCCCATGCCACGGCCATGCTGGCCAACAGCGGCATCCAGCACCAGCCGCACCTGGGCCTGGGCATGATCGACTCCGTTACGCGGCATTACCGGAGCTTGCCGCAGCCGCCGGGTATTTCCCTGGGCTACAAGCCCGCCAACATCCAGGCCGTGCGCGAAGCCGTCCAGGCCGTGACCACCGAGGGCACTTCGCGCGGCATATTTGCCGGGGCGCCCTACACCTCGGCGGGCAAGACCGGCACGGCCCAGGCCGTCACCATCGGCCAGAAAGAACGCTACAACGCCGCCAAGCTGGCCGAGCGCCAGCGCGACCATTCGCTCTACATGGCCTACGCACCGGCGGAGAACCCGGAAATCGCCCTGGCGGTGATTGTGGAAAACGCCGGTTTCGGCGCCGCCGCCGCCACCCCGATTGCCCGGCGCGTGTTCGATTACTGGCTGCTGGGCCGTTACCCCAGCGAGCAGGACCTGGCCGCCGTCCGCCAGGGCAAGGCCGGCGCCCCCATCGGCACGCCGCGCCGCGCCGCCGACCTGCTGGGCGATTACGAACGCATCGTTGTCCCCGAGCTGACGCCGCGCGAGCTGCCGTGGGTGCCGCCCCAGACCGGCCAGCGCGAGCCGCCCGTGGAGCCGCCTCCCGAAACCGGAGAGGACGATCCGGATTGAGAGCCGCCAACACCACCCTCGATACGTCGCTGTTCAGCCTTGTCGTACCCGGTGTGCTGCCTGCGGTTTGCCGGGTCGTGTCAGCGGCTCTCGGTGCAGCCGCCTGCACGGGTTTTCAAAGGCTGCGGTCGCGTCCCGCCAGCACGCCCAGGAGGGCGGTGAGCAGTGCCAGGCCCGTGCATAGCAGCAGTGCCACCGACCAGCTCCCCAGGGCATCGTGCAGTGCGCCCACGGCCATCGGCCCGGCCGAAGCGAGCAGATAGCCCACGCATTGCGCCATGCCTGACAGCGTCGCTGCCTGCTGCGCATTGCCCGTGCGCAGGCCGATGAAGGACAGCCCCAGGATGATCCCCGCCCCCGTGCCTATCCCGAACAGGGTGGCCCAGGCCAGGGCCCACTGCGGTGCCGCCCACAGGCCCAGCAGCGCGATGGCCGAGCACATGCAGGCCGCGACGGCAGCCAGGCGCTGGTCATTCATGCGCTGCAGGAGGGGGCCGAGCAGCAGTCCCGGCACGGCCGTGGCCAGTTGCAGGACGCCGTGCAGCGAGGCGGCCCGTGCAGGCGACATGCCGGCAGCCGCCAGGATGGAGGGCAGCCAGCCGACGACCACGTAGTAAATCGTGGAGTTGAGGCCCAGAAACAGCGTTACCTGCCATGCCAGCGCCGAACGCCAGACCGTGCCGTCATGTGGCACGGCAGTGCCGGTGGCGGGCGCCGGGCAGTCGGCCAGCTGCCTTGCCCATAGGGCCAGCGCTGCGGCCGGCAGCAGCACGAAAGCCAGCAGGGCAGGGCGCCAGCCCCCGGCCTCGGCCAGGGGAACGACGGCCACGGACCCCAGAGCGGCGGCGACGCCCATGGCCAGCGCGTAGGCCCCGGTCAGGGCCGCTACATGGCGGGGGAAATCGCGCTTGACCAGGCTGGGCAGCAGCACGTTGCCGACGGCAATGCCCAGGCCGATGATGCCGGTGCCCAGGTACAGGCACCAGGTTGCCGGTGCCGAACGCAGGACGATGCCCAGCGCGATGGCGGCCAGGGCACCGAACAGGCTGCGTTCCAGCCCGTGGACCCGGGCCAGCCGGGCGCTGAACGGCGACAGCAACGCAAATGCCAGTAGTGGCAAGGTCGTCAAGGCGCCGACGGCCAGAGTGCCCAGGCCCAAATCGGCCTGGATGGCGTCAAGCAGAGGGGGCAGGGCCGTAAAGGGCGCACGCAGGTTGGCCGCGATCAGCAAAATGCCCAGCAGTAAAACTGCGCCGCTGCCGGCGCGTCGATACATCGAAGAACTCACAACCGCTCTTGCTCCATGGGACGAAAGCCCAGACTTTAGGCAGGGAGGCGTTGATTGAATATAGAGATAGTGACAAGTAATATCTGAATCATGACAAGACATACCCCGCTTGCACGCCTGGTCAGCGACTTTGACCCGGACGCCTTCGATCGCCCGGCCATTGCCTTGCGGCTGGACGTTGAGCACAACGGTGTGGAGCAGCCGGTGCATCGGCACCGCAAAGGGCAACTGGTGCTGGCCTTGAGCGGCGGGGTCACCTGCACGGTGCCCAAGGCGATGTGGATGGTGCCGCCGCACCATGCCGTGTGGATTCCCGGCGGCATGCCGCACAGCAACCGCGCGACGGACAATGCCCGGATCGTCTTTTTGTTCATTGCCCCCGATGCCGCGCAGATGCCCGGGGACTGCTGCACTCTGGCCATCAGCCCGCTGGTGCGCGAACTCATCCAGCACCTGGCTGGGCAGCCGGCGGCGTATCCGCTGCAAGGGCCGACGGCCCGCCTGGTGGCGGTGCTGCTGGAGCAGTTGGCAGGGGCTTGCGTCGAGCGGTTGTACCTGCCCATCTCCGAGCACCCGAAGCTGCGCCGCATGGCCGCCGTGCTGGTGGCCGATCCGGCCAATCGCCGCACGCTGGCCCAATGGGCGCAGGCGCTGGCCATGAGCGATAGGACGCTGGCGCGGCTGGTGGTGCGCGAAACCGGGCTGACCTTCGGGCGCTGGCGCCAGCAACTGCACCTGATCGTCGCGCTGCGCCAGCTTGCGGCAGGGACATCCGTCCAGCAGGTGGCGGGCAACCTGGGCTACGACTCGGTCACCGCCTTCATCACCATGTTCAAGAAAGCCCTGGGCCACTCGCCGACGCAGTATTTCGCCGCGCTGCGGTAGGTTTCAATAAGATAGCTGCTGTCGATTGGTATAAAAGAAGTTCATATAACAATGACCTTGAATTTCTTTATTCTCCAGTGGTAGCTGCTATCGTTAATTGCATTGAAGCTTTTGCCTGGTTCCTGCAATGCCCGAATCCCGACGTGCCGGGGCGTCCATTCCCCTGGTGTGGCTGGCCACCGTGGTGCTGGTCACCCTCAACCTGCGCCCCTTTCTGACGGCCATCGGCCCCCTGGCCCCGACCATCCAGGCCCACACCGGCATGGATGTGCAGGCCATCGCCTGGCTGACGCTGCTGCCGATGGCCCTGATCGGTGCCGGCACCTGGGCCGCCCCGGCGGTGCTGCGCGGCCTGGGCGCCCGGCCTGCGCTGGCGTTGGCGCTGCTGCTGATTGCCCTGGGCTGCGCCCTGCGCCTGCTGCCCGGCTGGCTGGTTGCCACGGCTGCGTTGTGCGGCGCGGGGGTGGCCTTGGTGCAGGGGCTGCTGCCGGGGCTGATAAAACTGCACACGCCCCGCCACGTCGCCCCGATGATGGGGGTGTATTCCGCCGCCATGATGGGCGGCGGCGCCCTGGGGGCGCAACTGTCGCCGCTGGCGTTGCAGTGGGGGATGGACTGGCGCGGCACGCTGGCGCTGTGGGGCGTGCCCGCCTTGGCCGCCCTGGCCCTGGCGTGGTGGCAACTGGGGCGCATGGCGACGCCGCAGGCCGCTGCCCGCCCGTCCGGCAGCGCCTGGCTGCTGCGCCGCCCGCGCACCTGGTATCTGATGCTGACCTTCGGGCTGATGAACGGCGGCTACGCCAGCATGGTGGCCTGGCTGGCGCCGTACTACCAGCAGTTGGGGATGAGCGCGGCCTACAGCGGGATGCTGGTGGCCGTGCTGTCGGTCGCGCAGGCGGCCATGGCCCTGCTGCTGCCGGTGCTGGCAGCCCGCAGCCACAGCCATGACCGGCGGCCCTGGATGGCCTTCACCCTGGCGCAGCAGGTGCTGGGTTTTGTCTTGCTGGCGCTGGTGCCGCTGTCCGCGCCGGTGCTGATCGTGACCATCCTGGGCTTTGGCCTGGGCGGGTGCTTTACGTTTTTCATGCTGGTGGCGCTGGACCACCTGCGCCAGCCCCTGCAGGCCGGGGCGCTCAGTGCCCTGATGCAAAGCGGCGGGTTCCTGCTGGCCGCCGCCGCGCCCTGGGCGATGGCCCAGCTCTACCAGTGGCAGGGCAGTTTTGCCTTCGGCTGGTGGCTGCAGGCGGCCATCGCCGTGCTGGTGGGGGTGCTGGCGCTGCGCTTCGACCCGGCGCGGTTCGAGTCGGTGCTGCGCCCGCCACCCGGCTGACCGGTTGACCGGCCGGTGGGTCAGTACCCGTAAAACGCTTCGCTGCGCACGTCGTCCTCGTCGATGCCCGCTGCTTCCAGCGTATCGCGCAGGGCGGCGACCATGGACGGCGGGCCGGAGACGTAGAAGACCGGGGCGTTCAGCCCGCTGGCGGTTTTTTGCAGCAGGGCGCCGTCGATCGTGCCGGTGGCCCCGTCCCAGGGCTGGGTGGCGTGCGCCATGTCGGTCATGGTGGCGATCAGCCGGAACGGCGCATGGGCGGCGGCCAGCGCCTGCAGTTCGGCCAGGAAGGCGGCATCCTCGGGCCGCCGGTTGGAATACAGCAGCACCAGTTGCCGGGTGCTTTGGCTGTGCGCGGCGTGGCGCACCATGCTCATGAAGGGGGTGATGCCGATGCCCCCGGCGATGAGGACGGCGGCGCGTTCGGCCTTTTTATGCAGCGTCAGCGAACCGAAGGGGCCGTCCAGCTCCAGGGTTGCGCCGGGCTGGAGTCCGGCCAGGGCGCGTTTGAAGGTGCTGTCGCGCATCCGGGTGGCAAAGATCAGTTCGTCCTCGTGCGGGGCGCTGACGATGGAAAAGGCATGGCGGGTGTCGGCGCCGTTGTTGCCGGCCTGCCCCGGCAGGATCAGGTCGCAGGCCTGGCCGGGCTTGAAGTCGAAGCCTGCGGGTTTGCCGAAATGGAAAGCGGTGGTGCCCCGGGCGACAGGGACGGTGCGCAGCAATGGGACGGGGGTGGTCATAAGTCTCCTTCACCATTTCCTGGTTGTGAATGAAACGCAGCCATCCTGCCCGATATTGCCGTGCCCCTCCCGGGCGGCACGCTGAAACGCCGTCGCCAGTAAGGTTGTCGGCCCCGGCGGGGGTGCCAGGGCGCGAACGGGTCAGGTGCCCTGCAGGGCCTCGTCCAGCACCTCCACCCAGTGCCGCACCGGGATGCTGGTGCCCGCCTGCAGGTGGGTGATGCAGCCGATGTTGGCCGAGAGGATGGCCGCCGGCGGGCTGTCGTCGGTGAAGGCTTCGCCCAGGGCGCCGAGCTTGCGGTTGCGCAGCTGCTTGGAGATGTCGGCCTGCAACACGGAATAGGTGCCCGCCGAGCCGCAGCACAGGTGGGCTTCGGTGCGCGAGGTTTTCAGCGTGAAGCCCAGCTGGGTGAGCTGGCCTTCCACCACGCCCTTGAGCTTTTGCCCGTGCTGCAGGGTGCAGGGCGGGTGGTAGGCCATGGCGGCCTGGGGCAAGGCGGCCTTGCCCGCCAGTTTCTTGACCAGCTCCGGCAGCATGTCCGGCAGCAGTTGCGCCAGATCGCGGGCCAGGGCGCTGATGCGGGCGGCTTTTTCGGCGTACTGCGCGTCCAGCCGCAGGGCGTGGCCGTAGTCCTTGATCATCACGCCGCAGCCACTGGCGTTGCTGACAATGGCTTCGACCTCGCCTGCTTCCACGGCGGGCCACCAGGCGTCGATGTTGGCCCGCATCTGGTCCTTGCCGCCTTCCTGGTCGTTCAGGTGGAATTTCACCGCGCCGCAGCACACGGCCTGGTCGATGACCACGGTCTGGATGCCCACGGCGTCCAGCACGCGGGCGGTGGCGTAGTTGATGTTGGGCAGCATGGCCGGTTGCACGCAGCCGGCCAGCAGCAGCACCTTGCGCCCATGCTCGCGCGTGGGCCAGGCGCCGTGTTCGGCCTTGGCGGGTACCTTGGCGCGGATGCTTTCGGGCAGCAGGCTGCGCACGGCCTGGCCCAGCTTCATGGCCGGGGCGAACAGGGGCGAACTCAGGCCCTCTTTCAGCGCCCAGCGCTGCAGGCGCTCGCCCAGGGGGCGCTGCACCTTGGCATCGACCACCTTGCGGCCAATGTCGATCAGGCGGCCATACTGCACGCCGCTGGGGCAGGTGGATTCGCAGTTCAAACAGGTCAGGCAGCGGTCCAGGTGCAGCTGCGTGGCGCGGGTGGGCTGGCTGCCTTCCATGACCTGCTTGATGAGGTAGATGCGCCCGCGCGGGCCGTCCAGCTCGTCGCCGAGGGTCTGGTAGGTGGGGCAGGTGGCGGTGCAGAAGCCGCAGTGCACGCATTTGCGCAGGATGGCTTCGGCCTCGATGCCGTCGGGGGTGCCTTGAAATTCAGGGGCCAGATGGGTTTGCATGGGATGCCTTTCCTTTCCTGAATGTCAAAGGCCGGTGCGGCCGGGGTTGAAGATGCCGTGCGGGTCGAATGCTCTTTTTAATTGAGCGTGTACCGCTTTCAGACTGTCACTTTTCGGGTCAAAGATTCTCCAGTCTCTTGTTGCATCAGCGCTGGCAGCTCTGAAAATAGTGGCACTGCCCCCGGCGGCCTGGGCCGCTGCGGTAATTGCCCTGGCCATGGCCCGGGGCGCCTGCACCCAGCGTTGGGCACCGTGCCATTCGATCAGCGGTGCGGCCACCCCGGCGGGCAGTGGCAGGGGGGCCGCCGTTTGTGGCACCGACAGGCGCCAGAGCGCATCGGCATCGCTGCGGGCGGCAAACCAGGGGTGTTGCTGTTCGCGCAGGCTGTGCCACAGGGCATCGGCCTGGTCGTCGGGCAGGCGCTCGCCGCCCAGCTTCTGGCACGCGGCCTGAACGGCAGCCTGGGCACCGCGCAGGCGCAGCCACAACTGGCCCTGCGTCCAGCAACTGGCGTTCAGCGGCAGGGGCAGGCCGCCCCAGCGGTTCAGGGCGTCCAGCGCCTGCGCTTCGCTCATGGCAAAAACCAGGGTGGCCTGTGCCGGGGCCTGGGGCAGCACCTTCAAACTCACTTCGGTGATCACGCCCAGCGTGCCCCAGCTGCCCGCCATCAGGCGCGAGACGTCGTAGCCGGCCACGTTCTTCATCACCTGCCCGCCGTAGCGCAGCAGCTGGCCCTGGCCGTTGATGATTTCCACGCCCAGCACGAAATCCCGCACTGCGCCCACGCTGGCCCGTGCCGGGCCAGACCAGCCCGCCGCGACCATGCCGCCGACGGTGGCCAGTTTGTCGCCCTGGGCAAAGTGCGGCGGTTCGAAGGCCAGGGCCTGCCCGGCTTCGGCCAGGGCGGCCTCCAGCTCCTGCAGCGGCGTGCCGGCGCGGGCGGTGACGACCAGCTCCGTCGGCTCGTAGCTGAGGATGCCGCGCAGCGGGCGCAACTCCAGTGGGGTGCCCTGCGGGGCCAGGCCATGAAAATCCTTGCTGCCCCCGCCGCACAGGCGCAAGGGGGTGGCATCGGCAGCAGCGGCGCGTACGCGCTCCAGAATGTGGTGCAAAGCGGTATCCATGGCGAAGGATGGTAGCCGCCGGCCCCGGGCACCGGCTTGAATTTTTTGAATGCCTGCCATGAAGGGCGGCCCCCGGCCATGCCCCCCGTTATCCGGGCCAATCCCCTTGGCAGGCCGGGGGGCGCGGCCTAGATTGGCGGTTTTGTCCTGTTTTCAAAGGCGTTTATGACCCTTGCCTGCGTTCAAAGCCGCGCCCTGCTGGGCCTGCAAGCCCCGGCGGTGACGGTGGAAGTGCATCTGGCCAACGGCCTGCCCAGCCTGACCCTGGTCGGCCTGGCCGACGTCGAGGTGAAAGAGGCCCGCGAGCGCGTGCGCTGCGCCATCGGCAACAGCGGGCTGGAGTTTCCGACCAACAAGCGCATCACCGTGAATCTGGCCCCGGCGGACTTGCCCAAGGATTCGGGCCGCTTCGACCTGCCCATCGCCCTGGGCATCCTTGCGGCCAGCGGCCAGATTCCCGCGCAGGCATTGCAGGGCTGGGAGTTTGCCGGGGAGCTGTCGCTGTCCGGCGCCCTGCGCCCGGTGCGCGGCGGGCTGGTGAGCAGCCTGCACACGGGCGACAGCCGCCTGGTGCTGCCGCTGGACAGCGCCCGCGAGGCCGCCCTGGCCCCCACGGCCCAGGTTTTCGGCGCGGCGCATTTGCTGGATGTGGTCGCGCACCTGCTGGGCCAGCCAGCCGGGGACGGCTGGCAGTCCATCCCGCCGCAGCCGCCCACGGCGCACCGCGCCGGCCCCGATCTGGCCGACGTCAAAGGCCAGGTGCAGGCCAAACGGGCGCTGGAGATTGCCGCTGCCGGCGGGCATGGCGTGCTGCTGGTCGGCCCGCCGGGAGCGGGCAAGTCCATGCTGGCGCAGCGCTTTGCCGGCCTGCTGCCCGCCATGACCGAGCAGGAGGCGCTGGAGAGCGCCGCCGTGGCCAGCCTGGCCGGGCGCTTCGATCCCCTGGTTTGGGGCCAGCGCCCGACCAGCGCCCCGCACCACACGGCCAGCGCCGTGGCCCTGGTCGGCGGCGGTTCGCCGCCCCGGCCCGGCGCGATTTCGCTGGCGCACCACGGCGTGCTGTTTCTGGACGAATTCCCGGAATTTGCCCGCAGCGCTCTGGAGGCCCTGCGCGAGCCGCTGGAAAACGGCCACATCACCATCGCCCGCGCGGCCCTGAGCAGCCAGTTCCCGGCCCGCTTCCAGTTGCTGGCGGCGATGAATCCCTGCCCCTGCGGTTTTCATGGCAGCACTCAGCGGCCCTGCCGTTGTTCCCCGCAGCAAATCGCCCGCTACCAGGGCAAGTTGAGCGGCCCGCTGCTCGACCGCATCGACCTGCACGTGCATGTCCCCGCCCTGCCCGCCCAGGAACTGCTCCAGGCGCCGCCGGGCGAGGCCAGCGCCGCCATCCGCCAGCGCGTCGTGCAGGCCCGCGACTGCGCCCTGCAACGCCAGGGCACGCCCAACCAGCAGTTGCACGGCGGCCAGCTGGATGCCCTGGCGCTGGACCCTGCCGCGCAGACCCTGTTGCACAAGGCTGCCGAGCGCCTGGGCTGGTCGGCCCGCGCCACGCACCGTGCCCTGCGCGTGGCGCGAACCATTGCCGATCTGGATGGCAGCACGGCCATCGCCAGCGCCCATGTGGCCGAGGCCATGCAGTACCGGCGCGTCTTGGCCCCTTGATCAATCCTTGAATTCGGGCGTCTGCTTGGCCATGCTGGCCATCATGGCGGCCATGAGGTCGTCGCTTTGCAGCATGGCGGCATTCCAGGTGGCGACGTAGTTCAGGCTGTCGGCCACGCTGTGGTCGCGGGCGTAGTTGAGCATTTCCTTGCTGCCGCGAATCGACAGGGGCGACTTGGCCGCGATGCTGGCGGCAATCTCGCGCACCCCGGCGTAGAGCTGCTCGCGGGTGTCGAACACGCGGTTCACCAGGCCGATCTGCTGTGCCTCCTGGGCGTCGAACACGCGGCCCGTGTAGGCCAGTTCGCGCGCGATGCCCTGGCCGACGAGCTTGGGCAGGCGTTGCAGGGTGCCCACGTCGGCGACCATGCCGATGTCGATTTCCTTGATGGTGAAGCGGGCATCGCTGCTGGCGTAGCGCATGTCGGCACAGGTGATGAGGTCGATGCCGCCGCCGATGCAGCCGCCGTGAATCGCCGCGAGGACGGGCTTGCGGCAGCGCTCCAAGCTGGTCAGGGTGTCCTGCAGGTCGAGGATCAGGCGGCGCAGCTTCTCGCGCATCCGGCCCTCGCAATCGTCGGCAATGTGCGATTGCAGGCCCAGCATCATTTGCAGGTCGATACCGGCGGTGAAGTATTTGCCCTCGCCCTGCAGCACGGCCACGCGGGCCTCGGGGGTGGCGTCCACCCACTCGAACGCGCGGCGGATTTCCTGCCACATGGCGGCGTTCATGGCGTTGGCCTTGTCCGGGCGGTTCAGGGTGACGGTGGCGATGTGATCCTGCAGAGTGATACTGACGGTTTCCATAGTGGGTAGCGCTGATGTATTCATGTTTTTAGATGGTTTGTTATCTGAAATGTCCGATGGTTGGGTGGAAGAAGCTATTGTTTTTGTAGTTTCAACGGCCCCGCCCAGGCGCAGGCCCAGTTCGGTGCCCTGGCGGATGGCGCGTTTGGCGTCCAGCTCGGCGGCCTTGTCGGCCCCGCCGATCAGGTGGACGGTGACGCCCTGCGCCTCCAGCGCCGCCTGCAGCTCGCGGTGGGGGTCTTGCCCGGCGCAGAGGATGACGTTGTCCACCGGCAGGGTCTGCTCCCGGCCATCGACGGTGATGTGCAGGCCCGCATCGTCAATCTTGCGGTACTGCACCCCGGCGACCATGTGGACGCCCCGGTTTTTCAGGCCGGTGCGGTGAATCCAGCCAGTGGTCTTGCCCAGGCCCTCGCCGACCTTGCTGCTCTTGCGCTGCAGCAGCCAGACCTGGCGCGGCACGGTGCCGATGTGGGCGCCCTGCACGCCGCCGCGTGCGCTGCCGGTGGTGTCCACGCCCCATTCGGCAAAGAACCTGGCGGGGTTCAGGCTGGCGCTTTCGCCCTCGTGCAGCAGGTATTCGCTCACGTCGAAGCCGATGCCGCCCGCGCCGATCACGGCCACCTTCCGGCCCACGGGCTTTTTGTCACGCAGCACGTCCAGGTAGCCCAGCACCTTGGGGTGGGTGACGCCCTCGATCTGCGGCAGGCGCGGCTGGATGCCGGTGGCCAGCACCACCTGCCGGAAACCGGCCTGCACCAGATCCTCGGCGCTGACGCGCTGGCCGAGTTGCACGTGCACACCCGTCTGCTGCAATCGCTCGCCGAAGTAGCGCAGCGTTTCGTAAAACTCTTCCTTGCCCGGAATCTGCTTGGCGACGTTGAACTGGCCGCCGATGGCACAGGCGGCATCGAACAGCGTCACGTCCAGCCCGCGTGCCGCTGCCTCGGTGGCAAAGGCCAGCCCGGCCGGGCCTGCGCCGACCACGGCCACGCGCTCTTTTTTCGGCAGCGGCTGGGGCACGAGGAGGGTTTCGTGGCAGGCGCGGGGGTTCACCAGGCAGGAGGTGATCTTGCCGCCGAAGGTGTGGTCCAGGCAGGCCTGGTTGCAGGCGATGCAGGTGTTGATGTCCTGCGGGCGGCCCTGCGCGGCCTTGTTCACGAACTGCGGGTCGGCCAGGAAGGGGCGGGCCATGCTCACCATGTCGGCCTGGCCGTTGGCCAGCACGGCCTCGGCCACCTCCGGCGTGTTGATGCGGTTGGTGGCGACCAGGGGGATGCCGACCTTGCCCTTGAGCTGCTCGGTCACCCAGGCAAAGGCGGCACGCGGCACCTTGGTGGCGATGGTGGGAATGCGGGCCTCGTGCCAGCCGATGCCGGTGTTGAGAATGGTCACGCCCGCCGCTTCCAGCGCCTGGGCCAGTTGCACCACTTCCTCCTGGGTGGAGCCGCCTGCCACCAGATCGAGCATGGACAGGCGGAAGATGACGATGAAGTCGGTCCCCACCCGTTCGCGCGTGCGCCGCACGATCTCCAGCGGGAAGCGGATGCGGTTGGCGTAGCTGCCGCCCCATTCGTCATCGCGCTGGTTGGTCTGCGCGGCGATGAATTCGTTGATCAGGTAGCCCTCCGACCCCATGATCTCCACCCCGTCATACCCCGCGCTTTGCGCAAGAAAGGCGGCGTTGGCGTAGTCCTCGATCGTCTGGCGCACCTGCTCGCCCGTCAGCGCCTGGGGGCTGAAGGGGCTGATCGGCGCCTTCAGGCTGCTGGGCGCGACCAGTTCGGGGTGGTAGGCGTAACGGCCAAAGTGCAGGATCTGCATGCAGATCTTGCCGCCCGCCTCATGCACGGCCTGGGTGACGACCTTGTGCTTGTCGGCTTCGGCCTGTGTCGTCATGGCGGCGCCGCCGGGCATGGGGCGGCCAGCCGCGTTGGGGGCAATGCCGCCGGTGACGATCAGGCCCACGCCGCCGCGTGCGCGTTCGGCGTAAAAGGCGGCCATGCGCTCGAAGCCGTTGGGCGCTTCCTCCAGCCCGACGTGCATGGAACCCATGAGGACGCGGTTTTTCAGCGTGGTAAAGCCCAGGTCGAGCGGGGCCAGCAGGTGGGGGTAGGGG
>CABIIJ010000015.1 GCA_902175065.1 uncultured Comamonas sp. | reverse complement strand
GGGGTATATGGTTTTGCGTTTGTGGGCACAATCCGGCCTTTCCTGGCGCAGGGCCAGTGCAGAAAAAATACCAAGAAGGATAGCCAGAATATGAGCGCAGACAACGCTTACCAGGTCACCGTTGAACCCAGTGGCCGCAGTTTTGCCGTGCAGGCGGGGCAGACCATCCTGGCCGCTGCCATTGAGGCCGGGGTGGGCCTGCCCTACGGCTGCAAGGACGGGGCCTGCGGTTCGTGCAAATGCCGGAAGATCAGCGGCAGCACCACGCACGGCAGCCACTCGGCCCACGCCTTGAGCGAGGACGAGGCGCAGAACGACCTGATCCTCACTTGCCGCGCCACGGCCAGCAGCGATGTGGTGATCGAATCGCGCCAGGTCAGCCAGGAAGGCACGCCGCCGATCAGGAAAATGCCGGTGCGCGTGCGCTGTCTGGAACGGCTGGGCCACGACGTGATGCGCGTGCAGCTACAGATTCCGGCGACGGAAAAATTCGTCTATTTCGCCGGGCAGTACATCGAATTCCTGCTGCGTGACGGCACGCGCCGCGCCTACTCCATGGCCAACGCGCCGCACACCCAGGCGGACAATCCGGGCATGGAGCTGCACATCCGCCACATGCCCGGCGGCGTGTTCACCGACCATGTTTTCGACGGCATGAAGGAAAAGGACATCCTGCGCGTGGAAGGCCCGTTCGGCAGCTTCTTCCTGCGCCAGGACAGCAAGAAGCCGCTGATCTTCATCGCTTCGGGCACGGGCTTTGCGCCGATCAAGGCCATCCTGGAACACCTGCACTACCTGGACAGCCGCCGCCCGGTGATGCTGTACTGGGGCGGGCGCCGGCCGCAGGATATCTACATGGCCGACTGGCTGGCCCGGCACACGCTGCCGGGCGGGCTGAACTTTGTCCCGGTGGTCTCCGACGCCCAGCCCGACGACCACTGGCAGGGCCGCACGGGCTTCGTCCACCAGGCCGTGCTGGACGACTTCCCCGACCTGGCCCCCTACGAGGTCTACGCCTGCGGCGCCCCGGCCATGGTCGAAGCGGCTCGCGCAAGCTGCATTGCCACGCGCAATCTGCCGCCCGAGGCGTTTTTCGCCGACGCCTTTACCAGCGCCGCCGACCAGTAGCCGCCGCCGTGCGGCATAACCACCCCGGGGGCGGACCTTCTTGGCCCGGCCCTGCACGCCGCCGGTGCCTGGAATTAAATAAGGGGTTTCACCGCTTTGTCCGGGTTTTCAAGGAGTCCTCCCATGCCGCCGCCTGCTATTCGTTACGCCTACCAGCTGCACCTGCAACTGCAGGGCGTGACGCCCGCTGTCTGGCGTCGGCTGTGGATTCTGGACAGCACCCCGCTGGCGCAGCTGCACCGCATCGTCCAGGCGGCATTCGGCTGGCACCAGCCGCTGCCGTTTTATTTCGATATTGCCGGCCAGCGCTACGGCCAGCCCAACCCGGATGAGCCGGACGATCCGACCATGGACGCCCGCCGCTACACCCTGGGCCAGCTGCAGCAGCATGGCCCGGTGCCGATGCTGCACGTCTGCGGCGTCCAGGGGGCCTGGCCCCTGCGGGTGCGTGTCGAAGCAGTTGCCCCGGCGGCCACTGCGCCCGTGGTTCCCGACTGCATGGATGGCCGCCACTGCCCCGATGGCGGCACGTTCGACCTGGCGAACGCCCGCCTGCGGGTGCAGGCGCTGCAGGCCGCACCGCAGCCGGTGGCCGAACCCGTTTGATCTGAAAAAAGAGCTGCTTGCGCTGTATTCAAGCCGATTTCAGGCTGAAAAATACCTGAAATCGTTGCATGAAAAGCGCAAACAGCTATCGAATTAGCGTGCCGCAGCCGCCAGACGCTGTTGTGGCAACACGCGCAGCAATGCTTGCAGCAAGGCCCCATACAGCGGCACGAATACCGCCAGGCTGACCAGCAGCTTGATGACGTAATCGACCAGGGCAATCTCCAGCCAATTGGCGGCCATGAACGGATTGGAGCTGCGCCAGAACGCCACGCTGAAAAACATCAGCGTATCGGCCGCCTGGCCGACGATGCCCGAGGCCGCCGGTGCCACCCACCACTGGGGCAGGCGGCGCAGGCGGTCGAACACCTGGATGTCCAGCAACTGCCCCAGCACATAGGCCATGAAGCTGCCCAGCGCAATGCGGAACACGAAGGTGTTGAACTGCGCCAGGCTGCCCCAGCCCGCAAACACCCCGTCGTGGAACAGCACCGAGACGATGTAGGACGCCACCAGCGCCGGCAGCATCACCCGGGCAATCACCAGCCGGGCGGCGGGCTTGCCGATCAGGCGTACCGTCAGATCGGTGGCCAGGAAGATGAAGGGAAAGCTGAAGGCCCCCCAAGTGGTATGCCAGCCCCACAGCATGATGGGCAGTTGCACCAGGTAGTTGCTGGCAATGATGAGGGCGATGTGAAAGGCAATCAGGGCCACCAGCGCATTGCGCTGGGCCGTTGCCGAAAGCTGGAACATGACAGAGTCCTTTTTACGAAACCACATGGGGGCGAGGGAACCCATGGCGCCAGCCCCCGATGGGCCGGCGCAAAGAGGGGCGCGATTCTAGAACATGTTTACGCTCTCTTATCCGTTCAGATTCACCCCCAGGCGCTGGGGCAGCACTTGCTGCAGCACGGTGGTGGAGATTTCCTCGATCGACTTGTGCGTGCTCGACAGCCACTGAATTCCCGCGCGGCGCATCATGGCCTCGGCCTCGGCCACTTCCTGGCGGCAGTTCTGCAGGCTGGCGTAGCGCGAATCGGGGCGGCGTTCGTTGCGGATTTCCGACAGGCGCACGGGGTCGATGGTCAGGCCGAACAGCTTTTTGCGGATCGGCTCCAGCGCCGGGGGCAGCTGCTTGCGGTCGAAATCTTCCGGGATCAGCGGGTAATTGGCCACTTTCAGGCCGAACTGCATCGCCAGGTACAGGCTGGTGGGCGTCTTGCCCGAGCGGCTCACGCCGATCAGCACTACGTCGGCGCCGGACAGGTCTTCGTTCGTCTGCCCATCGTCGTGCGCCAGGGTGTAGTTGATCGCCTCCATGCGGTTGAGGTATTCCTTGCTCTGGCTGATGTCGCTGAAGCGCCCGACGCGGTGCTGGCTTTTCAGGCCCAGCTCATCCTCCAGCGGCTGCACGAAGGTGCCGAACATGTCCATCAGCAGCCCTTTGCAGTGCGCGTTGATGATGGTCAGCACTTCCTGGTTGACCAGGGTGCTGAACACGATCGGGTTCTTGCCCTCGACCTCGGCGTTGTGGTTGATCTGGCGCACCGCCTGGTGGGCCTTGTCCACCGTATCGACAAACGGGATGCGCACGATGCGCGGGGTGATGTCGAATTGCGCCATCAAGGCGGTGCCGAATGTCTCCGCCGTGATGCCGGTACCGTCAGAAATCACAAAAACCGTGCGTGTATGCATACACTTGCCTTCAAAGTGGGGTCAGAAACTGCCGGGGTTTGCCATCGTTTTTGCCTCCCGGCCCTACAATCGCCGATTATTTGCCAGATTCATGCGCCTGCCGGCACAAGTCCCAGAACGAAGAACAACCCCGTGACGGTTGCCAGGCAGACGCCGTTTCCCCCGTGCCATGGCCGGGGTGCCGGTTTTTTAACTTTGGAGTTTGTTATGTCTGAACGCTTTGCTGCGAATGCTCTGGTCGTGCCCTTCGAGCAGCTGCGCATGGAGGATGTGGAGGTCGTCGGCGGCAAGAACGCCTCGCTTGGCGAGATGATCTCGCAACTGCCCCAGGGCGTGCGCGTGCCCACCGGTTTTGCCACCACGGCCCACGCTTTCCGCCAGTTCCTGGCTTTTGAAGGGCTGTCGGAGCGCATTTCCGCCAAATTGAAAGCCCTGGACGTGGATGACGTGCGTGCCCTGGCGCAAGTCGGCGCGGAAATCCGCGCCCTGGTCGAAGCCCAGCCTTTCCCCGCCGATCTGGAAAAAGCCATCCGCGAAGCCTTCGACACCCTGCAGGGCGGCAACAGCGCTGCCTCGTTTGCCGTGCGCTCCTCGGCCACGGCGGAAGACCTGCCGGACGCCTCGTTCGCCGGCCAGCAGGAAACCTTTTTGAACGTCGTCGGCATCGAGGACGTGCTGCACAAGATGAAGGAAGTGTTCGCCTCGCTCTACAACGACCGCGCCATCTCTTACCGTGTCCACAAGGGCTTCGAGCACGACGTGGTGGCCCTGTCCGCCGGCGTGCAGCGCATGGTGCGCTCCGACCTGGGCGCAGCGGGCGTGATGTTCACCATCGATACCGAATCCGGTTTTGAAGACGTGGTGTTCATCACCTCCAGCTATGGCCTGGGCGAAACCGTGGTGCAGGGCGCCGTGAACCCGGACGAGTTCTACGTCCACAAGCCCATGCTCAAGGCCGGCAAGCAGGCGCTGATCCGCCGCAACCTGGGCAGCAAGCTGATCCAGATGGTGTTTGCCACCCCCGAGGAAAAAGCCGCCAGCGGCAAACTGGTGAAAACCTGCGACGTGGCCCCCGAACTGCGCAACCGCTATTCGCTCACCGATGCCGACGTGCAGCAACTGGCCCAGTACGCCCTGGTGATCGAGCAGCACTATGGCCGCCCGATGGACATCGAGTGGGGCAAGGACGGCACCGACGGCCAGCTCTACATCCTGCAGGCGCGTCCCGAAACCGTGAAAAGCCAGTCCAAGGGCCAGGCCGAACTGCGCTACAAGCTCAAGGGCACCGGCAATGTGCTGGCCGAAGGCCGCGCCATCGGCCAGAAGATCGGCACCGGCACCGTGCGTCTGGTGGCCGACATTTCGCAAATGGACCAGGTGCAGGCCGGCGACGTGCTGGTCACCGACATGACCGACCCGAACTGGGAGCCGGTGATGAAGAAGGCCGCCGCCATCGTCACCAACCGGGGCGGGCGCACCTGCCACGCCGCCATCATTGCGCGTGAACTGGGCATTCCTGCCGTGGTCGGCTGCGGCGATGCCACCGCTCGCCTGAAAGACGGCACGCTGGTCACCGTTTCCTGCGCCGAAGGCGACACCGGCAGGATCTACGACGGCCTGATCGAAACCGAAGTGACCGAGGTGCAGCGCGGCGCCATGCCCGAAATCGCCACCAAGATCATGATGAACGTGGGCAACCCGCAACTGGCCTTCGATTTCGCCCAGCTGCCCAACGGCGGCGTGGGGCTGGCGCGTCTGGAGTTCATCATCAACAACAACATCGGCGTCCACCCCAAGGCCATCCTGGACTACCCGGCCGTCGATGCCGACCTGAAAAAAGCCGTCGAATCCGTGGCCCGGGGCCATGCTTCGCCGCGTGCCTTCTATGTGGACAAAGTGGCCGAAGGCGTGGCCACCATCGCTGCGGCTTTCTGGCCCAAGCCCGTCATCGTGCGCATGTCCGACTTCAAGTCCAACGAATACCGCAAGTTGATCGGCGGCAGCCGCTACGAGCCGGAAGAAGAAAACCCGATGCTCGGCTTCCGTGGCGCAGCGCGTTACATCTCGGACGACTTCGGCGAAGCCTTCAAGATGGAATGCGAAGCCCTGCGCCGCGTACGCGAAGACATGGGACTGACCAACGTGGAAATCATGATTCCCTTCGTGCGCACCCTGGGCCAGGCCCGGCGCGTGACCGAACTGCTGGCCGAAAACGGCTTGCAGCGCGGTGAAAACGGCTTGAAGCTCATCATGATGTGCGAGGTGCCCTCCAACGCCATCCTGGCCGAGGAGTTCCTGGAGTATTTCGACGGCTTCTCCATCGGCTCCAACGACCTGACCCAGCTCACCCTGGGGCTGGACCGTGACTCGGGCCTGGAGCTGCTGGCCAAGGACTTCGACGAGCGCGACCCTGCCGTGAAGAAAATGCTGGAGCGTGCCATCGACGCCTGTCTGAGCAAGGGCAAATACGTCGGCATCTGCGGCCAAGGCCCTTCCGATCACCCCGACTTTGCCAAGTGGTTGGCCGACAAAGGCATCGTTTCGATCTCGCTGAACCCGGATACCGTGATCGAAACTTGGCAAAACCTGGCCAAGTAAGGCCGATTCCCGCCCGCCGTGCCCGCGCATCCCCCTGCCCAGCATGACGAGGCCGTCGCCGACGAGGGGGGCGTGTTCCCTCCCGATCTGCACGACACCCACCACCTGTGGCTGAAAGCCGTTCTGCTGGCAGTCTGGGTGGTGGTGGCGTTTGGCGGGACGTTTTTTGCCCGGCAACTGCAAGCCTGGGGCCGTGGCGGGCAGTGGGGCTACTGGATGGCGGCGCAAGGCTCGGTGCTGATCTTCATCGCCATCGTGGTCGTCTACTGCTGGGCCATGGCACGCTTTGAGCGCCGGGATGGAGGGGCGGCCACCTCTGGCCCGGCCCCCATGGATGGGGCTGCCGATGACACCACCTTCTGAAAGCAAGGGCGCAGCGCGGCCTGCCTCGCAACGCGCCTACCGGGGGCGCTGGCATCGGTTCGCCCTGTTTTTCACCCTGGGAACGCTGGGATTCCTGGCCTGGATGGCCTGGGCGGAAAGCCTGGGCCTGTCGCGCCAGTGGATCGGGCCGATTTTCCTGTTCGTCACCGTCATGGTGTATGCGCTGATCGGCATTTCCGGGCGCACCACCGACCCTGAGGAATATTGCGTCGCCGGGCGGCGCATTCCGCCGATTTACAACGGCATGGCCGCTGCTGCCGACTGGATGAGCGCGGCGTCCTTCATCAGCCTGGCCGGCGCCTTGTACCTGCAAGGTTTTGGCGGTACTGCGGAGCGGCCCGGAGGGCTGGCCTACGTGCTGGGCTGGACGGGGGGCTTCGTGCTGGTGGCCCTGCTGGTGGCACCGCACCTGCGGGCCATGCGCCTGTATACCCTGCCCGATTTTTTCCAGCAGCGCTTTGGCGGGAGCTGGCCGCGCATCATTGCGGCGCTGGCCACGGTGCTGTGCTCGTTCACCTATGTGGTGGCACAGATTTACGGGGTGGGGCTGATCGCCTCGCGCCTGACTGGCGTGCAATTCGAGATCGGCATCATGCTGGGCCTGGGCGGGGTGCTGGTGTGCTCCTTCCTGGGCGGGATGAAGGCGATTACCTGGACGCAGGTGGCGCAGTACATCGTTGTTCTGCTCGCCTTTCTGGCCCCCATGTCCTGGCTGGCATACAAGCAGCTGGGCAACCCGGTGGCGGCGGTGGCGTACGACAGCCATTTGCAGGCCATTGCGGATATGGAGACGCAGTTGCTGACTTCGCCCCAGGAGCTGCAGGTGCGCCGGGAGTTCGAGCGCCGCGCCCAGGTGCTGGAATACAAGTTGAGCAATGTGGCCCAGGCGCTGGAGCAGGAGCGCCAGGTGCTGCAGGAGCGGGTGCGTTACCTGCGGTCGATCCGCAGCGACATGGCATCCATCGTCCAGGCCAACCGCGATCTGGCGGATTTGCCGCGTACCGAGGAGGACGCCCGGGCGCTGTGGAAAGAGCAGATGCACGAGTACCGTCAGCGCTCCAAGCCGCTCAGTGGCGTGCCGCGCCATACCCGGCCTTTTGCCGGCGACCCGGATGGCACCCCCCAGGAGCAGGCACTGTTCGACAAATCGCGGCGCAACTTCCTGGCCCTGATGTTCTGCCTGATGGTGGGCACGGTAGGGCTGCCGCATTTGCTCACCCGTTACTACACCGTCCCCTCGGTGGCCGGGGCGCGGACCTCGGTGGCGTGGTCGCTGTTTTTTATCGCCCTGCTGTACTTGAGCGCTCCGGCCCTGGCGGCCCTGGTCAAGTACGAGGTGATGCACAACCTGGTCGGGGTGCGCTTCGATGAGCTGCCCACCTGGATTGCCCAGTGGTCGCGCGTCGATGGCTCGCTGCTGGCGGTGGAGGATGTCAATGGCGATGGCCGCCTGCAATGGGGCGAAATCCGCCTCGGGGCCGACCTCATCATGCTGGCCACGCCGGAAATTGCCGGGCTGCCGTACGTCATGTCCGGGCTGGTTGCCGCTGGCGGGCTGGCGGCGGCGCTTTCCACCGCCGACGGCCTGCTGCTGACGATCAGCAACGCCCTGGTGCGCGACCTGTACTTCCAGGCCCGCCCGCACCAGGCCAGTACCGAGCAGCGCGTCATCGTCTCCAAATTCGCGCTGATGGCGGTGGCCCTGGCCGCCGCCTTCGTGGCCAGCCGGCGTTCTTCGGATATCTTGCCGATGGTCTCGGCCTCGTTCTCGGTGGCGGCATCGGCCTTTGTCCCGGCCATGGTGCTGGGCATTTTCTGGCGGGGCACCAACCGCGCCGGGGCGGTCGCCGGGATGCTGTCGGGCCTGGGGGTGACGCTGTACTACATGCTTTCACACACGGCCATGGCGCAGGCAGCGGTGCCGGCCGCCTGGCTGGCACATGGCCTGTGGTGGGATATCCAGCCGATTTCCGCCGCCGTCTTCGGTGTGCCGGTCGGGGTGCTGGTGACCGTGCTGGTCAGCTTGTTTTATAAAAAATAGTAGCTTTTTGCGCTTTCCATACCTTGATTTCAGAGGCTTAAACCTCTGAAATCCTTATTTTCAGGGTGGGAAAAGCTATAAAAGATGAGTTGTCTGCACTCGAATTCCGGGCAGCAAAAAGGCTTCCCGGATGGGAAGCCTTTTCATGCGTTCTGGCAATCGAATTACACGCGCTTGCGGTATTCGCCAGTGCGGGTATCGACTTCGATCTTGTCGCCCTGATCGACGAACAGGGGTACGGCCACTTCAAAGCCGGTGGCGATCTTGGCGGGCTTGAGCACCTTTCCCGAAGTGTCGCCCTTGACGGCCGGCTCGGTCCAGGTGATTTCACGCACCACGATGGTGGGCAGCTCCACCGAGATGGCCTTGCCTTCGTAGAACACCACTTCGGCGGTCATGCCGTCTTCCAGGAAGTTCAGGGCGTCGGCCATGTTTTCGGCTTCGACTTCGTACTGGTTGTATTCCTCGTCCATCCACACGTACATGGGGTCGGCAAAGTAGGAGTAGGTGCACTCTTTCTTTTCGAGGATGACGTTGTCGATCTTGTCGTCGGCCTTGAACACCACTTCGGTGCCCATGTTGCCCAGCAGAGCCTTGAGTTTCATGCGGACGGTGGCGGCGCCACGGCCACCACGGGCGTATTCGGTTTTCAGAACGATCATGGGATCCTTGCCGTTCATGATGACGTTACCGGCGCGGATTTCTTGAGCGATTTTCATAATCTGTGAGGGGGAAAAGAAGGAAGAGGGGAGAGCACGCAGCGGTCGGAACGCACAGAAATGCAAGAAGGAATCGGCTACGGGCAGCAAAAGCTGCGGATTCTAGCTTTTTTCGCTAATAAACATTTGCAATTGATCAATAAGGCTGTTTTGTGCCAGCAGGCGCGTCCGTGCTGCCTGGATACAGTCCCGCCACTGCGCAAGCATCGGGCCATCGACATGCGGCAGGGTCTGCGCATCGGTCATGCCATTCCAGGCGTGGTGAAAGGCACGCAGGCTGGCCGGGGCGTCCAGCCAGTCCAGGAAGGCTTGCAGCTTGGCATGGTGGGCGTTGTCGTCCTGCGGGTAGATGTGCCAGACCAGGGGCTGCCCGGCCCACAGTGCCCGCACCAGCGAATCCTCGCCACGCACCAGGTTCAGGTCGCAGGCCCAGAGCAGTTCATCGAATTCCGGCTGGCTGCAGGTTTGCAGAAACAAGAGCTGCTTACGCTTTTCCAGCAAGGGATTCAGCCCGTTTTCATTCAAATTTTTCTGGACGGCGGCCGTGGCCCGCCCGGGGGTGACCAGCAATTGCCAGTCGGCGTGGGCGGCACATTGCTGCAGCCAGTGCGTCAACGCGGCAGGCTCATAGCAGAACAGGCAGATCGCCACGGCATCGGCCCGCGCACCGTGCTGCTGGCGCCACGCCTGGCGGTCGAACCGGGCCTGGCGTGGCAGCAAATCCGGCTCGCGCAGCAGCCCGCCCGTCCCTGCCGTGAATCCGGGGTAGAAAAACCACCGGGTCAGCCCCTGCCCGGGGCCGTGCAGGATGGGGGAGGGCAGGCGGTGGCAGCGCAGCACGTAGTCCTCGGCGCTCAGGTATTCCAGATTGAGCAGCGGCGCAGGCTGCCGGGCCAGCGCGGCCAGATAGGGCGCAGGCGCCTCGCAGCCGAAGGCTTCCACCACGGCCTGCGGCGGGTGGTCTGCCTCCCAGGGCGCGTCGTAGGGCAGCACCTGCACCCCGTCAAGCCCGCCGGGGGCCATCCAGGCCAGGGCGCTGGCATCGTCCACCCGCAAACGCACGGTGCAGCCGCGCTGGGCCAGATTGGCGGCCAGCCGCCAGCACACGCCGATATCGCCAAAGTTATCAATGACTTGGCAAAAAATATCCCAGCGCGAAGGTGTTGCAGGCATAGAAATAAAAAAATCCCGCAACCGTGGTTGCGGGATTTTTTGAATTTGGTAGGCGCGATTGGATTCGAACCAACGACCCCCACCATGTCAAGGTGGTGCTCTAACCAACTGAGCTACGCGCCTGTCGTTGCGAAGCTCGAATTGTAGCACCATTTTTTCGCTGTTTCATCTTCGGCGTGCAGATCGCACGCCGGGTACCCCGGCCACCTGCCCCAGCACCTTGGCCAGACGCACGGCGTCGGAGACTTCCACGGTGAACGTCATCCACGCTACCCCTTTGATCGATTGGGTCTGCACGCCGATCACATTGGTTTTTTCCCGAGCGAAAACCTCGGAAATATCCCGCAGCAAACCCTGGCGGTCGCTGGCCTGCACGGCGACGTCCACCGGGTAGACGGCAGTCTTGGTATCGCTGCTGGGCTTGGTTTCGCCCCAGGCGACGTCGATGACCCGCTCCTGGTTGCGGGCGGCCATCTGGCGGAAGTTGCTGCAATCGGTGCGGTGGACGCTCACGCCCTTGCCCCGGGTGACGAAGCCGGCAATCCCGTCCGGTGGCGCCGGGCGGCAGCATTTGGCCAGTTGGGTCATGAGGGAATCGACCCCCACCACCAGCACCCCGCCCTTGCCGCCGGCCGAGCGGGGCTTGCGCACCAGGAGTTGGGGTTCGATCGCCTGGGTTTGCACATCGGCCGGGCGCAACAGGGTTTCGATATTGCGCAGGGAATACTCGTCCTTGCCCACGACTTCAAACAAGGCGTCGGCCGACTTGAACCCCAGCTGCAGCGCCAGGTCGTCCAGCTTCAGGGCAGTCTTGCCTTCGCGCTGCAGCAGCTTTTCCACCGCCTCGCGCCCGCGGGCCACGGTTTCGTGCGTGGCCTGGGCATTGAACCAGGCCCGCACCTTGGCCTTGGCACGGTTGCTGTGCAGATAGCCCAGATCGGGGTTGAGCCAGTCGCGCGAGGGGCGCCCTTCCCGAACGGTGATGATCTCCACCGTCTGCCCGCTTTGCAGCGTGGCATTCAGCGGCACCATCGAACCGTCCACCCGGGCGCCCCGGCAGCGGTGCCCCAGATCGGTGTGGACGCTGTAGGCAAAGTCCACAGGCGTTCCCCCTTGGGGCAGCTCGATGACGGCGGCATCGGGGGTCAGTACGTAAATGCGGTCGTCGAACAGGCCTTTGTGTGCCGGGTCTTCGGACAGGTCCTTGCCCCAGGCGAGCAACTGGCGCAGGACGGCGATCTTGGCGTCGTACTGGCCGGTGGCACTCACCCCGGCGTAGCCCTTGGTGCCCGCTTCCTTGTAGGCCCAGTGGGCGGCCACGCCGTTTTCGGCATGGTCGTGCATGGCCTGGGAGCGGATCTGGATTTCGATGGCCTTGTCATTCTCGTCACGGACCACGGTGTGCAGGGACTGGTAGCCGTTGGGTTTGGGGCGGGCGATGTAGTCGTCGAATTCCGATTCGATCGGCTTGAAGTGCTGGTGTACCCAGGACAGGGCGCCGTAGCAATCCTTGACCGTCGGCACCACGACGCGCAAGGCGCGGATGTCGAACAACTGGTCGAAGCTCAGGCGCTTGCCGCGCATCTTTTTCACGATGCTGTAGATGTGCTTGGGCCGTCCCTGCACGCTGGCGCTGATGCTGGCGGCCCGCAATTGCGCTTCGAGCTTTTGGCGCAGCTGCTCCAGGTAGAGTTCGCGCTCGGCACGCTTCTCGTCCAGCAGCTTGGCGATTTCACGGTAGGTCTGCGGCTCCAGGAAACGGAAGGAGAGGTCTTCGATCTCCCACTTGATTTGCCAGATCCCCAGGCGGTTGGCCAGGGGGGCGAACACATGCAGCGCCTCGTGCGCCATCGCGGGGGCAATCGGCTGCTTGCTGGCGGCATACCAGCGCAAAGTCTGCAGGCGCGAGGCCAGACGCAGCAGTACCACCCGGACATCGCGCGAAAAGCCCAGGAGCATTTTGCGCACCGTCTCGGTTTGCAGGTTGGGGTTGTGCGCCTGCGCGACCAGCCGTTCGGCATTGCGCGATTGCTGCTGCACGCGCATGAGCTTGACGGTTTCCACGGCCAGCGAGGCAAAGTGCGGGCCAAACGCCTTGGTCAGCACCTCCAGCGGCTTGTTCAAATGCAGGCTGGCGTAGACCAGATAGACCGCTGCCTGCATCGTTTCCGAACCCCCGATGCCCTGCAGGATGGCGGCCACCGCATCGGCATGGGCCAGCGTGCCTTCCCCGGTGGACAGGGTTTCCCCGGCCAGCAACGGTTCGGCAAAGCTGCGGGCCCGTACCAGGGCGTTCACCTGGCCGGGAATGGTGTTGGCCGTGGCAGCGATCAGGTCGGGCACCATGGCAACAGGTCTGGCAATGGCGTTCGGGGGCGCGACGTTCTCGCCCACTGTCGGTGGCAAGGAGGTTACGCTGCGCATGGAGTCTCCTGGCAGATGCCATTGATGGTGTTAGGCATGGATTACCCAAATAAGAATTCTTGAACCAGCGCCACTTGCTCTGGCTGCACCAAGGTGGGGGCGTGGCCGACGCCTTCAAGCGTGGCGCTGCGGGCCTGGGGGCCGCGCTGGGCCATCTCCTGTACGGTGGCGGCGCTCAACAGGTCGGATTCGGCCCCGCGCAGCACCAGGGTCTGGGCGGCAATGGCGTCGTACAGCGCCCACAGCAAGGCTTCGCCCTGATCGACCTGCTCGCGCGACATGCCCTGCATCGGCACGGCAATCTGCGGGTCGTAATGCAGGCCGAAACCACCTTGCGGCAAGGGGCGCAGCATGGGCGCACTCAGGGCCAGCCACTGGGCATCGGTATGCGGGCCAAAACTGGCGGAAATGACCCGCATCAGCGCCGCACCTTCCTCGATCGAATCGAACCGTACCGGCTCGCCCACGTAGGCGCTGATACGCTGCAGTGCCGCCCATTCCAGGCGCGGACCGACGTCGTTGAGCAGCAAACGCCGTACCGGGGCCGGCAGTGCCAGCCCGGGGGAGCCGGCCACCGCCATGCCGATCAGTCCGCCCATGCTGGTGCCGACCCAATCGAGGGTGCCGATCGGCGCCCGGGTGTGCACATGCTGGAGCAACATCAGCATGTCTGCCGTGTATTGCGGCACGCCGTAGGCCATGGGGTCAGCCAGCCAATCGCTGTGCCCGCGCCCGGCCATGTCGGGGCAGATGATGCGGGCATGGTGGCTGAGGGCCTGGGCCAGCACGTCGAAATCACGCCCCTGGCGTGTCAGGCCATGTACGCAGACGATGACGTGGGGATGGTCGCTGCGGCCGGTCTGGTTCCATTCCCAATACGCGAGACGGTGCAGGGCGACGCCATCCTGCACGGGCGGCACGGCGCCGCAGGCTGCGCCAGGGCACAGTACGTAGTTCAGCCTAGGTTCAATCATGGTAGAAAACTCGCAGTGAGGCGTTTGATAATCGGCGCCTCATCCTAATTCATTCTTGTGCTATCAAAGACGGGAGAAGTCACCATGCTTACAGGGAAAACAGCTTTAGTTACCGGATCGACCAGCGGTATTGGCCTGGGCATCGCCCAGGCCCTGGCCGCGCAGGGGGCGAACGTGGTGCTCAATGGTTTTGGCGATCACCAGGGCGCCCTGGACGCCGTGCGCCAGGCCGGTGGCGGCCGTGCCATTCAAGTGGATTACCACGGTGCCGACATGAGCAAGGCCGACGAGATCGCCGCCATGATGGCGTTCGCTGCCGAGCGCTTTGGCCGTGTGGACATTCTGGTGAACAACGCCGGCATTCAGCACGTGGCGGCAGTGCAGGACTTCCCCGTGGAGAAGTGGGATGCGATCCTGGCCATCAACCTCTCCAGCGCCTTTCACACCACCCGGCTGGCGCTGCCCGCAATGCAGCAGGCGAACTGGGGACGCATCATCAACGTGGCCTCGGTGCACGGCCTGGTGGCTTCGGCGCACAAGTCGGCCTACGTGGCGGCCAAGCACGGCATCGTCGGCCTGACCAAGGTGACGGCGCTGGAAAACGCCACCACGGGCGTGACCTGCAATGCGATTTGCCCCGGCTGGGTGCTCACGCCCCTGGTGCAAAAGCAGGTGGACGCCAAGGCGGCCGAGCACGGCATGTCCAACGCCGAAGCCACCAAGCTGCTGCTGGGGGAAAAGGAGCCTTCGCTGCAATTCACCACCCCTGAGGAGCTGGGGGCGCTGGCCGTCTTCTTCTGCTCCCCGGCAGCCAACAACGTGCGCGGTGTGGCCTGGAACATGGATGGCGGCTGGGCTGCGCAATAAGCATCCACATTTATTTCGCGTTCTCAAGCCCGCCCATTTCGGTGGGCTTTTTTTCGGCTGTTTTCGTTGGGTGGAGGGTAATTCTGTAACTTTTAGTCAGGTAAACAGAAAATAACATTTTCCCATTCCAGAAATCGGCACAATCAATTGCATTGACCCGCAAGGAAACGAAAGGAAGCCTTCATGTCCACATCCCCGAATCGCGCCGACAAAATCATCGTGGTTGATGACGATGCCCGCATCCGCGACCTGCTGCGCCGTTACCTGACCCAGGAGGGCTTTGAAGTCTCCGTGGCCGAAGATGGCAAGGCCCTGGGGCGCCTGCTGCTGCGCGAGAGCGTGGACTTGATCGTGCTGGACTTGATGATGCCGGGCGAGGACGGTCTGTCGATTTGCCGGCGCCTGCGGGCTGCGCACGACCGCACGCCGATCATCATGCTCACGGCCAAGAGTGAAGATGTCGATCGCATCGTGGGCCTGGAAGTCGGCGCCGACGATTACCTGGGCAAGCCCTTCAACCCGCGCGAGCTGCTGGCCCGCGTCCATGCAGTCTTGCGTCGCCGTCCCCTGCAGGAGGCGCCGGGCGCCCCCAGCAACGATAACGAGGTGGTCAATTTCGGCGCCTTCAGCCTCGATCTGGGCACCCGCGTGCTGCAAAAAAATGGCGAGGAGCAGCCTCTGACGACCGGGGAGTTCGCCATGCTCAAGGCCCTGGTGCGCCATCCGCGTCAGCCCCTGTCGCGGGAAAAGCTGGCGCTGCTGGCCCGGGGCCGGGAGTTCGAGCCTTTTGACCGCAGCCTGGACGTCCAGGTTTCACGCCTGCGCAAGCTGGTGGAGGAGGATGCGGCCAACCCGCGCTATATCCAGACCGTGTGGGGGGTGGGCTACGTCTTTGTTCCTGATGGAACGCACTGATGCCGGCCAAGTCGAATCTGCGCAAGGTGGAGTTGAGCCTTTTCTGGCGCACCTTCTTCCTGCTGGCCATTCTGATGCTGTGCAGCACGGGCGGCTGGCTGCAGGCCCTGCGGGCGTTTGACGCGCAGCCGCACAGCCTGCAGACGGCCGAACAGACGGCATCGCTGGTCAACCTCAGCCGTGCTGCGCTGGAGCACGCGGACGGCATCACCCAGGTGGCCCTGCTGAAAACCCTGGCGGACCAGGAAGGCTTGCGCATCCGTCAGCGCAAGGCCGACGATCGTTTTGCCCCCGTGGAGTTAACGCCGGAGAACCAGCACCTGCTGAACACCATGCGCCAGCGCCTCGGGCCGGATACGCTGCTGGCCAGCGAGGTCAACGGCACGCCGGGGGCCTGGGTGGGCTTCAACATCCACGACCAGCCGCACTGGCTGCTGCTCGACTCGCGCGATGCGTCGCCCGCAGCCGGGGGCAAGACTTGGCTGATCTGGCTTGTCGTGGCACTGGTGCTGTCGTTGTCGGGGGCGGCCATGATTGCCGGGCTGATCAACCGGCCCCTGAAGCAGTTGCGCCAGGCGGCCAGCCGCGTGCGCGAGGGCGATTTCGTCGACAGCCAGCTGGACGAAGAGGCCGTGACCAGCGAGATCCGCGAGGTGAACATCGGCTTCAACCGCATGGCGCAAAAGCTTGCCAGTCTGGAGCAAGACCGGGCGGTGATGCTGGCCGGCATCTCCCATGACCTGCGTACCCCGCTGGCCCGCCTGCGTCTGGAAACCGAAATGAGCGTCACCGACGATATCGCCCGCCAGCACATGGTGGCCGACATCGTGCAACTGGACGCCACGATCGACAAATTCCTGGACTATGCCCGCCCCGACCACGTGCGCCTGACGGCAATCAACCTGCACCAGGTGATCTCTTCCTGCGTCTACGCCGTGCAAAACCACCATGAGCTGCAAATCGTCATGCAGGTGCCCGAGGACTGTTCCGTGCTTGCCGACGAGGTGGAGCTGTCCCGGGTGATTTCCAACTTGCTGGAAAACGCCCGCCGCTACGGCAAAACCCCGGACACCGACATCGCCTACGTCGATATTTCAGTGCAGTTGCACCGTTCCGAGGCCCACCTGCTGGTGCGTGATCACGGCAACGGTGTCCCGCCGGCGCAGCTGGCCAAGTTGATCGAGCCGTTCTTTCGCAGCGACACGGCTCGCACTGCCGCCGCTGGTGCCGGGCTGGGCTTGTCGATCGTGGACAAGACCGTGCAGCGCATGGGGGGGCGCTTCGTCCTGCAAAACGCCGAGGACGGGGGGCTGGTTGCACAGATCCACCTGCAGCGTGTCCATGAAGACTATCCCCAGACCCAGCAACGCCTGCAGCGTCCGGCGGTCAAGCGCCAACTGCCTCCCGGTGTCGAAGGCGACAGTTAGAAAACGGTCAAGAAACAATAGCTGCTTCCACTTGCCATACCGCGATTTCAATGGATAAACAACCTGAAATCGTTGGTTTTAAAGTGGAAGCAGCTCTTTTTTTAATTTTTCTCTTGGCGCACCAGCAGCGCTACGGCCCGCGCTTCCATGGAGTGGCCCTGGCCGACGGGGCCGAGTTTTTCTGCCGTCTTGGCTTTGACATTGACCTGTTCGACCGCCACGCCCAGGGTCTGGGCAATGGTCTGGCACATGGCCGGGATGTGCGGCGCCAGCTTGGGTGCCTGCGCCACCACGGTGGCATCCAGGTTCACCAGCTCCAGTCCGGCCAGGCGCACGCGGCGCATGGCTTCGCGCAACAGCACGGCCGAGCTGGCGCCGTAGAACTGGGCGTCGGTGTCCGGAAAATGCCGTCCGATATCGCCCAGGGCGGCAGCGCCCAGCACCGCATCGGTAATTGCGTGCAGCAGCACGTCGGCATCCGAATGCCCCAGCAGGCCGTGGCTGTGCGGCACCTGCACGCCGCCGAGCATCAGCGCCCGCCCGGGCACCAGGGCATGGACATCCCAACCTTCGCCAATGCGCAGATTCCGTAGATTCATTAAATTCATAGCTCGCTGGGCAAATCCCGCAAGAAAAGCCTTGCATCCAGGGCTTTGCGCGGTAAATCAAGAATCGGCGATTCTATAAAGATTAAAGATTACGCCAGACGCAAGGCCGGTGGCGGCGCGGGCAGGGCGTGCGCGGTGGTGCCCAGGTTGAACCGCTGCACCAGCGCCCGCAACTGCTCGGATTGCTGGTGCATGCTGTGCGCGGCAGCCGCGCTTTGCTCGACCAGGGTGGCGTTTTGCAGCGTCATCTGGTCCAGCGCCCCCACGGCCTGGTGCACCTGGGCCACGCTGTCGCGCTGGGCGGCAACGCTGGTGTTGATGTCGTGCATCACGGTGCTGGCGCTGTGGATGGAGGTGACCACTTCGGTCATCGTGCTGCCTGCGCTATTGACCAGGCGGGCGCCGTCGGCCACGCGCTGCACCGAATCCTGGATGAGCTGCTTGATCTCCCGCGCTGCCTGGGCGCTGCGCTGGGCCAGCTGGCGCACCTCGGCGGCGACCACGGCAAAGCCCCGGCCCTGCTCCCCGGCGCGGGCTGCCTCGACCGCAGCGTTGAGCGCCAGGATGTTGGTCTGAAAGGCGATGCTGTCGATGACGCTGGTGATGTCGGCAATTTTCTCGCTGTGGGCGTGGATGTCCTGCATCGTCGTGACGACTTCCCCCACCACGGCACCGCCGCGCTGGGCCACGCTGGAGGCCTGCCCGGCCAGCTGGGCCGCCTGGTGGGCGCCATCGGCAGTGGTCTGCAAGGTCTGCACCAGTTCCTGCATGGCGGCAGCGGCCTGCTGCAGGTGGTTGGCGGTCAGTTCCGTGCGCTGCGACAGATCCTGGTTGCCGCCGGCAATTTCGGCACTGGCCAGGGCAATGGCGTCGCCACTGTCGCGGACCTCCACCAGCATCTGCCCGAGCGAGCCGCTCATCGCTTGCAGGGATTGCAGCAGCTGGCCGAATTCATCGCCGCGCTGCACCTGCACGGCCACATCCAGATCCCCGGCGGCAATTTGCCCGGCCACGGCATTGGCCTGGCCCAGATCACAGCGAATGCCGTTGATCAGCCGGTACGCGCCAAACGCGATCGCCGCCAGCAAGCCGAGCATGTTCAGCGCGGCCCCCCGCACTACGCCCTGGCGGGCCGCACCCATTTCCGAGCGCATGGCGCCCAGGCTTTGCGTGCAGTGCTGCACCAGTGCCTGCAACGCCTGCAGGTAGCTGTGCGCAGCGGGCAGGTAGGTCTGTTCGACCGCTGCCTGCTCTGCCGTGGCCGAGTCGGTTACCGCCGTGGCGGCTGCCCGGTGTTGCTGCGCCTGCTGGCGCAATTCCAGCACCTGGTGCAATTGGGCATGGTCCTCGGGCGTCTGGGCGCTGGCCGTGAGGGCCTGGATCAGCGCATCGATTTCGGCGCTGGTGGCACTGATCTGCGCGGCAAAATGGGTGGCTTGCCCGGACTCCTGGCCCAGCGCCTGGGCCTGGGTGCGCACTGCATTCACCTGCGCCAGGGCCTGCCACTGCACCGCCTGCGCCAGACGGGTCGAAAGCACCTGCTCATGGGCATTGAAGCTCTTCTGGTGCTGTGCCGAGTTCCAGCCCGCCAAGCCGGTAATGGCGATGGAACCGACCACGATCACCGCGACGCCGAGCCACAATTTTTGCGTCACGCTCATGCTATGCATCCTGCCTTTGGCCACAGTGCTCACTCCTGTTATCAATAAAAGCACGGTCGTGCTAAATCAGGATATGAAGTGGACACCATCGAACGCGCGTTCGCATTGGTGTTTACACCGATTGTTACGAGTGCCGTGTTGTACGGGGGAAACCCTAGCGCTGCCAGTCGTCTCTGTCTTGCCGACAATACCGGGGCGAAAAACAGCCCCGCACCGGGGCGCTTCTGCCACAGAAAAACCATTTATGAATTCGGAAATCACCATCCTGCCCGAGCTGCAGGCATACATCGACCCCCTGACCCCCGACGAACACGACGCGCTGGAGCGCAGCATCCTGGCCGAAGGCTGCCGCGATGCCCTGGTGCTGTGGGGCAACATCCTGGTCGATGGACACAACCGCTACGGCATCTGCCAAAAGCATGGCCTGCCGTTCCAGACCGTGCAGAACCCGCATTTTCAGAGCATGGAGGACGTGCATCTGTGGATGATCGACCAGCACCTGGGCCGGCGCAGCGTCTCCGACTTCCAGCGCGGCGTGCTGGCCCTGCGCAAGCGTGAAATCATCACCCAGCGCCGCACCGCTGCCGCCACTGCCGTGCAGGCCGCGCAACATGCCAGCGCCCAGGAGCTCGATGCCACAGCAGTGTCGGAGAGCATTGCCAGCACGGCCCTGGCCAGCGTGGCCAAGGTGCCCGAACAGGCGCTGGACACCCGCGAAGCCCTGGCCCGGGCTGCCCGCCTGACGCCCAGCCAGGTCAAGCAGATCGAAACCATCCAGCAAAAGGCCGCGCCCGAGGTGGTGAGTGCCGTCAAAAACGGGGAGCTGTCCCTGAGCACCGCGGCCGTGCTGGCCAATCTGCCCCTGGCCGAGCAGCAGACCACGGCCCAGCAAGGCGCCCAGGCCTTGAAGGACGCCGCCAAGCGTGTCCGCGAGGCGAAAAAAACCGCCCGGCAGGAAAAAGCCTCGGCCCTGGATGCTGCCGAACCAGCGGCCTTGGCCGAAGCACCCGGCGATGGCGCCCAGGCCCGCGCCCTGCAGGAGCGCATTGCCGCGCTGGAGGAAGAAAATCAGCGCCTGCGCCTGCAGGTGCAGACCTTGCAGGAGCTGCTGGCCGAGCAGGGGTGATTTTTCTTTTTCTTCGGCGCTCAAGTTCTGCGCCAGGCTGCCGATAAAGGGGGTAAGTCCGTCCCTACCCCGCTACCCCGCCTACGCAGGAGAATCCCATGCTTGCATCCACCTCTGGCCTGACCCAGAATCTGCCCGTTTCCGGCAATGCGGCCCCGGCCAGCGATGCGCTGACCGACGCCCAGGCCGCAGCCCAAAGCCGCCCGCAAGGCCAGCGCGATGCGCTGAATGCGCAAATCCTGCAAGCCTCGCTGCAAGTGTCCCTGCAGGCGGGCAACAACAGCATGGCCTTGCTGTACCGCAGTGCCATCGACAGCATCAACGAGTACCTGGCGCCCGAGCTGGGGCCAGATGCCATTGGCCAGGCCATGGGCCAGGACAACAGCCCGGAGGCCACGGCAGGGCGGATTCTGAGCATGTCCACGGCATTCTTCGATGCCTACGCTGCCCAGCACAAGAATGCTGCGCCCGAGGACGTGGCCCGCAATTTCGTCGCGCTGATCCGTGGCGGGTTCGAGCAGGGCTTCAACGAGGCCAGCGACATTTTGACCGGCCTGGGTGTCCTGGGCGAAGGCAGCCCGATTGCCGAGGGCATCAATAAAACCTTCGAGCTGGTGCAGAAAGGCTACGACGACTTTCTGGCGGCCAAGCTGGCGGCACTGTCCCCGGCAGCAGAAGGCGCAGGCCAGAAAAACAGCCCCGAAGGCAGTACGCTGGCCTGAGCCACTGCGTGGCCATTTCCAAACCGATAGCGCCAGGCACTGATTGCATCAGGCCTGGCGTTCTTTTTTGCCGGTTTTCATTCCGGTTGTCGCAAAAAACGTAGCAGCAATGCAACATTTTCAAGAAAATTGTCCGGATTTCTTGGGCAGTTCCTTGTCAGTCCACCTCTAGAGCTATTAAACTTGTAGCTAAATGACGCGCCACCATGGCGTAGCACTAGGAGAAACACCCATGAGCCCCAAAGAAAACATCGCCATCAACCAGTTGCTCGAACAGCTCGAGCGCCGCTATGCCCTGCGTATCCTCTGGGCCTTGCGTGATGGCCATCCGCAAACCTTCCGCCTGCTGCAGGACAGCGTGGGCGGCATTACCCCCAACACTCTGAACACCCGCATCAAGGAGTTGCGCGAGGCCGGCTTCATGGAACACGGCAGCGATGGCTACACCGTCACCCTGCAAGGCCAGGATCTGCTCAAGCGCCTGAGCGACCTGCAAGCCTTTGCCAACCGCTGGGCTGGCAAGGCCAAAGCGTAATCCTGCGGCCCTGCGCAACGGCAGGGGTTGCTCTCCACAGCCCGGCCTGCCGGGCTTTCTTACTGACTGATGAAGGAATTCCATGGCACTGACCACCACGGCCTCCGGCCTGCAATATGAAGATACCGTTGTCGGCACCGGCGCAACAGCGGTTGCCGGCAAGAACGTTACCGTCCACTACACCGGCTGGCTTTACCAGAATGGCCAGCAGGGCGCCAAGTTCGACTCCAGCAAGGACCGCAACGATCCCTTTGTGTTCGCCCTGGGGGCCGGCATGGTGATTCGCGGCTGGGATGAAGGCGTGCAAGGAATGCAGGTCGGCGGCCAGCGCACCCTGATCATCCCGGCCGAGCTGGGCTATGGCGCCCGTGGCGCCGGTGGTGTCATCCCCCCGAACGCGACGCTGAAGTTCGACGTCGAGCTGCTGGCGGTGTAATTCCAATTCCAGCCGCACAACATCCAGCGCCCCTGCAAAGGGGCGCTTTTTTTGGGGTGCATGTGCCGGATGAGTGGGGAGAGCTATTGATAAAGTAGCTTTACGCGCTTTATCAATAATGTTTTCAGATATAAAAATATCTGAAAATCAATCAATATCAGCGGTAGCAGCTAGGGATTCTCTGCACGAATCAAGCGGTAAGCCTGCGCTGCGGATCGGGATGGAATGCAAGGCGCAAACCGCAGGGATAGCCGCAGCTATCGCGAGGATTTGCAACGCCGCAGACCGCCCGAGGCCGCAGATGCGGGCGGCGCGGTGATTCGTGCAGAGGATCCCTAGGTTTATCAAAGCACTTCGCCGATCAGATCATGCCCCTGGGCGGCGGTGATGCGCACCTTGAGCATGTCGCCCACCTTGTATTGCTGGCTGGCCTTGGCAATCGGTTGCAGGTGTACCAGGCCGTCGATTTCCGGCGCGTCGGCCCAGCTGCGGGCGATGCCGCCTTTCTTGCCCAGGCTGTGGGCTTTATCGACCAGCACCTGCATCGTCTGGCCCACGCGCTTTTGCAGGCGCTGGGTGGAGACTTCCTCGGCCACGGCCATGAAGCGCTCGCGCCGTTCCTCGCGCACGGCCTGGGGCAGCTGGCCGGGCAGGTCGTTGGCGGTGGCACCGGTGACGTCGCTGTAGGCAAAGCAGCCGGCGCGGTCGATCTGTGCCTCGCGCACGAAGTCCAGCAGGTGCTGGAATTCTTCTTCCGTCTCGCCGGGGAAACCGGCGATGAAGGTGGAGCGGATGACCAGTTCGGGGCAGATCTCGCGCCAGCGCTGGATGCGCTCCAGGTTCTTCTCGCCGCTGGCCGGGCGCTTCATGCGCTTGAGCACGTCCGGGTGGCTGTGCTGCAGCGGCACGTCCAGGTAGGGCAGCACCAGCCCCTGGGCCATCAGCGGCAGGATGTCGTCCACGCTGGGGTAGGGGTAGACGTAGTGCAGGCGCACCCAAGCGCCGTGCTTTTGCGCCAGCTTGCCCAGCTCCTGCACCAGCTCGAACAACCGCGTCTTGACCGGGCGGCCTTCCCAGAAGCCCATGCGGTATTTGATGTCCACGCCGTAGGCCGAGGTGTCCTGGCTGACGATGAGCAGCTCTTTCACGCCCCCGGCGAACAGCGCCTGCGCCTCTTTCAGCACGTCGCCAATCGGGCGCGAAACGAGGTCGCCGCGCATCGACGGGATGATGCAGAAGGTACAGCGGTGGTTGCAGCCTTCGGAGATTTTCAGATAGGCGTAGTGGCGCGGCGTGAGCTTGATGCCCGCCTCGCCCACCGCGCCGGGCAGGCCGGGCACCAAGTCGACGAAGGGGTCGTGCGGCTTGGGCAGGTGCTCGTGCACCGCGTCCATCACTTCCTGCGTGGAATGCGGGCCGGTGACGGTCAGCACGCTGGGGTGGATGCCGGCGACCATGTTGCCCCCGCCGTCGTCCTTGCGGGCGCCCAGGCAGCCGGTGACGATGACCTTGCCGTTTTCATTGAGGGCTTCGCCGATGGTGTCCAGGCTTTCCTTGACGGCATCGTCGATGAAGCCGCAGGTGTTGACGATGACCAGGTCGGCCCCGGCAAAGCTCTTGGCGGTCTGGTAGCCCTCGGCGCTGAGCTGGGTGATGATGAGTTCCGAGTCGGTCAGGTTTTTCGGGCAACCCAGGGAGACGAAGCCGACTTTGGGGGCGCTGGTGAGGCTGGTCATAAGCGAAGGCAAGCAAAAAGGCACCGCAGGGTGCCTTTACGATGAAAAAGGAAAGTGATGGGGGCCGATTTTAGTGCCCGGCCCGGCTTTCAGCGCTTGAAGCCGAACATGCCCATCATTTGCTCGGTCTGCTGGCGCATCTGCTCCTGCATTTTCTGCATCTGCTCGGCATAACCGGCGGGCAGCATGGCCTGGGGCATCTGCATCATCTTGGCCCAGGCGTCGGGGTTGCCGGTCTGCTCGGCCAGCTTGGTCTGAAAGTCGGTGAACATCTGCACGTTTTTTTCGATGTAGCTGCCCATGTGGTTCTGCATGGCATGGCCGTAGAAGCGGATGATGTTGGCCAGCATGGCTTCGCTGAACATGGGGGCGCCGGCGGCTTCTTCTTCCAGGATGATTTGCAGCAGGATGGAGCGGGTCAGCTCTTCGCCGGTCTTGGCGTCCCTGACTACGACGGGTTCGCGCTGCATGACCAGTTGCTTGACTTCGGCCAGGGTCACGTAGGTGGAGGTGCTGGTGTCGTACAGGCGGCGGTTAGGGTATTTCTTGATTACGCGCTCAGTGGCTGCGGAGGGGGCGGTGGTGGTCATGGGCGCACTGCTTTGGTAAAAAACTGTTTCAGTAAGTATTGCATACCGAGGAACTCTGCCGAGCCATACACCTTGGGCACGTCTGTGGCTTACAGTGCGGGGAAGCTCTTGTATGCAAGGATACGCAAAATTATGAAGGTGGATAGCGCAATGAAACCAATCCGTATGAAGTTTGCCTGTGCCGTGGCGCTGCTGGCGCTGGCCTCGGCCAGCTGGGGGCAAAGCCGGATTTACCGCTGCGGCAACGAATACACGAACAATGCGGCCCAGGCGAAAAAGGAAAACTGCCGGGTCGTCGAAGACGGCGCCGTCACCGTGGTGCATACGCAGGGCGCGGGCAGCAGCCGGGCCGGCGCGGCCAGCGGCACGGCGGCGGCTGCGACCAGCCGGGGGCCGGCCAGTGCCCAGGTCAGCAGCAGCCAGCAGCAGGTGCGTGACAACGATGCGCGGGCGATTTTGCAGGCGGAACTGGCCAAGGCCCAGGAGCGCCTGGCGGTGCTGAAGACCGAATACAACGATGGCCAGCCGGCCAGGACGGCGCTGGAGGAAAGCAAGCCCGAGCTGTACCAGGCCCGGACGGCCGATTTGAAAGCCCGCGTCGCCCGCCAGGAAAGCGACGTGCAGGGCATCGAACGGGAGTTGTCTCGTTTGCCCGGGCAGTAATGCAACGATAGGGTGGATGGAAAGGATAGCTGGTACCGCCGATAAACAGTAGATATCAACATTGATTGACTATAAAAATCAATGCTGATGTGCAGAATAAGCTACTTTTTTTACAACAATGGCTCCAGCGGCAAGTGCTGCAGCAGCCACAGCCCCCAGCGTTTGAACCAGCGGGTGTTGGGTTCCTGGCGGTAGACGATGCCGCTGCCCGGGGGCGGCACTTCCCATTGCAAGCGCCCCTGCGCATCCAGCCCCAGGCGGTAGGAGCGCCAGGGAATCTCCTGCTCGAACGCATTGCTGATCTGCTGGGCCAGGGTGGGGCTTTCGATCATCAGCCCCATTTCGGTATTGAGCAGCATGGAGCGCGGGTCGAAGTTGAACGAGCCGACGAACGCCCGCTGGCCGTCGATGGCAAAGGTCTTGGCGTGCAGGCTGGTGCCGCTGCCGGCCAGCAGCCAGCGGCGTTTGAAGCGCTCGTGCAGGGGGCGTGGCGGCTCTGGCGGTGCCTGGCGGCGCAGCTCGTACAGCTCCACCCCCATGCGCAGGAGCGGGGCGCGGTAGCGGGCATAGCCCGCGTGGACGATGCTCACGTCCGTGGCTTCCAGCGCATTGGTCAGCACCCGCACCTGGATGCCTTGGCTGCGCAGTTGCGCCAGCGCGTCCACCCCCGCCTGTGTGGGCACGAAGTAGGGCGATACCAGATCGACCGATTGCATCGGGGAGCCAATCACGGCGGCGAGCTGGGCGCCGATCAACTGCTGCTCGGGGGCCTGGCCCAGCACCTTGGCCGGGTCGTCGCTGACCAGGTGCGTTGGCGCCCACAGCAGGCTCAGATCCTGTTGCGTCAGTTGCTGCAGCAGGCGGCTGCCCGTCAGGGCCTGCTGGTAGCGTTGGCCTTCGGCACTGTCGGCCTTGGTCTGGATGCGCTGGCGCAGTTCGGCCATGGTCAGTTGGTAGGGGACGGTGACGATACGCTCGATCGGGTAGGCGGATGCGCTGGCCCAGTAGCGGTCGAAATCCTGGGAGATGTCCTGCACAGCCGGGCCCAGGGCCAGCACGTCCAGGTCGGCAAACAAGACCCCTTGCGGGCTGCCGAAGTATTCATTGCCGATGTTGCGCCCGCCGACGATGCTGGCCTGGTTGTCCGCCGTGAACGACTTGTTGTGCATCCGCCGGTTGGTGCGCTGAAAGTCGAACAGGTAGCCCAGCAATTTGGGCCAGCGCAGCACGAAGGGGTTGAACAGGCGTACCTCGAGATTCGGGTGGGTGCTCAGGGTGTGCAGCATGGTGTCCATGCCCCCCGTGCCGCCGTCGTCGAGCAGCAGGCGCACACGCACGCCCCGGTCGGCAGCAGCCAGCAGATCGCCCAGCAGCATCAGACCGCTGGTGTCCGGGCGCCAGATGTAGTACTGCACGTCCAGCGTCTGCGCGGCGCTGCGGGCCAGGAAGTGGCGGGCGGCAAAAGCCTCGCGCGGGCTGTCCAGGGGGGTGATGCCGCTGGTCTGCGCAGGTGCCTGCTCCTGGTCCCGCAGGTGCGCGGCCGTCAGGCCCAGCAGCGTGTGCGTGGTGCTGCTGGCCGGTACGGCGGCGCTGTGGCTGCGTTCGGCCAAGGGCGGCAAGGCACAGCCGCAAACCAGCAGTGCCAGCAAGACGGCGGGAAGGAACCGGAAAAAACGCATGGGCCCGATGGTATGCGCAGACCTGGGGGCCAATCGCCGTGCCGCCGGAAAAAAGCCCGGCGGCGTTGCCGGGCCGTGGAGCGGGGGTTAGCGCACCAGCTGGATGAAGCCCTGGATCATGAAGGCGTTGATGATGTCGATGAAGAAGGCACCCACCAGCGGCACGATCAGGAATGCCTTGTGCGAAGGGCCGTACTGGTTGGTGATGGCCTGCATGTTGGCCACGGCGGTCGGGGTGGCCCCCATGCCGAACCCGCAATGACCGGCGGCCAGCACGGCGGCATCGTAGTTCTTGCCCATGATGCGGAAGGTGACGAAGCCAGCGTACAGCGCCATCATCACCGTCTGTGCTGCCAGGATCACCATCAGCGGGGCGGCCAGGTCGGTCAGCTCCCACAGCTTGAGCGAGAGCAGGGCCATGGCCAGGTAGATCGACAGACCGGCGTTGCCGAACACGTCGATGGCACGGTCGAACACCTTGATGCCGAATACGTAGTCCAGAACGTTGCGGATCACCACGCCCGAGCCCAGCGCCCAGACGAAGGTCGGCAACTGGATGGCCGTGTCCTTGGTCAGATGGGTCATGAATTCGGCAAACGCCAGGCAGCCGGCAAACAGGGCCAGGGTTTCGATGGCAGCATCGGCAGTAATCAGGCGAGGCGCATTCGAGGGAAATTCAAAGTTGGGCAGCTCGCCGCCCTCGGGCACTGTCGGTGCGGTCGCGGCCAGTTGCTCGGCATCGGAGCGTGCCGTGGCCAGCTGGTGGCGGGTAATCAGGCGCTTGGCCAGCGGGCCGCCCAGCAGGCCCCCAATCACCAGGCCGAAGGTGGCACAGGCAATCCCCAGCGTGGTTGCCCCCGTCAGGCCATACTGCCCTTCCAGCACCGAACCCCAGGCACCTGCCGTGCCGTGTCCGCCAACCAGGGTGATCGAACCGGCCACCAGGCCGATCAGCGGGTCCAGTCCCAGTAGTCCGGCCAGGCCCATGCCGACCGTATTCTGCACAACGATGAACAGCATGATCACCGCCAGGAACACCACCAGCCCCATGCCCCCTTCGCGCAGCTTGGTGAAATTGGCGCTCAAGCCAATGGAAGAGAAAAAGATCAGCATGAAAGCCGTCTGCAAACTGCTTTCGAAGCCCAGCGTCAGCCCCATGGTTTCATGCAGGGTGTAGATCACGGCAGCGACGACCAACCCCCCGGCCACGGGTTCGGGGATATTGAAATCCCGCAGAAAACGGATGCGCTGGACCAGGAATTTACCGAGTAACAGTACAAGCACTGCCAGGATCAGCGTGTAGTAGGCACTGAAGTTGATATGCATGGGAAGCGGCCTCTTTTCTTGGCTGGCTGGTTGTGCCAGCCGTTGTTCAAAGGAAAAATCCCGCTTGAAACGGGTTCCACGAACACGCTCCAAGGGGACGTTCTCTTATTTTCGCAAGCTTGGGAAAAGGCCGGTGCAACCAAAGTTTTTAAAATTAGTATATTGGGAGCAACCCTTGGTTGCTCCTTTACTGGGCGGCATCATGCCGGCGCCCATAGCGCCCGGCAAGCACGGCGGACACCATGATTTGCATTGGGTGGAACAACATCACCGGCAGCACCATCGGCCCGACCATGGCGGCGGAAAACAACACCTTGGCCATGGGGATGCCGCTGACCAGGCTTTTCTGGGCGCCGCAGAAAAGAATCGTTGCTTCATCCGCCGCGCTGAAACCCAGGCGCCGGCTGATCCAGAGGCACCAGCCCATGATGATGGCGAGCAGCAGGGCGCACAGGCCGAACAGCACTGCCATGGCCGGTAGCGGCATTTGCTGCCACAGTCCTGCGACCACGGCACTGCTGAAAGCGGCGTAGACCACCAGCAGGATCGACCCTTGATCGACGATGCGGATTTTTTGTCCTGCTTGCTGCAATAGCTGGCTTGTCCAGGGGCGCAGCAGGTGGCCGGCAGCAAACGGCAGCAGCAGTTGCCCGGCAATACGCATGACGGCCTGGAGAGGATCGCCCGTGCTGCCACCGTTGTGCGCCAGCAGGGCGCCGACCAGCAGGGGGGTCAGCACGATGCCCATCAGGGTCGAGCCGGAAGCGCTGCACACGGCTGCCGGGATATTGCCCCGGGCCACGCTGGTCAGGGCGATGGCCGACTGTACCGTCGCAGGCAGGGCGCACAGGAACAGCATCCCCTGCACCAGCGGAGCGGGAAGTGCCCAGGCAAAGAGAGGCTGTGCCAGCCAGCCGATCAGCGGAAAGATGGCGAAAGTGGTGGCCGTGACGACAAGGTGCAGGCGCCAATGCCCGATGCCTGCCCAAATGGCCTGGCGGGACAGTTTGCTGCCATGCAGGAAAAACAACAGCACGATCACCCAGGTCGTGGCTTGGTCCAGGAGGTAGGCAAACTGCCCGGTGGCCGGAGCCAGGCTGGCCAGGACGACGGTAGAGAGCAGGGCAAGGGTGAAGGTGTCGGGCTTGAAGCGCACGGGGAAGTCCTTGAAAAACCGGTGAAATAGCAGGAAGGTTGAAAAAGTGGCTCAACTTTGATGGGCATCTGCCGATACACCAAGCGTTTATTGTGTGCAATGAAAAAGCTTGAAAAGGTCATCAATGATGAACAGTACGACTTTTACCCAGGCGGCCCCGGGGGCCGATGCTTCGTCTCGGGGCCATTTGTTCCAAATGCCCGTGTTCAAGCCCGGAACCCGCGTCTTGCAGGGGGGGCGGGAAGAAACCGTCAGCCATGTGGTACTGCGCCGCAGGGAAATGATGGTGTATCTGGTCGGGCACGATGAGCCGGTCAAGCCGGAGCGCCTGTACCTGGAGCCGCTGTGGTTCACGACCGAGCGGCGTCCGCAGGCGCTCAATTGGTACCTCTAGGATCGTCAACACGTTCCAAGGAAAAATGGCCAAAGGGGCACGGCGCCTTCTTTGGCCATTTGCGTGTTTGTCCAACTCGATGCTTCAGCGGCCTTCGCGTGAGCTATTGACCAGACGCTGCAGCGCCTCCTGGTCGAGGATGCGGATGTGGCGCTGCTTGACCTCGACGATGCCGTCTTCGACGAACTTGGAGAAAGTGCGGCTCACCGTTTCCAGCTTCAGGCCCAGGTAGCTGCCGATCTCCTCGCGCGTCATGCGCAGGATCAGTTCCGAGGAGGAAAAGCCCCGCGAATGCAGGCGCTGCACCAGGTTCAGGATGAATGCCGCCAGGCGTTCTTCGGCCCGCATACTGCCCAGCAGCAGCATCACGCTGTGTTCGCGCACGATCTCGCGGCTCATCACCTTGTGGACGTGCGACTGCAGGGCGGTCACCTCCCGTGAAAGCTCTTCCAGGCGGTTGAACGGCATCACGCAGACTTCGGCGTTTTCCAGCGCAATGGCATCGCAGGTGTGGTGGTTCTGCACGATGCCATCGAGCCCGATGATTTCCCCTGCCATCTGAAAGCCTGTCACCTGGTAGCGACCGTCTTCCGTGGCGACGCAGGTCTTGAAGAACCCGGTACGAATGGCATAGAGCGAGTTGAATATCTCGCCGTTCTGGAAGAGCATTTCGCCGCGCTTGATCTTGCGGCGGGTGGCCACCACTTCCTCGATGCGCTGCATCTGCTGCGCATCGAGCCCGATGGGCATACACAGTTCACGCAGGTTGCAGTTGGAGCAGGTAACTTGGATGGAGGAGGTGGTAGGTGTCATTGAACAAAGGTCGCAATTGCCCGGTGGGTAAGTGTGGCGCAAACAAAGGAAGGCGCAGAACATTGGGGCAAGCCCGCAATACGCTGACCTGGGTCAAATTATCGCCCGTTTTCTTTTAAAGAAATAATTGACACACGTCAAGGTGGCGCTTTAGTGATTTACTCCAGAATAGCGGGCTTACTAAGGAGAAGATTGCCCATGAGTATTGTCACGCCCGATCTGCTGCGTCGTTACGATGTACCTGGGCCACGCTATACCTCCTATCCTACGGCTGACCGTTTTGTCGAAGCTTTCCGGGAGAAAGATTACATCGTCGCGCTCAAGCAGCGCAAAGTGCAGTCGGCCACGGCCGTGCAGCCTTTGTCGCTGTACATCCATATTCCGTTCTGCGAATCGCTGTGCTACTACTGCGCGTGCAACAAAATCATCACCAAGCACCATGACCGGGCGGCCAAATACCTGGCGTACCTGGAGCGCGAGGTGGATCTGCATGTCCAGCACCTGGGGCGCGGGCAGGTCGTCAGTCAGTTGCACCTGGGTGGCGGCACGCCCACCTTCCTGTCCGATGAAGAGTTGGCCGGGCTGATGGACATGTTGCGCCAGCGCTTCGAGTTTGCTGCCGACGGGGAGTATTCGGTTGAAGTCGATCCGCGCACGGTCACGCCCGAGCGGCTGCAGGTGCTGTGGGATCTGGGGTTGAACCGTTTGAGCTTTGGCGTGCAGGATTTCGATCCCGACGTGCAGCAGGCCGTTCACCGCATCCAGCCTGCCGAGCAGGTGTTTGCCCTGGTCGAAGCGGCCCGCAAGATGGGCTTCAAGTCCCTGAACGTCGATTTGATCTATGGCCTGCCCAAGCAGTCCCCGCAATCCTTCACCCGCACCTTGCAGCAGGTCGGGGAGTTGCTGCCCGACCGCATCGCGCTGTATGGCTATGCCCACCTGCCCGAGCGTTTCAAGTCGCAGCGGCGCATCCTGCGGCCGGACTTGCCCACGGCAGGCGACAAGCTGGAAATGCTCTCCGCCGCGATTGATAGCTTTATCGATGCAGGTTACGTCTACGTGGGCATGGATCACTTTGCCTTGCCCGACGATGCCCTGGCCATTGCCAAGCGCCAGGGGCGCCTGCACCGCAACTTCCAGGGTTACAGCACCCAGCCGGACTGTGACCTGATCGCCCTGGGGGTTTCGGCGATTGGCCGTATCGGTGCCACTTACAGCCAGAACGCCAAGACCCTGGACGAGTATTACGACCTGATCGACCAGGGGCTGCTGCCCATCGTGCGCGGGCTGGCCCTGAGCAAGGACGATCTGATCCGCCGCGCCGTCATCATGTCCATCATGTGCCAGGGGGAACTGCTGTTCGAGTCCATCAACAATGCCTGGCTGATTGACTGCAGGCAGTACTTCGCTGCCGAGTTCGAACTGCTGCAAGCCCAGCAGGAGGAAGGTCTGGTCGAAGTGCTGGAGGACTGTATCCGTGTCACGCCCAAGGGCTGGTTTTTCGTGCGCGGAGTGGCCCTGGTATTTGACCGTTATCTGCAGGCCGACCGCAGCCGGGAGCGCTTTTCGCGGATCATCTGATCCCTATGCTGATCTCTTTGCTGTGGACTACTTTGATCATGGGGCTCGTGGGTGGGCCCCATTGTCTTGCCATGTGCGCTGCGCCCTGCGCGGTGGTTACCTCGGGGGGCGGGGCGCTATCGCGTGGCCGCTGGCTCGGCTTTCATGGTGGGCGTTTGCTGGGCTACAGCGGCCTTGGCGCCTTGGCGGCCTGGGCCATGGGGGAAATGGCGTGGCTGGCCACGAATACTGCCTGGCTGCGCCCGGTCTGGACGGGGATGCACTTGGCCATCCTGTTCTGGGGCGGGTTGATGGTGCTGCAGGGCCAGCAGCCACGCTGGCTGGAAGCGGCAGGCCGCACTATGTGGGGGTGGGTGCAGCCTCTGGTGCGTCGGCCCAGCGGCACGGTGCTGGCAGGCATGGCATGGGCCTTGTTGCCCTGCGGCCTGCTGTATTCGGCGGTATTGACGGCGGCCCTGGCGGCCAATCCCGGGTTCGGGGCGTTGAGCATGTTCGCCTTTGGCGTCGGTTCAGGGCTGTGGCTGTGGCTGGCACCGGTGGCCTGGCGCTTTCTGCAGGGATCAGTGACCCGCTGGCGCAGCGATTGGGGCACGCGGGCGGCTGGTGCGATGCTGGTGGGGGTGGCTTTGTGGGCGCTGTGGCTGGATGCGGTGCATGGCCCGGAACTGTGGTGTGCGACCTAGCCTGACGGGCAGGCAAGGTGTCTGCAAAACTGCCAAGCCGTCAACCTGAACCGGGGGTTCAGGTGGGCGAGGGCAGCCTGGCGTTGGGTTCATCTGACGCGAGACGATCACGCTCCCCAGGCAATGTACCAAGCCCGTGCTCAATGAGCATTGGTTCAAGGCAATATAAAGCCGGACAGAATTGCAGACGCCCCCATTTTACCCGGCCTGTCTTCGCTGTGCGGGCGAAGGCGCGTAAAAAAACCGAACGGTTATGCGTGGGTTTGAGGTGCAGGGGCTGCCAGGGCCTGGTCCAGGCGTTCGATCAGTGTCTGCAGGCGGGCGTTGTCGGCAGCAGGGGCCACGGATGGCCTGGCCTGGGGTTGCAGCGACATTTGCTGGATGTGCTTTTGCAGTGCCTGGTTCTGGAAGGCAAAGTTCACTGCGGCCAGCACGGCGGCCTGTTCGCGGGTGCGCACCTTGGCCGATTCGCACAGCGGCAGCATGGCCAGATTGGCCTTGGCGACGGCCTCGTGCAGCGCTTCTTCCTGCCCGTCCGGGCAGCTCAGAACGTAGTCTTGCTGCAGGATTTTTACGGATACCTGGCTCATGCCTGCTCCTGGTGCGGGGGCTGATTGGCGGGCAGCTGGACGATCAGGGCATCGATCCGGGCGCGGGCGGCCTGCAGGCGCAGGCGCAGGGAATCGCGCTCCTGCGTGAGGGCCGCAAGCTGCTGTTGCAGGTGGCGGTGCGCTTGTTGCAACTGCTCATGCTGGGCGAGCAGCGCTTCCACGCGCGGTGCCAGATCGTCGAGGGAAAGAGGTGTGGTCATGCAGGGGGCATATTGTAGGTGCAGTGAAGATTTTTTGTGCGCTGCAGCACAAGCAAGCCGTCGCTGCCGGGGTGGGGCTTCTACAATCTCCATGGCAAATATTTAGCTAAAAGAGTAGCTTGTACCGCTGATTTTATTGAGAAATACTGGATAAATGTATTGGAGAATTAGTCAAATATTGCGGTGGCTGCTATCAATTGTGTTTTTTTGTGAAACCATTGCTGCCTTCGCACAGCCGTTGCAGATGGTCGCGCACCACGCTGGCGTAGACGGTCTGGGGCGGCCTGTCGTGCAGGGTGCGGTGCCGCAGCGCATCGTCAGCCTGCAGCCGGCATTGACCGAGGCGGTCTGCGCCCTGGGCGAGTGCCGGCGTCTGGTCGGGGTGGACCGTTATTCGAGCTGGCCTGCCGAGGCGATCGCCGCCCTGCCGGTGGTCGGCGGCGGGCTGGATCCCAGCCTGGAGGCGATCGTGGCGCTCAGGCCCGATGTGGTCCTGCTCACCCGCGCTGCGCCGATTCGCCAGCGCCTGGAAGCCCTGGGGGTGCGCACGCTTGCCCTGGATGCAGAAAACCAGGCAGGGGTCGAGCGCATGGTGTCTTCCCTGGCGCTGTTGCTGGACAAGCCCCGGGCGGGCGAACAATTGTGGCAGCGCGTGCAGGCGGCGATCGACGCCACGGCCCGGGCCTTGCCGGCGGACATCCGGGGTGTGCGCGTGTACGTGGAGGTCAGCCGTGGGCCGTATGCCGCCGGCACCAGCTCCTACATCGGTGAAATCCTGGCCCGCATGGGCGCGGTCAACATCGTGCCGCCGGACATGGGGCCTTTTCCCCTGGTCAGCCCGGAGTTCGTGCTGCGTTCCGCCCCCCAGGTGATGATTCAGGGGGATGCCAATCCGCAGCAGCAGCCCCCGGGGTGGGAGCGCCTGGAGGCCGTGCGGGCGCAGCGCATTTGCCGCTTTGCGCCGGAGCAGGCCAATATCCTGCTGCGCCCCGGCCCCCGGATGGATGAAGCCGCCCGGTTGTTGGCCCAGTGCCTGCTGGAGAAAGCGCCCCGCCATGCCCCGGCCAGCGATTAAGCGTGTGCGCGGGCTGGGCATGGCCCTGGTGCTGGCCAGCCTGGGCCTGCTGGCCTTGGGCGTGGCGGTGGGCAGCACCGGGCTGGAGAGCCTGTGGCACTGGCAGGGCGATGCCATTGCCCGGCAAATCGTCTGGGAAATCCGCCTGCCCCGCAGCCTGGGCGCCTGGCTGGCGGGTGCTCTGCTGGGGCTGGCCGGGGCCGTTTCGCAAGGGCTGTTCCGCAACCCTTTGGCCGATCCGTATTTGCTGGGCAGCGCCTCGGGGGCGGCCCTGGGCAGCGCCCTGATGCTGGTGCTGGCCGGGGCGGCCCCCGTGGGTCTGCTGTGGTTGGCCCGGCTGGGGATGACGGGGATGGCTTTCCTGGGTGCCGCTGCCGCTGTGTTCCTGGCGCTGCTGCTGGCGCAAGGGGCACAGCAGGGGCTGCGCCTGCTGCTGGCCGGGGTGGTCGTTGGCGTCGTGCTGGGCGCGGTGCGCGATGTTCTGGAACTGCGCTACCCCGACATCCTGCAACCCATGAAAGCCTTTGGCCTGGGCAGCACGGCCTTTGTCGGCTGGGCGGCCTGCGCCTTGATGCTGGGCGTCTGGCTGGTGTGCGCCGGGGCGGCCTGGATGCTGGCCCGTGCCCTGGACGGCCTGGCCCTGGGCGAGGCCACTGCCGCCAGCCTGGGGCTGCCGCTGGCCCCCATGCGGCTGGGCTTGATTGGCGTTCTGGCCCTGGCCACCGGCACGGCGGTGGCGCAGACCGGGCTGATCGCCTTTGTCGGCCTGGCTGCGCCCCATGTGGTGCGCAGCCTGGTGCAGGCGCCCCACCGCAGCAGCGTATTGCTGGCCAGCATGATGGGGGCGGTGCTGCTGCTGGCGGCAGACATCCTGGCCCGGGCGCTGCTGGCCCCGCAGGAGCTGCCGGTGGGCGTGCTGACGGCCTTGCTCGGGGGCAGCTACCTGCTGCTGCTCATGTACCGGCGTCGTGCGCGGGATTGGTCGTCATGAACAAGCCTGCGGTCAATGTTGCCGTGCAGGCGCTGCACGCCGTGTCGGTGGGGGTCCAGGTGCGCCAGCGCTGGATTCTGGAGGGGGTGGATGTCGCCATCCCGCAAGCGGCCTGGACGGCCATCGTCGGCCCCAACGGCGCGGGCAAATCGACCTTGCTGCGTGCCCTGGCCGGGTTGCAGCCGCTGGCCCGGGGCCATGTCGAACTGCTGGGCCAGCCCCTGGCGCAATGGGGCCGCCGGGCCAGGGCGCGGCAACTGGCCTGGCTGGGGCAGGGGGAAGCCGTCCCTGCCGATTTGAGCAGTTACGACGTGGCCATGCTGGGCCGCCTGCCGCACCAGGGCTGGCTGGCCACGCCCGACGCGGCCGACCACGCCGCCGTGGCGCAGGCGCTGCACGCCACCCACGCCTGGGCGTGGCGCGAGCGTCCGCTGGCCGAGCTGTCCGGCGGCGAGCGCCAGCGTGTGCTGCTGGCCCGCGCCCTGGCCACGCAGGCCCCGGTGCTGCTGATGGACGAACCCTTGGCCAACCTCGACCCCCCGCACCAAAGCGACTGGATGGCCACCGTGCGCCAGCGCACCGCCCGGGGCGCCACCGTGGTCAGCGTGCTGCACGAGCTGGGCATCGCCTTGCAGGCCGATCGCCTCATCGTCCTGCAGGCCGGCCGCGTGCTGCACCAGGGCGCGACCGCCGATGCCGCCACCCGCGCCGCGCTGGAAGCGGTGTTCGACCACCGCATCCGCGTGCGGCAGGTGGAAGGGCTGTGGATGGCGCTACCGGGCTGACCGCAGGTCAGGCCTCAGCCCGCAGAAAGCACCCGCAGCCCCTGCGGCGTCTGGATGTGCGCCACCAGATGCGCCGGGGTGCCGGGCTGGGCGGGGCGCACGCAGACCGGGGCCTCCAGCGCCAGGGCGGCTAGCAGTTCGGAAACGCGCTGCGGTTGCGGATGAAAAATTTCCAGTTGTTGTAGCGACAGCCCCTTGTCCTCCAGCCCGCAAGCCGGATGCGTCTCGGTATGCCACTCGATCAGCGCCGGGGCTACGCCATCCAGGGGCAGGCTGCCGTCTGCCGGGATGGTGATGAGCCAGTCCAGTGTCCCCCGGCGCATCGGCTCCACTGCCCCCAGCGGCTCGGATGCGGTGGCCACGGCGTGATGGATATCTGTAGTCCGCACCACCCAGGTGGAGAGCGACGGTGCAGATTGCGGCCCCAGGCTGTCCAGTGCAAACCAGCGGGGTCGCGCAGGCGCAGCCACTGCCGGATTGGGCGCGATGACTTCCAGAAAGGCCGTAGCGCCCAGGCGCAGCAGCAGATTGTGGGTACCCATGCGCGGATGTTCTCCGCCGTGCTGGGGTGCAACGCCCAGCGCCTTGGATACGAAGGCCGCACCGGATTCCAGCGAGAAGGCCGTCACGGTAATGTGGTCAAGGAAAGAAATGCTCATGCCCCGGTTTGTACCTTGACTGCTGGGGATGGCGGGTGAGTTTTCAGAAATGCCGACCCGTGACTCTGAATTATGAAAAAAATAGCGCCTCTCGCAAGCTATCAAAGGATCTCAGATGAAAATATATCTATAACTATTTAAATATTAGCGGTAGTTGCTATTTTATAGATAGTGACCTACCCAGGTGGCACGAAAATTCTCGCGCAGCTTGGATCAACACTCGGAAACGCAGGCCGGAGGGCGGAACAGGGCGACAATACGGCTTGCGGTTTTTATGTAAACTGCCCTTGAACCATTGTTTTATCAACGGGTGAAGCTATGAAAATTGAATCTCCTCCGACCGAGAAACCTTATGCCAAGCCCGAAGGTGAGCGTCGTGGGCTGGTGATCGTCAATACGGGCGACGGCAAGGGCAAGAGCACGGCGGCGTTCGGCCTGGCGTTTCGCGCCCTGGGGCGGGGCAAGGCGGTGAAGGTGTACCAGTTCATGAAAGTGCCCAGCGCCCGTTTTGGTGAGCACCGCCTGGCCGAACGTGTGGGCCTGCCGGTGGAGGGGCTGGGCGATGGCTTTTCCTGGGACAGCAAGGATCTGGCGCATTCCGCGCAACTGGCCCGCGATGGCTGGGCCAAGGCCCGGGCCGACATCCTGTCGGGCGAGCAGTTTCTGGTGGTGCTGGACGAGGTGACCTACCCGCTGATCTTCGGCTGGCTGCCGCTGCAGGAGGTGCTGGAGACTTTGCAGCAGCGGCCCCGGGACGTGCATGTCTGTTTGACCGGGCGTGATTGCCCGCAAGAGATCATTGCGCTGGCCGATACGGTGACCGAAATGAAACAGATCAAACACGCGTTCAACGCCGGTGTGCCCGCCCAGCGCGGGATTGAGGACTGATGCCATGACCCACTTGCATTCCATGACCATTCCCACCCCGCTGGGGGAGATGCTGGCGCTTGCCAGCGACCAGGGGCTGTGCCTGCTGGAGTTTGTCGGGCAAGAAAGGCTGGAGCGGGAAGTCGCCCAGGTGCGCAAGGCCCGGGGCGCAGCCGAGGTGCCGGGGCAGACCCCGATCCTGGCGCAAACCCGGGCGCAACTGGCCGAGTACTTTACCGGCCAGCGCCAGGGGTTCGATGTGGCGCTGGATTTGGTCGGGACGGATTTCCAGCAGCGCGTCTGGCAGGCCTTGCTGCGCATTCCGTTCGGCCAGACCTGGAGCTATGCGCAGGAGGCCCAGGCGCTGGGCCAGCCCAGCGCGGTGCGGGCGGTGGCCAATGCCAATGGGCAGAACAAGATCAGCATCATCGTGCCCTGCCACCGGGTGATCGGCAGCAATGGCACCTTGACGGGCTACGGCGGCGGCCTGCCGCGCAAGCAGGCGCTGCTGGCCCTGGAGGCAGGGCAGCACGATCGCCTGCGGGATTTTTGCCTTACTTGATTTTCTGTAGCAGCCGCACCAGCATTGGCCGGGTGAAGTGGGCGCCGTCTGCGCCGCAGTGGGGGGCAAAGGCGGTGGCCACCCGGGCGGTGAGTTCGGGGGTGATGTGGTGGTCGGCAAAGCTGGGGTAGAGCATCCGGCGCTCGTACTCGGCAAAGTTGGCAAAGTGCACGGGGGTGTCGAAGCGGCGGCGGGCCACTTCGCGCCAGGGGCTGTTGGCGGTGGCCAGTGCCCGCTCCAGCGCGTCCTGCGCGGCGGCGCGGACCAGCCCTTCGTCGTTGTACAGGCGCACGATGTCGTTCAGGGCGCCGACGTAGACCGGTTCGGAGACATAGAGGCAGCCCCCCGGACGCAGCACCCGGGCCACTTCGTCCAAGGCGGTGTCCATGGCCGCCAGCGGGACGTGGTGCAGGGACTTGAGCATCAGCGCCAGGTCAAAGCCGGCATCGCCTTCGGGGATGGCTTGGGCACCGGCGGCGGCAAAGCGCATGCGGGGCTGGTCCAGCGCCAGATTGCGGGCGTGCTGGATGGCGTCCACCTCCAGCCCCAGGTAGCGGCAGTGGGGAAACCGGGCCAGCAGCCCCTGGGCCAGGCGGGCGCTGCCGCAGCCCAGTTCGATGATGGCCGGGCCGGGCTGGGGCAGCAGGGCGGTGAGGATGTCCAGTTCGTCGGTAATCAGGGGAAGTTGCATGGCAGTGCGTGGTGATGAAGGGCAGACTGCAGCATCGTAGCGGCATGGCCGAGGGTATTCACTGCAGGGATGCGTCATTGAAAAAAACTAAATACCGGTTTTCACGCCTTTAAGATGGCGGAAAAAATAGGTATCAATGGTTACCAGATGTCCGACAGAAAGCAGTTCCATGACCGATTGCGCAGCCCATGAAGACTTTGTATTCGTAGACGAGCCGGATGGCAGCGCCGCCGCCCCGCCGCTGGCTGCCTGGCACATTCTGGTGGTCGATGACGAGCCGGACGTCCATGCCGCCACCAGGCTGGCGCTCAAGGGGCTGGAGATCGAAGGACGCTCCCTGGCGTTCAGCCACGCGCATACGGTCCGGGAGGCGCAGATCCTGCTGGAGCGGCCCAATGACTTTGCCGTGGCCCTGATCGACGTGGTGATGGAAACGGAGGATGCCGGCCTGCGGCTGGTGCGGTATGTGCGTGACAAGCTGGCCAACAGCGCCTTGCGCATCGTGCTGCGCACCGGCCAGCCCGGTTATGCCCCGGAACTGCAGACGATTCAGCAGTACGACATCAACGATTACCGCACCAAATCGGAGCTGACCCAGGTGCGGTTGTTCACCAGCCTGGCCATCGCCATCCGGGCCTATGCGCAGATCCAGCAGCTTGAATCCGGCCACCAGCGGCTGGCGCGGATTCTGGATGCCACCCTGGCGCTGGGCAAGGCCACCACCCTGGAGGGGTTTGCGCAAAACTTGGTGGTCCAGCTGGATGCCCTGCTGGCAGGCCAGGTGGCCAGCCCGGCGGGGGAGCATCGCGGGCCGGACGCCAGCCCCATCGCCATCGCCTTGCAGCAGGAAGGGGCCGAGCCTTGCGTGCTGGCCGCCACGGCCCCCTGGCAGGACTGGGCCGGGCAGGCGTTGGACAGCCTGGGCCTGCAGCGGGGCGTGCGGCAGTTGCAGCAGACCTTGCAGGCGCAAGACCACTGTTTTGACGACGGTGTCCAGCTGTTCATTCCGAGTGCGCACGCCATGGCCCTGGCGGTGTGGGTCGACCTGCCCCGTCCGCTGCAGCCGCTGGAGCAAGGGCTGCTGGAAGTGTTTGCCAGCAATGTCTCGGTAGCGTTCGAGAATCTGCAGCTGTACCTGGACATCAACGAACTGGCCTTTGTCGATGATCTGGTCGGCCTGCCCAACCGCAATGCCATGGTGGCGGCCCTGGATGCGCAGGAATACCCGCAAGGGGTGCTGGCCCTGCTGGATCTGGACGGGTTTGCTGACATCAACAGCGTGCTGGATGCGCATTTCGGCGATGCCGTGCTGCAAACCGTGGCCCAGCGGCTGGAAGCCGAGTTTGCCCATGCCCGTGAAGCCGTGGTGGCCCGGGTCGGGGGGGACTTGTTCGGGGTGTACGGCCTGGCTGCGGCCATTACGCCGCAACGCCTGGCACAGGTGTTTGCCCAGCCGTTTGCCGTCAATGACGGCGAGCCGCTGCGCCTGTCGGCCACGGCCGGGCTGGTGCAGTCACCGGGGGAGGGTGGGGTGGCGGCGCTCAAGGATGCAGGGGTGGCGCTCAAGCAGGCCAAGCGCATGGCCCGGGGTGCCAGCCTGTATTTCGACCCGACCCAGTCCCAGGCCGCCGGCCAGCGGATGCAACTGCTCAACCGCTTGCGGGCGGCTTTTTCCGAACAGCGGCTGTGCCTGTATTACCAGCCCTGCGTCGAGTTGCGCACCGGGCGTGTGGTGGGGGCCGAGTGCCTGCTGCGCTGGCAGACGGCACCGGGCAAATTCATTCCCCCGGATCAATTCATTCCCCTGGCCGAGCAGTCCGGCCTGATGCTGGCCCTGGGACGCTGGGTGGTGTCCACGGCGCTGCGCTGGCGCAAGGGCCTGTCCGCGCAGGTGGCCGATGACTTTCGCGTGGCGATCAACGTATCGCAGGTGCAGTTTGCCGAGCCGGATTTCGTGTCCCATTTTCTGGCGGCCATGGAGGCTGTCGGCGTGTCGGGGCAGCAGGTGGAGATCGAGCTGACCGAATCGGTCGCCGTGGGCAATGTGCGTGAGCTGGAGGCCAAGCTGGCGCAGTTGCGCAAGGCGGGTATCCGGGTGGCGATGGACGATTTCGGGACGGGCTACTCGTCGCTCAGCATCCTGCAGCGCCTGGCCGTGGACAAGCTCAAGATTGACCGCAGCTTCGTCAGCGGAGGGCCGTCGGCGGCGGACAACTTTCAAATCGCCCACACCATCATCAGCCTGGCCCGGCACCTGCAACTGGCCACCCTGGCCGAGGGGATCGAAACCGAAGCCCAGCGCCAGGCCCTGCTGTCCGCCGGATGCGAGCTGGGGCAGGGGTATTTGTTTTCCCGCCCGTTGCCGGAGGACGACTTCCAGGCCTGGCTGGATCAGCAGCCTTGAGACGGCCGGCGCCGGGACGAAGGGATTGCCATGGATAAGGAACTGCAGCGCCTGCGAAGCATTCTGGACAGCCTGCAAGCGGGCACCTGGGAATGGCACATCCCCAGCGATACCGTCATCGCCAATGCCCGCTGGGCGCAAATCGTCGGCTACACACTGCAGGAGCTGGAGCCGGTCACGGGGCGAACCAGCGTGGCGTTGTACCACCCGGAGGATCTGGTTCACAGCAGCCAGCGGATGGCGGCGTATTTTGCCGGGCAGCAGCCACGGTTCGACAGCGAGATCCGGCTGCGCCACAAGCAGGGGCATTGGGTCTGGGTGCGTGACAGCGGCTGCATCGTCGAGCGCGACAGCGCAGGCCGGCCCGTCAAGATGGTGGGCGTGCGCCAGGACATCACGGAGCGCAAACAGGCCGAGGAACTGGCCCGCAGCGAGGGGGAGCGTTTTCTGGCCCTGGCCCGGGTTTCCAACACCGGCGTGTGGGAATGGAGCCAGACGCAAAGGCTGCTATGGGCCAGCCCGGAGTATTTCACCATGCTCGGGCGCGACCCGGGGGACTACGCCGGCCAGTCGAGCCTGGCCCAGGTCTGGGCGCAATGGCTGCATCCGGACGATCTGGAGCGTGCCACCCAGGCCTTTGCCGACTACCTGGCCGGTGGGGCCATCGGCATGTACGAGAGCGAGTTCCGGATGCAGCACGCCAATGGCTCGTGGATCTGGATCTGGTCACGCGGCAGCGGTTTGTCCGATGCCAGGGGGCTGCCGCAGGGGCGCGTGGTGGGCACGCACATCAACATCACCAGCCTCAAGCAGGCCCGCGCCCACCTGCGCGAGAGCCAGCAGCAACTGGAGCTGATCAGCAACAACATCCCGGATGCCATGGTGTTCCAGCTCGATTGCGGGCTGGCGGGCGAGCAGCGGCGCATGACCTACGTCAGCCAGGGCGTGCTGCGTACGCACGGCCTGACTGCCGAGGCAGTGCAGCAGGATGTGACGCTGCTGTACCGCCAGCTATTGCCCGAGGACGCCGTACACCTGCAGGAGGTGGAGCGTGCCTGCATTGCCGATTTCAGCCACTTCAAGGTCGAGGCCCGCAGCCGCCTGCCCGATGGCAGCTTGCGCTGGTTCATGGTGTTCTCCTCGCCACGGCGGCTGGACAACGGCCATATCGTGTTCGATGGCATCGAGATGGACATCACCGAACGCAAGCAGCACGAGCAGGAAATCTTCGCCCTGAACGCCCGGCTCGAACAGCGCGTGCAAGAGCGCACTGCCGAGCTGCAAGCAACGCTGCAGCGGCTGGAGCAGGCCCAGGAAGGGCTGCTGCAAAGCGAGAAGCTGGCGTCTCTGGGGGCCTTGGTGGCCGGGGTGGCGCACGAGCTGAATACGCCCATCGGCAATGCCGTCACCCTGGCCTCGACCCTGCTGCAGGCCCATCGGCGCCTGCAGCAGCAAGTGGCCGGCGGGCTGACGCGCGGTGCCTTGAACGAATACCTGGCCGATGTGCTGGAGGGCGGGGAGATCATCGAGCGCAACCTGCAACGCGCTGCCGAACTGCTGGGCAGCTTCAAGCAACTGGCCGTGGACCAGACCAGCACCCAGCGGCGCAGTTTTGACTTGCAGGGGCTGGTGCAGGAAATCGCCCTGACCATGCGCCCGGCCATCCGCAAGACGCGCCACCAGCTGCATTGCGCGATTGCGCCCGGGGTGGTCATGGACAGCTACCCCGGCCCCCTGGGGCAGGTGCTCATGAACCTGATCGGCAATGCGCTGATCCATGCTTTTGCCAGCGATGCGCAAGGCAGTATCTGGCTGCAGGGCGAGCAGGCGGAGGCAGGCTGGGTGCGCCTGCGCGTCAGCGACGACGGCTGTGGCATCCCCGCCCAGCACCACAAGCGGGTGTTCGACCCGTTTTTCACCACCAGGCTCGGCCAGGGCGGCTCCGGCCTGGGCCTGCACATCGTCTACACCCTGGTCACGGGGCTGCTGGGCGGACGCATTGCGCTGGAAAGCGTCCGGGGAACGGGCAGCAGCTTCCTGCTGGAGCTGCCCTTGTGCGCCCCCGCCGGCGCACGGGAGGCGGGGGCGGCAGCGCCCGGACAAGCGGGCCGGGGCAGCAGGGAAGCCCCTGCATAACTGCTGCGCCGCAGCCTTTGGCCGCCTCGGGCGGCCTGGGGCATCGGTCATAATCGGCGCCACTATGAGCGGCAATACCCTAGGCACCCTGTTTACTGTTACCAATTTTGGCGAATCCCACGGCCCGGCCATCGGCTGCGTGATCGATGGCTGCCCCCCCGGACTGGCGCTGGCGGCGGCCGACATCCAGCACGACCTGGACCGCCGCCGCCCCGGCACCAGCCGCCACGTCACGCAGCGGCAGGAGGCCGACCAGGTGGAAATCCTCTCTGGCGTGTACGAGGGCGTGACCACCGGCACGCCGATTGCGCTGCTGATCCGCAATACCGACCAGCGCAGCAAGGACTACGGCGACATCGCCCGGCAGTTTCGCCCGGGCCATGCCGACTACGTTTACTGGCAGAAATACGGCGTGCGCGACCCGCGCGGCGGCGGGCGCTCCTCGGCACGGCTGACGGCCCCCACGGTGGCTGCCGGGGCGGTGGCGAAAAAGTGGCTGAAGGAAAAATTCGGCACCGAACTGCGGGCCTGCATGACGCAGCTGGGCGAACTGCCCATTGCCTTCGAGGGCTGGGAGCACGTGGCCCACAACCCCTTCTTCGCCCCGGTGGCCGACGTGCAGGCGCTGGAAGACTACATGGACGCCCTGCGCAAGGCGCACGACAGCTGCGGCGCCCGCATCCGCGTGCAGGCGGCGAACGTGCCGGTGGGCCTGGGCCAGCCGATCTACGACAAGCTGGATGCCGACATTGCCTACGCCATGATGGGCCTGAATGCGGTCAAGGGCGTGGAAATCGGTGCCGGTTTTGCCAGCGTGGCCCAGCGCGGCACGGTGCATGGCGATGCCATGACGCCGCAAGGCTTTGCCAGCAACCATGCGGGCGGGGTGCTGGGCGGCATCAGCAGCGGGCAGGATATCGAGGTGAGCATCGCCATCAAGCCGACCAGCTCCATCCTCAGCCCGCGCCCGTCCATCGACATCCACGGCCAGCCGGTCGAGGTGGTGACCAAGGGCCGGCACGACCCCTGCGTCGGCATCCGCGCCGCGCCCATTGCCGAGGCGCTGCTGGCCCTGGTGCTGATGGACCACGCCCTGCGCCACCGCGCCCAGTGCGGCGACGTGCAGGTGGCGCTGGCACCGATTGCGGCCAGTTATTAGCCCGTTCCCTCCATCGTCATTCCCGTCCTCTCCACTGTCATTCCCGCGAAGGCGGGAATCCAGTGCGCCCCATGAACGCTGTCGCTGGACACCCGCCTTCGCGGGTGTGACGGGGGAAGCAGAAGCGCAGAATTGTTCTTGTAAAAAAAGAGAGTTTTTTCCGCTGATAAATAAACGATTTCAAATAGATAAATACCTGAAATCTTTTAAAAACCAGCGGAAGCAGCTCTTTTTTTAATACTGCATTTGCGCCAGGGCGCTGGCCGTCAAAGGGCGCTGCGCAGGCCACGCATCCGCCAATTGCCCATGCAGATAGGCGCCGTCGCTGGCGGCGGTATGGCTGTCCTGGCCCTGGCTGGCCCACAGCGCCGCGATCATCCCGGCCAGCACGTCGCCGGTGCCGCCCGTGGCCAGCCGTGCATTGCCGGTGGGGTTGATGCGCGGCAACTGGCCCGGGCTGGCAATCACGCTACCGCTGCCCTTGAGCAGCACCGTGCAGCCCAGCGCATCGGCCAGGGCCTGTGCGGTAGCCAGGCGGTTGGCCTGCACCTCCTGCACACTGCTGGCCAGCAGCCGCGCGGCTTCCAGCGGGTGCGGGGTGAGGATGGTGGGCAGGCCGCCCGGCTGGCGGTTTCTCAGACGCTGGCGCAGCACGGCATCGGTGGCGATGGCGTTCAGGGCATCGGCATCCAGCACCAGGCGGGCGCTGTGCTCCAGCACCTTGGGCAGCAGGGCGGCCACGCTGCTGCCGCCGCCGCAGCCGCACACCACGGTGCTCTGGCCCAGTTGCGCCAGGGCCGCCACCTGGTTGCGCAGCATGATTTCCGGCGTTTGCGGCAGGTGCGCCAGCTGGCCGTTGTCCAGCAGGTGCAAAAACACCCGGCCTGCGCCTTGGTGCAGCGCTGCCGTGGCGGCCAGAATCGCCGCCCCCTGCATGGCTGCCCCGGCGTGCAGCCCCTGGCCGCCGATGACCAGCACATCGCCAAAACTGCCCTTGTGGCTGGCGTGCCGGCGCGGTGCGGCGGGCGTGGGGTGGTGCAGCCAGGCCGTCGGGGCG
>CABIIJ010000014.1 GCA_902175065.1 uncultured Comamonas sp. | reverse complement strand
TGCGCGGCGCAGTCTTCCTGCGTGCGCTCTCCAAGAGTGGCTTGATGGTCTCGAATTGTTCGCGACTGATGTCGCTCGGATAGTTCTTTCTCACGCCCCGAGCTTCTCACATCCTCGGGGAGACTTTGAACAGGTTCTAAGGACATGCCTGAGGCAAACTTGACCATGACACACCGCGCGCCGCCCACGCCGATCACTCAAGGTGCCCCAGGGGCGCGACAGCAGCATCCACAGTACACCGCCCACCGTGACAACTGCACCTGCCTGCCATGCGGGCAGGTGCAGCAATCGCGCGATCGGCCCAATCAGCGCCACGAACGCCATCATAGCCATCGTGCAGGCCATGTAGGCCACCATCAGTGGCTTCAGGTTGAAGGCCGTTGCATGCCGTGAATCAGGGTGTATTGACACCTTAGCCTCCATATCCGATGTGTTCATCAAGGGGGTTGCCGATCGTGATCTGGGGCCTGAGTGCAGTCCAAATGAAGCGAAGACCTGCACTCAGACCTGCATCAGTACATATAGGTTGCCGTCAGCCCCACGGTCCGGCCTGGCGCCACCTGAGCGAAATTGCCGGTTGCCCCGTAGGAGAAGCCATAGGTCCGGTAGTCCTTGTCGGTCAGATTCTGGGCGTAGAGCATCAACTCCAGGTTGCTGGTCGGATTCCAGGCCAGCCCGGCATCCACCACGGTATAGGCGTTCTGGCGCAGGGTATTGGCGCTGTCGAAGTAATGTGCTCCGGTACGGCGCACTGAGAGCTGTGGTCGCAATACCGTGTCACCCACGCGCACATTGCCCTTGGCGGCCAAGGTCACGCCATAACGAGGCGCCATCGGCACGTCGTTGTGCGTGCAGCCGGTGCAGGCGCTGGAGTCCTCGAAGCGGCGGAATGTGGCGTCATTCACGAAGCCCCCGGCACTGAGCGTCCACTGTCGGGTGATATCCCACTCGGTATTGAACTCCACGCCAACCGAGCGAGTGTCACCGACGTTGCGCAAGGTCTGGTTGCCCATGTCACCATCGCCATAGAGCTGCACGTCCTTGCTGTCCACGCGGTAGACGGCCATGCTGGCGCGCAGCGTATCGGCGGAATAGCGCACACCGGCCTCGTAGCTGATTGAGCGCTCGCGGCCATAGCCCTTGGCATCATCCACACTGGAAGGTGCCAGGTTGTAGCCCAGCGGCTTGTAACCCTGCGCCACGTTGATGTAGCCGCGCCACTGCGGTGCAAACTGATAGCCAGCGGCAACGTGCCCCAGCCAGGTGTTCTGGCTCGATGACGCCTGGCCCTGGAAGCCATTGCCCATCTGCTCGCCGTCGAAACGGGTTCGGGCTTCATCCCGGGTGAAGCGCAGGCCGGTCGTGATATCCGCCTTGGAGGTGAGGTGCCAGGTCACATCCCCATAAGCCGCCAGGGACTCGGTGCGGTTGGTCGATGCAGAATCCACGACCCGATACAGGCTGGGCACTACCATGTCGAACTGATAACCCCGCGACATATCCACTTCCTGGCGGTACAGGCCGAACACGGCATCCCAGGCGCGTGGAGAGGCATCACCAGTCTCATTCGCCCGTGTCGACAGGCGTACTTCCTGGGTGTTTTGCTTCCAGTGCTCGGAGAACTGCGGGAAATAAATGTCGATCGGCCAGTGGCGCGAGGTATGCACACGCTGGCTGCTGGCGATCACGTTCAGGCGCCATTGGTCGAAATCGTACTGTCCATTGGCGGCGAAACTGTTGGCGCAGCGCTTCTGGCGGTAATCCCGGTAGGCCTCTGGCAGATTGGGCGAGACATAGGCTCTGCGCGATTTGTAGTCGTCGAACAGGGTATAGACCTCCTGATCACCCGTCGCACAATCGCGTCCACCACTCAGGCCCAACTCCCATGGGCTGCCGGTCGGCGCCAGGCGCAGTTTCACGTTGCCGGCTCGCGAACGCACGCCACCCAGCTTGTCACTGCCGATCACGTCACTACGAATATCCCCATTGACGTCATTGCCCAGCAGCGACACCGACCCGTACAGCAGATCCTCGACCAGTGGCCCGGAACCCTCCGCCTGCACCTGATAGCCGTCGCGGCTCGATACGCCGGCGCGGGCGGCGAACTGCGGTGTGTTGTCGGGCTTGTGGGAAACGATGTTGAGCACGCCGCCCTGGGCACTTTTGCCATACAGCGTGCCTTGCGGCCCCTTGAGCAGTTCCACCTGTTCAACCCCCAGTAACGACTGGGCGGCAAAGGTCGGCAGTTGCGGCACGCCATCCACATAGATCGTCAAGGCCGGGTTGTAGAAATCCTGGGCAGACGTCACCCCGCGCAGCGTGATGATGGGGAACAGGAATGTCGCGCTGTGCGACATGTACAACTCGGGAAAGACCCGGTCCAGCTCCAGGGTAGAGCTTACCTGGGCATCGTCCAGGGCCAGGCGGTCGGCCACACTGGCGGCACCGTTGAGCTGATCCAGGGTTTCGCCGCGTTTGCTGGCCGACACCACCACAGGAGCAAGCGACTGAACATCCCCGGCGTCTGTTGCTACGTCTTGTGCTTGCGCAGTAGCCATTCCTGCCAGGGAATGGAGCGAAATCAGCGCCAGGCTGAGAAGACGCAATTTGAAGGGGGGCATGGTTCAATCTCCTGCTAAGTCAAAATTTGGTTGTGCCTCGCGGCTGGCATGCCAGTTCTTGGCACTTTGCTGGGCCTGCCACATGCGGGCGTAACGGCCCTTACAGGACAGCAGATCGGCATGCCTGCCGGCCTCGACCACTTGTCCATCGTCGATCACCAGAATCTGGTCGGCAGCGGCAATGGTTGATAGGCGGTGGGCAATCACGATCACCGTGCGCTCACGCACCAGAGCATCAATGGCGGTCTGCACCGCCACTTCGCTCTCGGTATCCAGCGCGGCGGTAGGCTCGTCGAGGATGACGATGGGGGCATTCTTGAGCATGGCCCGCGCAATGCTGATGCGCTGACGCTCGCCGCCCGAGAGCCGCCCGCCGATGTCGCCCACGCGTGTGGCGTAGCCCTCGGGCAAGCGCGTGACGAACTCATGGCAATGGGCCGCACGGGCGGCGGCCTCGACCTCTGCATCGCTGGCGTCGGGCCGGGCCATGCGGATGTTGGCCAGGATGGTGTCGTCGAACAGGTACACGTCCTGGAACACCACGGAAATCAGCGCATTGAGCTGCTCCGGCGCGATCGCGCGGATATCCACGCCACCGATGGTGATGGCCCCAGCCTGCGGGTCGGCATGGCGCATCAGTAAACGCGTCACCGTGGTCTTGCCGCTGCCTGAAGGGCCAACCAAGGCCGTCAGGCTGCGGGCTTGCAGATACGCATCCAGATCGCGCAGCGTGGGCTGCTCGGCACTGGCATAGCCAAAGCGCACACCCTCGAATGCCACGTCAAAAGTCTTTGGCATCTGCTCGGGCGATTGCTGGGGCAAGGGCGCGACGGCCAGCAGGGCATTGATCTTGCCCAGAGCGGCCTCGATCAGGTCAATCACCTTGGCGTACAGCACAAAAGTCGCCAACGGTTCGGCAAAGCGCACCACGATCACCATCAAGGCCGCCAGAATGGCGACATCCAGCGAACCTTGCACGACCAACAGCGTGCCGACGAACACCACCAGCAGGATGGCCAGCTCCATGACGGTTGCCAGGACCAGGTTCGGCTTGGCGCCTTTCTTCTGGCCGATGGTCTGGATCATTTCCAGGTGCTTGAAACTGGCCTGCAAGGCCACAGCGTGCTCACCCACACAACATGCCGACCGCAGTACCGGCAGGCCTTGGGCGTACTCCAAAATATCGCTGCTGGTGCGCTCGTTGGCATCGGCCAGCATGCGCATGCCGCGCCCGAAGGCCGGACGCCGCCAGCGGTACAACGGAATCAGCAGCGGAAACACCAGCAGCAGAATCAGCCCCATGCGCCAGTCGAACCACAGGGCTGCCAGCGCCACCACCACTGGCGTAACCAGGGCGGTTGCCATCATATTGGCAACGGTCAGGATGTAGCTCAGCGTCTCGTCCACATTGCCCAGCAGCGTGGCATTCACCGCGCCGGTGCGCTTGTCCTGCAAGACCTCCAGCGGAATCCGCCGCAACTGCTCGCCCAGCTCGGTGCGCAGTTGATGGGTGTTGTGCACCATGTCGCCCCGGTAATCGAAGCCCTGGGCCCACCAACGCACTGCCGTGCTTGCCAGCATCAATGCTGTCATCGCCAGCAGCCAGGGCCAGGCGGCAGTCCAATCCGCCTGCGGAATCAGTGCCTGGAACAAGGGCATCAGGCATGCCAGTGCCAGGCCTTGTAGGGCAGCAGCCAAGCCCAGCCCGATCAGGCTGGCCCGCAATTGGGGGGCGCGGCTGCGGGCACTGCTCATCAGTTGCTGCCAGGTCTCGCGCAGGGGCGTGATCCTAGTTGCGGTCTTCGGTGTGGGTTGCTGTGTACTCATGCCATGACTCCTGCCAGCGACCAGTTCTGCGCTGTTTCATAGTTATGCCATAGCCGCGCATACACGCCGCCCTGTGCCACCAGCGCATCGTGTCGGCCTTGCTCGGCCAGTTGCCCCTGGTCGAATACCAGAATCTGGTCGGCATCCCGGATGGTCGATAGCCGGTGCGCCACCATCAGCACCGTCTTGCCGTGCATCAGGTTCGACAGTGCCGCCACCAGTGCCGCCTCGTTTTCCGGGTCGGCAAAGGCCGTAGCCTCGTCCAGCACCAGAATGGGCCGGTTCTGCAAGATGGCGCGGGCGATGGTGATGCGCTGGCGTTGCCCGCCGGAGAGAAAGACACCCCGCTCGCCTGCGGGCGTGTCATAGCCTTGCGGCAAGGCCATGATGAACTCATGGGCCTGGGCGGCCTTGGCAGCGGCAATGACTTCATCCATGGTCGCAGCACCCAGACCCAGGCGGATGTTGTTGGCGATGGTGTCGGCAAACAGAAACGTGTCCTGAAACACGAAAGCCACCTGCTGCATCAAGACCTCGGGCAGCATCTCGCGCACATCCACGCCGCCCACCCGAATACAGCCAGAACTCACGTCCCAGAAGCGCGGAATCAGCCGCGCCACCGTCGTCTTGCCCGCACCCGAAGGGCCGACCAATGCCGTGACACTGCCTTGAGGTGCCTCGAAGCTCACACCTTGCAGCACCCGCTCGCCATCAGCCATGTAGCGAAAATCCACGTTCTCGAAGCACACGCTGGCATCTCGCGGCACCTTGGCCTGGGCACTATCCACCACTGGCAGCTCCGGCTCGGCCATGACTTCGTGGATGCGGTAGATGCTCATCTGTGTCTTGGCGACCAGGTGCTTGAGCGACATCAGCGGCAGCAGCGATTCGGCCATGCCCGTGCCCACCAGCAGCACTGCCAACCAGGTCGAAGCCGCCAGCGCGTCACGGCTGATCAGCCAGCCGCCCAGCCACACCAGCACCGCCAGGGTGGGCAGCGGATTGAGGATGGCCATCGACAGGCGCGACGACACACCCGCCATCCGGTACCACTGCAACACCACCTCGACGAAGGCATTGAGTGCCTGCTGGTAACGCTGGAATGTGGTTGTGCCGGTGTCGAAGGTACGCACCACCGGCATGGCCTGCACATACTCCACCACGGCCTTGCTGACGTTCTCGCTGGCGGCGTGGTAATGCTGCATCATCTCGCCGCTGCCGCGCATGGCAAGCGACACCACCGCCATGCCGACCGCCAGCACCGCCGTCGCCGCCAGGGCCAGCCGCCAATCCAGCCACCACAGCAGCGCGAAGGTCAGTAGCGGCGAGACATAAGCCCGCGCATACAAAGGCGTGCTGTCGGCCACAAACACATGCAGCGCCTTGACGTCATCCATCATCACCTTGGTCAAAGCACCGGAGCCGGTCTGCTGCACATAGCCCAGCGGCACCCGCGCCAGATGCTCGGAAAGATCGGTACGCAAGCGGGTTTCCAATTGGAAGGCCGCGAAATGCGAGCGATTGAATGCCGTCAGCCGCAGAACGTACGCCAGTACCGTCAGCACGACGGCCAGCGACAGGGCTGCCCAAGGCCACTGGCCGGGTGCGATCAGCAAGGTATGCACGCACCAGGCCAGCGCACACAAGGCCCCCAGGGCACAGGCGGCTGCCAGCCCCGCCAAGACCATGGCCAGGCGGATCTGGTCCTGCACAGGCCGCATGATGGACCAGACACCCGGAACCGCCTGAGAATTGCCCTCACTCATATGCCGTAAGCCCCCTCGCTTTGTCATCCAGGGAAGGAGCCTTGCGCCTGACCACCAGTACTGCGACCACGGCTGAAGCCGCTGCCAGTCCGAAGCACACTTCGTATCCAAGATGTTGGGACAGCCAGCCTCCGGCCACACCTCCTGCCACCGCCAGCAAGGCATCAGCACTCTGGAACAGGGTGAAATCCACACCGGACTGCAAGGGCGAAGTCAGCCCCATCAGCGCTGAGTAAAGCGCGACCCAGACAAAGCCCAGCACTGCGAACATCAGCCCCACCAGCACCATCAACACCGTTAGGGAGGCCGTGGGAGCCGCCAAGGTCAAAGCAGCCAGAACCAGTGCCTTCAAGCCCACCGCAATCCATACCGCCCGCCAGCCTGGCGCGGCCCGTACCAGAATGCCACCCAGGAAAGCCCCAGTCAGCCCGGCACCAATATGCAGGGAGCCGAACAACCAGCCCAGTTGCTCCAGGCTCAAGCCCTTGTCGAGCAGGAATGGGCCAAACATCCCCAGCGTCAAGCGCACCCCTACGCTGGAGAGCAGCATCAACACCAGACCGATGCGTATCTCCGGCCGGCGCAGCGCATGCATCAGCCCAGGACGGTGGCCGACAGCCAAGGCTCTATCACGGGGCGGCTCACGCAAGAGCAGCATCGGTATGCTCAGCAGCAATACCGCCAGGCTGGCGGCCATGAGTGCCCATGGCCAGCCTGCAGATCCGGCCACCAACAGGAACCCCCCAGCGCCCAGCATCGCTCCGACATAGCTGCCACCCACCTGGGCAACATTGCCCCAGCCGCGCTGCTGGCTGGCAAGCTGCTCAACCGTAAAGCCGTCGCTGGCCACGTCCGTGGTTGCGGCCACCAAGGCCGCCAGCAACAAGCCGCCCAGAATCCATCCGGCATGCCCGGACAGCGAGAGAACACCGCCCAGCGCCGCCAGCCCCAACAGCAGCAATACCGCCGCAATCAACCATTGGCCTGTCAAGACCAGTGTCCGTGAATGCCGCGTCAGTTGGCCGGCAGGCAAGCGCCAGCGCTCCACCGCTGGTGCCCACAGAAAACGCAGCCCCCAAGGTATCCATAGCAGGGCAGTCAACCCGGCCACTTGCAACGAAGCTCCGGCATCGCGCAACAGCGAAGGCAGTGCCTGGGTAGTTAAAGCCGTAATAATCGTCTGGCTGATATAGATGCCTGCAATAGCAGGTAAAACCTGCCGCGCACTCAGGCGCGACGGAACTAGGGAAGTGATCGACATACTGAAAAAGTCCGTGGCCTGATTAAGGCTTTTGTCATGGGCTAGATGCGGGTAAATCACAATTGCCAATGTCTATCTTGTATATTTAGCGATAAGATAGGTAATAGTGATATCGAGCATCATTACGCCAACTGAAAAATAGCGCTAACGGTTTACGGAAAAAATTTGATGTTTTCAGGAAATTTTTATGGCGGGGAACGCAGAGATAGTGTCCGGCCAACCAGCCCTTGATCCAGGCAAACTGCCAGAAGAAGGGCTGGACCACGTACACGAAGATTGGAGGCACGCGGTTCACATGTATCAACCCTGCGAAGGGTTGTGCATCAGCTGCATCAATGGCCGCCCAGGCAGCAAATGGGCATTTCAGGCAGAAGGGCCATCGGCCTTCAGCGTGAACATCCTGCTCGAAGGCCGCATGCAGGCAGCCTTCGACGATGGTGCCGTGCTCGATGCCAAGGCGGGATCGGCCATCATGATGGCGACAGGCTCATACGCCAAAGGCTGGGACGTGCTCGACGGCCAGTCTGAAGGTGCCTTCCGCATGGTCAGCATCCACATGCCGCAAACCGCCATGGCTGGCCTGACCGGCCTGCAGATGGACGACTTGCGCAGCCGCATCTGCACCGTGGCTGGCGATCAATCGCACATCGACGCCTTTCTCGGTGTCATGCCGGCCTCCAGCGGCCTGCAGCGTATCGCGTGCGACCTGCTGGGCTTTGGCTGCACTTACCCCGGCCCCTGCATCTCACGTGATCTGTACCTGCGCGCCAAGGCATTCGAGGCCATCGCCTGCTTCCTGCGTGAAAACCTCGCAGCGCAGCAGGTTGTACTGCCGGTGCCCGCCGACAGACCCCACCTGATCGACGCTCGCGCGCTCCTGGAGAAGAGCTATGACCAGGACTGGACCGTGCAAACCCTGGCCCGCGCCGTGGGCCTGAACGAAAAACGCCTACAGTCGGGCTTCCATGCCATGTATGGCTGCTCGGTCTATGCCTGCCTGACCCGCATCCGACTCGACGTCGCCATCACCATGCTGCAACGCGGCACCAGCGTCACCGAAACCGCCATCAGCTGCGGCTTTGCCAACCTCAGCCACTTCAGCCGGTTGTTCCGCACCCACACCGGCATCTCGCCCAAGCAGTGCGCACTGGGCATCACCCCCAAGCTGCAACGCCAACTGGCGGGTGATGGCCTGCAGTAATTCCTGCCTGCCACACCGCCACAACACACCTTCAGGCCGCGTCACGGCGTGGCTGGAAGCAAGCACTTACCCGCCGCGCATGGTGTACTGCAACAAAAAACCCCGAAATGTCAAATTTTTCCCGTAAACCGTTAGCACGGTTGGCGAAATTTGGTAATCATCCGGAATAGCTGGTAATCGACAGCCTTCCACAAGAGTCTTCATCGAAAGACGCTCACTCCTTCCCATCGCAGCGGACATCGCGCCGCAAGGGGCAAGGAACGCACTCGGAGGCAACAGGGGCCAGCCAGGGGATAGGCATGCTTTACGCAATATTGTAAATGCCTATCATTCAATCTCTTATTCGTAGTAAAGGCAGATTCAGATGGTATTCAGGGGAGACAACGCTGGGAGCACTGAGGGCATAGCCCTCTCCGGACGACAGGGGCAAACGGCACGCAGGCCGGCCCATCAGCGCCAGGATGGCCTGCATCTGCGCCCCAGCCGTCTGTGCCTGGCCATTGCCCTGGTGCTCTCGGGCCAGCAAGCGTTGGCCCAGGAAGCACAGCGCCCCTCCCCTGACCAGGAAGAATCGTCTGTTCTGAATATCACCGATGCCGATGCCCCTCACACGCTGGACGCCGTGGAGGTAGTCGGCACAGCCGAACAAGAAAAGAAGGCCATAGGCAACACCAGCGGGGTGAGTAAGGAAGATGTGGAGCGGCGCGGTGCCAGCCACATGAGTGACTTGATTGATCAGATATCAGGCACGTCCGTCAACAGCCTTTATGCCAGGCCAGAAGTGTCTGTTGGTGTGCAAGGCATTGCGGGGCATGGGCGTGTTACTCAGTCGCTTGAAGGCATTACACAGAACTTCCATGCCTTTACTAAAGATATTGGCCAGACCGGCTCAATCTTCGTTGATCCTCAGTTTTTGAAATCAATTGACGTTACCAGGGGTGTGAATACCAGCACCGGCACTCTTGGCAGTCTGGGCGGATCAGCCGATTTCAAATACATGGACCTCGACGACATTTTGCTGCCCGGCAAAGATTTTGGCGGAATGATTCGAGGATCAACTGGATTCAGCAAATATCGAAACGGTCAAAAACCTTCGGGGTCGTTCTTCTTGGGCGGACGTAATGAACGCTGGGATGTGATGGTAGGCGCAGCCGACAGTGAAAATGATGCGTACCGGATCGGCAGTCACTTTAATGACGGAGACATGCTGAAGTATTTCCATGCGACGAATCTAAACTTCGTTGATGGAATAAATGATCCCACCAGTAATTGGGAGGGAAGTTGTCGTTATCAAGGAATTCGCGGAGTTACAAGCGGAAGCAGGGATGGATTGAATAATTGTCAGCTATCGCCTGAACGATTGAATCAACTCAAACAAGCGGCAAAGTCTGGTGCTTTGACAGGCACAGAACGGAAGGCCGAATCGCAGATGTTACGCCTGCGTCATTACTTCAACGATGAATTCAGTCAGAGCCTTGAGCTGTTTGCTACCGCCAGCAAGTCCAGCTATGAGACGGATCAAGAGCCAAATATATGGTTGCCATCCTTATCTGGCGCGAGCGGAGCCATATGGGGCGAACGCCCCTGGTCCATTGGCAATGAAATGAAAAATCAGGTTGTCAGTCTGAAATACAAAGCAGCCATCTCGGATTTTTTCAATCCTGAAATCATGATTTATCACGAAAAGCAAAAAAGAGATCAGCGCTGGAAAGGAATCCCGGGAACGAGCGCGGTAGGTCAGGATATGCACTATTTCGTGGATAACAGTTCAAATGGGTTAAAGCTGAATAATGTCAGCCATTTCCACTCGTCACTTGTCGGCCCATTGCGTTTGGATTCTGCATTCGAACTCCGACGTGCCCATAAAGATGTAGACAGTTTCAGTGAAGCCGATTGGTTGGAGGAAGACAAGAAGAACCGTGGCTTACCCTACAGCGTAGCCCAAGAATGGGACCCTAGTTCCAAAAATAAATCTTCCGGTCTCGTGCTGAATTTGAGCACCGAAGGGGATAGTCCATGGCAAGCTAGCGCCGGCATAGGCTGGCAGCGCCTCAAGATGGATGTTGATTCGCCAAGATTCCTTACAGGAAATATGGCAAGAGAAGGAATAGTTCCTAATTTGGCAACACTCGTAAATGCTTATCGCAGTCAAGGCTACTCTTTTAGCGAAGCCCGACGCATGGCGCAAGCGGAAATCCTAAAGTATTCAAATGGAATGAAAATTGACCCCGAGGGATTAGGAGGAGTTCGCTATAACGATGAAGACAAACATCACCGCTTTAATCTAAAGCAGGCCCATCTCAGTTTGCAATACACCGCTATCGGGACTGGACTAACAACTTATGGTTCTATCGGATATAGCGAGCGAGCACCAACAAGTAATGAAATGTACACATCAGGCCCGTGGTTGAGGCAGCAATTTGTTGCCAACCCCCATCTTGATAAAGAAAAAAATCTTTCCCTGCAATTGGGCATCAACTACCAGAAATCCTCTTGGCTGGCAGCTTCTGATCAACTGCATGCAGGAATTGGCTATTACCGAAATCGCATTCGCAATTACATCGGCTACGGCCCCATCTGGATGGAAAATGATGTAATTTCGGAGCGCGGAATTGGCACTATCGGCGGAGCTGTTGCCAACGTCAACAACTTGGAGGCTGTTGTTCGTCATGGCTTTGAACTGAATCTGGCCTACCGACAGCCCTTGTTCTACATACGAGGGAATCTGACTGTTCCGCTGCGGCACAACAACAAAATGTGCAGTTCGCTCTCACCCAGTGGCAGCAATTACTCCACATCACTGAATGCAAATGGCGACACCGTTTACTCTCAAACAAACAGAAATTCCAGCCTATGCTACTCAGGCTGGAACTGGATGGAAACCAGCTTGATTGAGCCTATTCGAGGGAGCTTCACCGCAGCCTTGACGCCTTACAACGGGAAAATGGAAATAGGCAGCACCTTGAATTTTCGAGGCAAACAACGCGCATCTTATTACTACATCAAGGATGCTCAAGACCCGAGCAACGACTCATCAGCACCATTGCCCAATGGAGATGGCTGGATAGATGCCTATCTTTGGCCAAAAACTGTCAAATTTGATCTGTTCTTCAACTACCGCTTCAGCGATCAACTGAAAGCAGGAATTTACATTGCCAATCTAACTGACAAATTTGACGGCACGCCAACCTCTTTGGGCTACAACTTTTATCCAGGCCGCACCGTTACAGCAAATTTGGAATACAGATTTTAAGTTTTCGCTGTTTCAGCCATCCGGGTTGAAACAAATTTTGCCGGAGTTGCGACCGGCTTGCGTAATATGGAGAAGACGTTATGTCTCTTAAAAATGTTATCAACGACTGGCGCGATACCTACGATCAAACGATGATCGATCAGTATCACCTGCCTGCATACATTGGCTCCGTCAAGGCCACGAACGGAAACACCTATGAAGGTGTTGCAATCTACCAAGCCGGCAACAAGATCTACGACTTCAAGGTGTACGCTGGCCAAGGTGTGGACCACCTGAACCCATCGAACGGCGGTGGGAAATTTGTGGTGGAGTCCACTGCGGCCACCGGTTTCGCGTGGAATACCGTCGATACCAACAGTAATGGCAAGTACGAGTTCGTGACCTCCGGCCAGCTCAACAAGCTGTCACTTGGTTACACCCCTGTCGGTGACGACAGTCCCGCTCCGGAGGCCGCCACGCTGACTGCGTTCAATACCAGCTACCCCCTGTTGGTAATCAACGGCTTCAATGTTGCGGTGAACGCTGTGGCTGCCAGCCAGTTCGGTGTCGCCAATGGCAACAGCGCCATCAACGTGTCGGCAACAGCTGCTGATGGCACGGCGCTTTCCAGCATTCTGGCCAACGCCAGCATGTACGAATCCGCAACGCTGAACTCCACGGTGCTGTACAGCCTGGCGTTTGACAATACCGGCGTGCAAGCCTTCGAGTGGGTGCTGGACAAGTACCTGGAGTCCAAGGGCTCGGACATCACCGACTCGTGGGCAGGCATCCAGAATGCACTGTCTGGCACCGGCGTGTCGATCAGCTACTACGACTACGCTCCCAGCAGTGCTGTTGCGGCTGATGCATATGCCGTTGCTGCAGCAGAAGTCGACAGCAACCTCCTGCTGGCCGCGTAAGCAGCCATTCCAGAAATGCAAGAGGTTTGACCGGAAAAGTGGTGGTGATTTTCTAGCGGGAAGATCCACCACTTGACCGGGTAGTACCGGGGCCTGGTGCTTTTTGGCCAGGCTCCGTCTTCCGGAAGCCGTCGATTTTAGCGGTTTACGGAACCACCTGCAAAAACAAGCTGCAGGCAGATTTCGGCTTTCCCCGTTTTTATGGGGAGGGGGATTCTTTTTCCGTAAAAAGGGCTGGTGATGTAATGACGGCGGGCAAATCCCGGCCGGCAGAGGGTGCGCACGGTGAATTGGCCCGTGCTCTGCTGACCTACAAACGCAGTTTCGTACATATCGGCGTGTTCTCGGGCGTCATCAATATCCTGATGCTGGCCCCGGCGCTGTACATGCTGCAAGTGTATGACCGGGTACTGGCCTCCGGCAACGAAATGACCTTGCTGATGCTCACCGTCATCCTGCTGGGCATGTATGCCCTGATGGGGGCGCTGGAGTGGGTGCGTTCGCTGGTGGTGCTGCGCCTGGGCACCGGGTTTGACCGCAAGCTGGCCCCACGCATTTACGACGCGGCCTTCAGCGCCAACCTCAAGACCGGCAAGCTCAATGCCGCCCAGCCGCTGGACGATCTCCAACAATTGCGCCAGTTCGCCACCGGCCAATCACTGTTCGCGCTGTTCGATGCGCCCTGGTTCCCGGTGTATGTGCTGGTGATGTTCTATTTCCACCCCGCGCTGGGCTGGTTCGCCCTGGGCGGCACCGTGGTGCTGATGGGCGTGGCCTGGCTCAATGAGCGGGTGAGCCGCCCGCACCTGAAGAAAGCCGGGGAACTGGCGATCAATTCCCGCCGCGATGCCGGGGCCAACCTGCGCAATGCCGAGGTGATTGCCGGTATGGGCATGCTGGCCAACCTGCGCCGCCGCTGGGCTGAGCAGCACCTGGGCTATGTGCGTGAGCAGAACCTGGCCAGTGCCCGCATGGCGAAGATTCAGGGCTGGAACAAGGCGCTGCGCATGGCGGTGCAGTCCCTGGCCTTGGGCCTGGGGGCCTGGTTGGTGCTGGAAAACCAGATGACGGCGGGCATGATGATTGCCGGCTCCATCCTACTGGGCCGCGCCCTGGCGCCCATAGACCAGATCATGGGCGCATCGCGACAATGGACGCAGGTCAAGGAAGCCGAACGCCGCCTGAGCCAATTGCTTGGTGACTTTCCACCGCTGGCCAAAGGCATGGATTTTCCCCGCCCGGCAGGCAATCTGGCGGTCGAACAGTTGCTGGCCGCCCCGCCCAGCCAGACCCAGCCGGTGCTGCATGGCATCAACTTCAAGCTGAACGCCGGTGAGGTGCTGGTGGTGATCGGCCCCTCCGGCGCGGGCAAGACCACGCTGGCTCGCTGCCTGGTCAATGCCTGGCCACCGCTGCGCGGCAAGGTGCGGCTGGACAGCGCCCCGCTCGACCAATGGCGGCCGGAAGCCCTGGGCGCGCTGGTCGGCTACCTGCCGCAAGACGTGCAACTGTTCGCAGGTACGGTGGCCGAGAACATTGCCCGCTTCGGTGAGGTGGATGAAGCCAAGGTGATTGCCGCTGCGCAGATGGCCGGGGTGCATGAGCTGATTCTGCAATTGCCCGAGGGCTACCAGACCCGTCTGGGCGAAAACGGCATGGGCCTGTCTGGCGGGCAACGCCAGCGCGTGGGCCTGGCCCGTGCGCTGTACGGCGAGCCGTGCCTGGTAGTGCTGGATGAACCCAACGCCAACCTCGACGAAGCCGGTGACGCCATGCTGGCCGAGGCCATTGGCCGGATGAAGACCGCTGGCATCACCCTGGTGCTGATCACGCACAAACCCAACATCCTCAAACAGGCCGACAAGCTGCTGATCTTGCACGCCGGTGCTCAGGCCGACTTCGGCCCGATGACCGAGGTGATGCAGCGCATGCAACGCGGTGCCCAGCCAAGGCCAACGTCCGGGCAACCCCAACCACAGCAACGGGTCATGCCCATTCCCACCTATGGGGCCGCGATGAACTTTGCGCAACGCAAGGAGGGAGCATGAGCACGACGATGAATATGGACGCCTCTTCACTGGACGCCGACCTGATCGACCCCAAGGATGATCTGCTGTCGGTGGATGATCGCCACTTTGTGCGGCTGGGCTGGCTGATCGTACTGGTCGGCGTGGTGGGTTTTCTCGGCTGGGCCATGCTGGCACCACTGGATGCCGGCGTGCCAGTCGATGCCAAGGTGGTGGTCAGCGGCAACCGCAAAGCGGTGCAGCCCATCAGCGGCGGCAAGGTGCAACGGATTCTGGTCACTGAGGGCCAGCGGGTGAAAGAAGGCCAGGTGCTGGTGGTGCTGGAGCCGAACGTGGCGAGCAACCAACTGGATTCCTTGCAGTTCCAGTTCCTCAGCAGCCTGGCGACGGAGAACCGCCTGATAGCCGAGCGGGACGGCTTGAATGACATCCGCTTCGACGAACGCCTGCGGCAAGCTGAGCGCGAGGGCAACTTGCAAGCCGCAGAGATCATCCAGGCGCAGCGGCAGTTGTTCGACAGCCGCCGCAGCGCCCAGCAGGCTACCCTGGGCGGCCTGGAAGCCACTTTGCGCGGCCTGCGCGAGCAAAGCGACAGCTTGCAACGCATCCTGCAGTCGCGCCGCAGCCAGCGCGAGACCTTTGAGCATCAACTGGCCGGGCAGCGTTCCTTGGCCGATGACGGCCTGCTGGCACGCAACCGCCTGCTGGAATCCGAACGCCAATACCTGCAACTGGCCGGTTCCGTGGCCGATGACCAGGGCCGCCTGGCGCAGTTGCAGGGCCAGGTGCAGGAGTACCAGCTGCGCCTGATTCAGCAGCGTGAGGATTACCAGAAGGAACTGCGCACGGCGTTGGCCGAAACCCGCACACGCACCGCCGACCTTGGGTCGCGCCTGGACAGCGCGCAGTACGAAGTGACCAACATGCAGATCGTCGCGCCTACCGAGGGCATCGTGGCGGGCCTGGCAGTTTTTACCCAGGGCGGCGTGGTCAGCGCGGGCGACAAGCTGATGGACATCGTGCCGCTGGACCAGCCCTTGCTGGTGGAAGGCCGCCTGCCGGTGCAGGAAGTGGACAAGGTTCAAACCGGCCAGCCGGTGGAGCTGGAGTTTGCCGCCTTCAACCGATCTTCCACCCCCAAGCTGCCGGGCACGGTCAAGACCGTTTCCGCCGACCGCCTGGAAGACCCACAGGGGATGCCGTACTACCACATTGAGATCAGCGTGGATGACCTGGACAGCCGTGAGGTGCTGCCGGGCCTGCAATTGCAGCCGGGCATGCCGGTGACCGCCTTCGTCAAGACGGGTGAACGCACCATGATGAGCTACCTGCTCAAGCCGCTGCGTGACCGTACCCGTCTGGCACTGACGGAGGAATGATGAGCCGCAGCCACACATTCAAGCTGATCATTGTCGCGCCTCTAGCTTTCTATCTGTACGTCGATGGCATGCCCACGGTATTGGCCCAGGCCACACCCGCTACGGCTTCGCCTTTGCATCAATTGCAAATGGCATCACCACCGCAAGGGGTTGGGCAGGCCTCAACCGCCTTGGCCAGCCAATCGCCATCGCTCGATCTGGTTCAGGCTTACGAGCGCATGCTGCTCAACGACCCGCAGGTGTTGAGTGCCCGCGCGGCCCGTGACGCTGGGCGGGATAGCGGCAACATTGCCCGTGCCGCCTTGTTGCCACAAGCCTCGATCAACTACCTGCGCAACCGCACCAACCAGACCGAGTACTACGACAGCACCACGGCTGCCGGCCGGCAAAGCATCGAGGACAGTTTCTATGGCCGCCGCGCCGGCCTGACCATTGAGCAAACGCTGTTCGACTATTCGGCCATCAGCACCTATCGCATGGGCAAGACCCAGGCTGAATATGCCGAGGTGCAATACCGGCTGCAGCTCCAGCAGCAGGCCGTGGCCCTGATCGACGCCTACCTGAATGCCTTGCTGGCCCGCGATTCGCTGGAGCTGGCCCGCCAGCAATTGCGCGTGTACCAGGACATGCTGCGCGGCAACGAACGCATGATGGCCCAGGGTGAAGGCACCCGGATCGACATTCTGGAGACCCGCACGCAATTGGGAGCTACCCAGTCGGAACTGGTGACCTATGAGAATGCGCTGGCCGACCGATTGCGCGAGCTATCGGCCCTGCTGGGTGGGCCGATCCATGCCCACGAGCTGATGGACATCAACCAGACGGCCATGCTGCCTGCCTTGCCCGATGGTGACCTGGTGGTGTTGCTGGGCGATGCCCAACAGCAGAACCCGGAAGTCCAGGCCGCACGCCTGGCGGTGCGCTACAACGACCTGACCGTGGAGCGCGAGAAAGGCCAGTTCATGCCGCGCGTGTCGCTGTATGCATCCCACGAGCGCATCGTCTCGGACACCATCAACAACAAGGGCCGCGACTACAAGAGCAACACCATCGGCCTGCAGGTCTCGATTCCGTTGTTCAGCGGCGGCTCCAGCTACTACAGCACGCGCCAGGCCAGCAACCGGCTGACCCAGGCCCGTTACGACCTGGAGCGCACCACCCAGACCACCGCCACCACCCTGGAGCAGTACTACCGGGTGTTTGCCACCAGCACCGAGCGCGTGAGCACGCTGCGCCAGAACGTGACGGACAGCACCGCGCTGGTCGATGCCATGCGCAAGAGCGTGGCTGGCGGCGAACGCACCAATACCGATGCCCTGCATGCCGAGCGCCAGTCCTACCAGGCCAGGCAGGCCTTGCTGCGCACCTATGTGGAGTGGTTCCAGGCCTACGCCAAGCTGCAGTTCTACGCCGGACGGTTCTCGGAGGACGACGTGCTGGTGTTGAACCGCCATTTGGTGGCCCAGAGGCCATGAACATGTGTTGAAGCCGTTTTGATCGGATTAAGGAGTGGTTCGATGAGTGATATGCGTGAGGCCAGATGGCTGTTGCAGGAGGCGAAGCTCAAAAGCAGCCTCGCACGCCTGAAGATTCTTGCCGCCATGTTGCGTCTGACGGCTCCCGGAGCATGGGTTCAGCACGCAGTACTGCATGCGGAACTGGTTCGATCAGGCTCTCCCATGCCGCGCTTCAGCATGTACCAGACGCTGCGCCGCATGGCGTTGAGGGAGGTGTTGGTCAAGGGAGCGCCAGGCCACTATGGCCTGGCTCCCAAGTTGGCGACGGGCCTGCTCGAAGTCCGTGACCAGGCTCACCTGCTCGACCTTGCCCGCGTAGACAAACCCGAAATAGATGTCCGCCCTGTGCTGCGCACGCGTGCCAGGCGTATCGGGCCGTATACGGGCGGCTCACGCCTATTGCGGTCGTTCTGGCTCACATCTCGCCTGCAAGCCGGAGGCGATCACTAATCACGCTTAACGCCGAGGGTTGGGCGCTGGTTGGCAGTTGAGCGCACCGCATCACAACCCTTCTTTGTTCATAGATTTAAAGGAGACGGTTCGGATGACGGAAACGGTGCAAACCAGCAAAGAAGAGACGCAACAGGTGGATGAGGCATTGCGCCAAGAGGTCGCAGCCGATCTCGGGATGCCGCCAGACGAACTGGACGCTGATGCCAGCTTTCTCAAGCTGGGCCTGGATTCGATGCGCTTGATGGCCTGGATGCATCGCCTGCGCAAACGCGGACACAAGGTGAAGCTGCGGGACTTGTACCAGCAGCCGACCTTGAGAGGCTGGAGCCAGTTGCTACGGGAGCGCCCAGCCATGGCCGGGAACGGCACAGCCAAGGTGCAGGAACCGGAGGTTTCCGTCTCTCGTTCATGGCCGACCATGGCTGATGGGCAAGCTTTTCACCTGACACCCGTACAGCACGCCTATCTGGTGGGCCGTGCGCCGCACCAGACGCTGGGCGGCGTGGGTTGCCATCTGTACCAGGAGTTTGATGGCCGGGGCCTGGATGCCGATACCTTGGAACAGGCCATTGGTGCCTTGATCGAGCGTCACCCGATGTTGTTGGTGACTTTTCTGGACGATGGCCGTCAGCAGCGGCGTCCCGAGACGCGCTGGCGTGGCTTGACCCTGCACGATCTGCGCACAGCATCGCCTGCAGAGTGCCAAGCCCATTTACAGGCCATGCGCGAACGGCACGGTCACCGGGTTCTGGCCGTGAAACAGGGAGAGAACTTCGATTTTCAGCTCACCTTGCTGCCCGACGGTAATCACAGGCTGCACGCAGACATTGACCTGCTGGTGTTGGATGCTGCCAGTTTCAGCCTGGTTTTCGAAGAGTTGGCGGCGCTGGTACGCGGCCAGCACCTGCCCACCGTAAGCACCGACTACGACTTTCGCAGCTATCTGGCGCAGACTGACCAGGAAAATGCTCCGATCAGGCAGCAATCCAGGGACTTCTGGCTGGAACGCCTGGACAGCTTGCCAAATGCACCACAACTGCCCCTGGCCTGCGAGCCAGAACAGGTCAAACAGGTGCGAATTTCACGCCAGCGTGTGGAAATTCAAGCCAATGACTGGGCACGCTTCAAGGCTTGCGCGGGCGAATACGGCGTAACGCCAACGATGGCGCTGGCGACCTGCTTCGGTGCTGTATTGGCACGCTGGTGCAGCCAACCACAGCTTTTGTTGAATCTGACACTGTTCGACCGCCAGCCGCTGCATTCAGCCGTGGACGGCATGATTGCCGACTTCACCAATATCCTGTTGCTCGATATTGCGGGAGAAGGCGCGAACTTCGATGCGTTGGCACAGACCAACCAGCAGACTTTCACCGATGCCTACGAACACCGGCATTGGTCTGGCGTGGAGCTACTGCGTGAGTTGCGCAAAACGCCGGGGGCCTACCCACATGGCGCGCCAGTGGTGTTCACCAGCAATCTGGGTCGCCCGCTGTTCGGCCATGACGTAGAACGGACGCTGGGCGCTCCCGGCTGGGGAATTTCCCAGACACCCCAAGTCTGGATTGACCACTTGGCCTACGAACATGGCGGTTCGGTCTTCCTGCAATGGGACAGCAACGCAGCCCTGTTCCCGCCTGGCATGCTCGAAGCCATGTTCCAGGCTTACGTGGGGCTGGTGCGACATTTACTGGATCACCCGCAGGCTTGGCACGAGGCCTTGCCCGATCCGATGCCACAGGCACAGCGAGATGTGCGTGCGCAAATCAATGCCTATGGTGACGTGCCAGCTCCCGAAGGGTTACTGCACGCAGGTTTCTGGCGACAGGAGCAAAGCCAACCGGATGCTGTGGCGCTGATTCATGGCGAGCGCCGCCTGAGCTATGCCGAGTTGGCTCACCAGGCCCGTTGTTGTGCGGGCGCACTGGCAGCGCACGGTGTCCAGCCGGGTGATCGGGTGGCGATCAGCATGTCCAAGGGTATCGGCCAGATCGTGGCCGTGCTGGGCATTCTCTATGCCGGTGCGGTGTATGTGCCTGTATCGCCGGATCAACCGCTGGAACGGCGGCGCACCATCTACCAAGGCGCTGGATCGCGGCTGGTACTGGTATGCCGCGATGATGGTCCATCCGATGCGGTGGACGGCATTACTTTCCTGGCCTGGCAGGACGCGGCCGAACATGCGCCGCTGGCCGGGCCGGCAGCAGTCGATGCCCATGAACCGGCATACATCATCTATACCTCCGGCTCCACCGGCATGCCCAAGGGCGTAATCATTTCCCACCGAGGGGCGCTCAATACCTGCGTTGAGCTGAACCGGCGCTATGCAGTGACGGCGAATGACCGGGTATTGGCCCTGTCTGCGCTGCATTTCGACCTGTCGGTGTACGACATTTTCGGGCTGCTGTCGGCGGGCGGTGCCTTGGTACTGGTAAGCGAGTGCCAGCGACGTGACCCGGCATGCTGGTGCGAGGTGATCGAGCAGCACGGCGTGACGATCTGGAACACGGTTCCGGCCTTGCTGGACATGCTGCTGACCTACAGCGAGGGCTTCGATCTCCAGGCACCAGCACACTTGCGAGCAGTCATGCTGTCAGGCGACTGGATTGGCCTGGATTTGCCTGGCCGTTACCGCGCGTTCCGTCCGGATGGGCAATTCATTGCCATGGGAGGGGCGACTGAGGCCTCCATCTGGTCCAATATTTTCGACGTGGAGTCGGTAGCGCCTGAATGGCGCTCCATCCCTTACGGCTATCCACTGGCTAGACAAAAATATCGTGTTGCCGACACGCAAGGGCGCGATTGCCCGGACTGGGTTCCGGGCGAACTGTGGATTGGCGGCGAAGGTGTGGCCTTGGGCTATTTCAACGACCCGGAGCGCACCGCTCAGCAGTTCGTGACATGGAATGACGAACGCTGGTACCGCACAGGCGATATGGGGTGCTACTGGCCGGATGGTCGGCTGGAATTTCTTGGCCGTCGGGACAAACAGGTCAAGGTGGGCGGCTACCGCATTGAGCTGGGCGAGATCGAGGCCGCGCTGTTGCGAATTGAGGGGGTCAAGAGCGCCGTCGCGCTGGCTGTCGGCGAGCGGGAAAAATCCCTGGCAGCCTTCGTGGTGCCGCAGGGAACGGCACTATTCAGTGCGCAACCCGCCAATCCGCTGCTACCTGCCGACTATGCCGCATTGCTGCCGATTGCCCAATGGAGTGAAGGACAAGCCGAGCAAAAGCAAGAAGCCGATATGGCACGTCTGGTGGCGGGCTTTCTGTATGAACACCTGAGCCGCCAAGGCTTGGAGCTATCCGGCCGAATCACTGTGCAAGAGGTGCTGGCCCAATACGGTGCCGAGCCGCAATGGGCAGGCTTGCTGACACGCTGGCTGGAGTTTCTGTGCCAGGCTGGCTACCTGCAACGTCTGGCCGATGGCGGCTACACATTGGTGGAGCCTGTGCCGCCTGTCTGGCAGCCGTCTGGCGAGCACCCGTTGCGGGAAGCCGCCAACATGTTGTTGACGCACCATGCTGCGCTCGCCCAGATCCTGCGGGGCGAACGGCCTGCCCAGACGCTGCTGAACCATCCGTTCTGGGCACCGGAGCAGTTGCTGCTGCGTGTGCCAGGAACGCAGGAAGCCATCAGAATACTGGCGACCACGATACAGTCCCTGGCAAAAACATTGGGCCGCCCGGTAAGGCTGCATGAAGTGGGTGCTCGCAGCGGTCTGGCTGCGGCACAGTTGCTCCAGCACCTGACGGTCTCGGATGTGGCATACACCGCCTGGGACGAATCGCCGGAGATGGTGCTTCGCGCCGCGGAAAGATTGCAGCATTACTCGCATGCAGATAGTCGGCGTTGGCATGCCGACGTGCCGCAAGAACAATTGCACCAGGCCGATCTGGTCTGGGCCAACAATGCCTTGCACCGGCTGGGGGATGCCGGCGTACAGGCGGTGCTGGCCTTGGCTGCACCTGCGGCTCTGGTTTTCGTCCAGGAATTGCATCAGGTCTCCCGTCTGGCACTGGTCTCCAGTGAGTTGCTGGCAGATGGCCTTGATGGTGGTCTGGCCCGGCGACTGCACGACACCCATTGGTGGCAGGAGTTGCTCGGCAGACAAGGTATGCACAACGAAGCCCAAACGCTGCTGGGCGATGTGCAATGCCTGGTGGAGCGCGCACCGCAAGATGTTCTGAGCCCAGATGCCGACAGGCTTGCCCAGGCATTGCGAGGACTGCTGCCAGGCTACATGGTGCCGCAACGGCTGTTCTTCCTGGATGCCTTGCCGTTGACCGCCAATGGCAAAGTGGACCACCGCGCTTTGCTGGAAAGCTGCAGCCAATCTCCCTCTCAGGTGGGGGCCGAGCGATCATTGCCACTGGGCGACAAGGAACAGGCCATCGCTGCGCTGTGGCGCGACCTGCTGAAGGTGGAACGTCTCTACCGCGACAGCCATTTCTTCCGCCTGGGCGGCGATAGCCTGCTGGCGACTCGCCTGATCGGGGAATTGAGCCGGCGTGGCTACTCGGCAGGACTGGGCGACCTGTTCGACTTCCCGACACTGGCGGCATTTGCCGAAACCGTACACTGCGGCGAGACCTTGGCAACGCATGGCCTGCGCCATGATCCAGCCAGTCGCTACACGCCTTTCCCACTGACGGATGTCCAGCAAGCCTATCTGGTCGGACGTCAGCCGGGCTTTGCGCTGGGCGGGGTCGGCTCGCACTTCTTCGTCGAGTTCGAGGTCGATGACCTGGACGTTCCCCGTTTCGAGTGGGCCATAAACCGGCTGGTCAGTCGGCATGACACTTTGCGGGCCATCGTGCAGGACGGTATGCAGCTGGTGCTGCCACAGGTGCCGGACTTCAAGTTGCCATGTCACCCAGTGGCCGACCTGAATGATGATGAAACCGTGACATTGCGCGAGCGATTGGCTCGGCAAGTGCTCGACCCATCGCGCTGGCCGGTATTCGATATTCAGGCCGCCATGGTGAATGGCGGAGCCAAGGCCAGCCTGTTCGTATGCCTGGACAACCTGATGCTCGATGGACTGAGCATGCAAATCCTGCTCGCTGAGCTGGAACAGCTCTACACCAGCCCAGAACAAGCCTTGCCGGCGCTGGAGATTGGCTTCCGGGACTATCTGGAGCACATGCGACTGCGCAGGGTGAACGAGGTCTCGGTGGCGTATTGGGCTCGTCGCGTGGAGAGCCTGCCACCGGCCACACGCCTGCCACTACGTTGTGAGCCTGGTGACGTGGGCATTCCGCATTTTGCGCGACTCTCGGCCTGGCTCTCTGCTCCACAGTGGGGGGCGCTCAAGGCCCGCGCCCGGGCCGAGGGGTTGACCCCTTCGGCACTGTTGCTCTCTGCGTATGCCGCAACCTTATCGGCCTGGGCGGAACGCGACGACCTGTGCCTGAACCTGACGCTCTTTGATCGGCAGCCCCTGCACCCCCAGATCGAACAAGTGCTGGGCGACTTCACGACCTTGTTGCTGTTGGCCTGGCAACCGGCTGCAGATTGGCGCAGCAGTGCCCATGGATTGCAACAGCGCCTACGCCAGGACCTTTTGCATCGCGACGTTTCAGCCATTCAGGTGATGCGTCAACTCGCCCAGCGGGCAGGACAGGCGGCAGCGGCCATGCCTGTGGTGTTCACCAGCGCACTGGGCTTCGAGCAGGAACGCTTCCTGGCACATGCCTCTTGGATGAAGCCGCGCTGGGGGCTGTCACATACGCCACAAGTCTGGCTCGACCACCAGGTTTACGAGTCCGAGGGCGAACTGCGCTTCAACTGGGACTATGTACAGGAGCTGTTCGAGCCGCAGCAGATTCAGACCATGTTTGATCGCTATGTGGCACTGCTACAGCGGCTGGCGACCGACGATGCAGCGTGGAGCCAACCACTGGAGACGCTGGTTCCTCGCTTGGAAGGCATCGCCAGGGTTGCTTCATCGCCACCCGCGCAACCTGCACCTGAAGCACCGGCAGAGGCCGCGGTGCTGCGGGCTGATGACGCCCTGGTGCAAGCGTTATGCCGGCATTTCGAGATGGTAGTCGGGCGTCCGATTCAGCCGCGCCAGTCTTTCTTCGATGCAGGCGCTACCTCTCTGAAGCTGGTTCAGTTGCATGTGCATCTGACCCAGGTCGGTCACGACGGTCTGCTGGTCACCGATCTGTTTGCCCAGGCCACTCCGCTGGCCTTGGCGACACACCTGCACGGCCATTCGAATGTGGCGAATGACACCGACAGCATCAACGAGGAACGCCGCGAACTGTTGGCGCAACGCAAGGCCCGGGCTCAACGCCGGCGTGGGAGCATAGTGTGAATATTGAAGAACTCTTGAATCATCATTACCCGGACTGCGAGCCAATCGCGGTGATCGGCTATGCCAGTCGCTTCCCTGAAGCCGCTGATAGCGATGCCTATTGGGCCAATCTGGTTGCCGGACGTGAGTGCAATCGGCAATTCTCCCGCCAGGAACTGCTGGATGCTGGCATTCCTGCATCCGTCATCGACGATCCAGCCTATGTGCCGCGCGGCACCGTGGTGCCCGATGCTGACGCTTTCGATGCAGAGCTGTTTGGTTATTCGCGCCAGGAAGCCGAACTGATCGACCCGCAACAGCGCCTGTTTCTGCAGATGGCCTGGCACGCGCTTGAACACGCGGGCTATGCGCCCAAGGCAGTGCCACACAAGACTGGCGTATTCGGCTCGGGCCGGATCAGTACTTATCCGGGGCGTGAGGCCATCAATATCGCCGAAGTGGCCCATGTGCGCAGCCTTCAATCGCTGATGGGCAACGACAAGGACTATGTGGCGACAAGGGCTGCCTACAAGCTGGACCTTCGCGGTCCTGCCATGACCGTGCAGACAGCATGCTCAAGCTCGCTCGTGGCCACTCATATGGCCTGCGAAAGCCTGCGCTCCGGCGAATGCGACATGGCCATTGCAGGTGGGGTTGCCGTGTCCTTCCCGCAAGTAAGTGGCTACCTGTACCAGCAGGGCATGATTTTCTCGCCAGATGGGCATTGTCGGCCTTTCGATGCACAGGCCCAGGGCACTTATGGCGGCAATGGCGTGGCGGCTGTGGTGCTTCGACGCCTATCCGATGCCCTGCGCGATGGTGACCCGATCGCCGCAGTGGTGCTGGGCAGCGCCATCAACAACGATGGCAGCCAGAAAGTTGGCTATACCGCACCGTCCGTACTCGGGCAGCGCGACGTGATAGCCGATGCCTGGAGTCTGGCCGGAGTACGCAGCCAGCAAATCGGCATGATCGAGGCCCACGGCACGGCCACGCCTCTGGGCGATTCGATCGAATTGCAGGCACTGCATGGCGTCTTCCACTCCCCTGACCAGGGACCAGCCTGCGCGCTGGGGTCGGTCAAAAGCAACATGGGGCATCTGGATACGGCGGCCGGTATCGCCAGTTTCCTCAAGGCGGTGCTGGCGGTCGAGCATGGCACGATCCCTCCCTGCGTGAATTTCAGCCAGGCCAATCCAGCATTGCATCTGGAGAGCGGACCGTTCTATGTGCCCAACGATGCCCAGCCCTGGGAGGCTCCGGTGCGCGTCGCTGGGGTTTCGTCCTTTGGTATCGGTGGCACGAACTGCCATATGGTCGTGGCGTCTTTGCCGCGAGAGTTGCAACAGCAATCCAGGCTTGACGGCGACAAAGAACACGGCACCGAGGATGTATTGCTGTTGAGCGCCAACAGTGAGGCGGCCTTGCAGCGCTTGGCGGGTGCATTCGCGACCGCGTTGCAAGAGCAGCCTGCCGCTGATGTGGCCCGCACGGCGTTGGCTAGTCGTCTGCTCACCATGCCATGGCGCCTGGCTGTGCCCGTATGCGATGAAACCGTGGAAGCCCTGCATGCCTTTGCTGGAGGTGAGGACGACATCCTGGTTCAGACCGGGCATGGCGCGACAGGCAGACAGGTGTGGTTGTTTACCGGCCAGGGTTCCCAATGGCCAGGTATGGCGAAAACCTGGCATGACAGTTCACCGGCATTTGCAGCAGGTCTGGCCCGTTGCCTGGCGGTTTTCGACGCTCAAGACCACACATTCGCTGATGGCTTGCGCAAGGCATTGCTGGAGCCCGTAGATGGTTTGCTCCAGAGCATGGAGTACGCCCAACCCGCCATCGTGGCCTTCGAGTTGGCGATGGCCGCGCATTGGCAGGCGCAAGGTTTGATGCCAGACATGGTGCTGGGCCATTCGGTCGGTGAGTTCGCGGCAGCGGTCGTGGCCGGACTCTACACCCATGAACAGGTCTTGCCCCTGGTGCGCAGGCGCGGTGCATTGATGGACAGATGCAGCGGTGGTGCGATGCTCTCGGTGTTTGCTGACGAGGCCCTGGCCGTGCCCGTTGCCACCCGCCTGGGGCTGGACTTGGCAGCGTGCAATGGCGAGCGGCATCTGGTGTTTTCCGGCGAGCGTGACCTGATCGCAAAGCTGGCTGCTGAACTGGAAAGCATGGATATCCGCACCAAGCCGCTGATAGTCACTGGGGCGGCCCATTCACGGATGCTCGACCCGATACTGAATGAGTTCGGGCAAGCCACCAGCCGCTTGCAAGCACAGGCTGGCACGATCACGTTTATCTCGGGCCTGACCGGCGATGTGGTGGACGCGGCACAGTTGAACCAGCCGGATTTCTGGCCGAACCATATGCGCCGTCCAGTGCGTTTCATCCAATGCCTGCACAAGGCTCTGGAAGACGGCGCTGGCCTGTTCCTGGAAATGGGGCCGGACGCACCGCTGGCCGGTATCGGGCAACGTGAGTTGGGCAATGCCGCGCACTGGATCGCCAGCGCCAGACGCAACCAACCTGCACAGCGCCCACTGCGGCAAGCCTTGATGCAATTGTTCGTGGCCGGCCTCGATCTGCCCTGGCCTGAGCGATTGGGTGGGTCGGGCCGCAAGTGCCGTGCGCCACTGTATCCCTTTGAGTTGCAGCGCTACTGGCGCGATGCATCTGCTGCGGGAACGACGATAAGCAGCGCGCCGCAGTTCCTGCCGAGCACCAGTCTGCCGAAAGCGCGCAGTGTGATGTTGCAGGAAGCACAAACGCTGGACCTGCCGCGCCTGGAAGCGCTGTACCGCTGCGTTGTCAAACTGCATGCCATCTACGTTGATCGGTTGGTGCGGCGTTGTGTGGGAGATCGCATCGACCTGGGCGTGACGGTGCTGGATATCCTGCGCGACGGGCGCCTGTTGCCACGACATCGGCAGTTGCTGGCGAGACTGCTCAATGCCTGCGCAGAGGATGGCTATCTGCAACGGCAGGATGACCGCTACGCCACGCTAGCCGCTGCACCTCACACAGACCATGACCGCTTGCTCGACGAACTGAAGGGGTATTGCGAAGGCTTGGACGTGATTGCCGACACTGTGCAGCGTGCGGGTGCAAACCTGTACGACATGATGAGTGGTGCGATTGAGCCCGTGGCCATCATCTTCCCGGAAGGCGCATCCAGCGGTGTGGAAGTGCTGTACCAGGATTTCAGCTTCGGACGCTACTTCAACCAGATTGCTGCAGGTGCGGTTGCCGATCTGATACGCAGCCGAGGGGAGCCGGGTCAGCCGCAACCGGCATACCGGGTACTGGAAGTGGGTGGCGGCACCGGCGGCACCACCGCCTGGGTGCTGCCTGCGCTTTCCGGCAAGAAAGGTGTGAACTATGTGTTCACGGATATCTCGCCAATCTTCACCCGCCGCGCCGAACAGAAGTTCGCCAACTTCGATTTCGTCGAGTTCCGGGAATTCGACTTGCAGAAAAGTGCGGCGTCTCAAGGCTTCGCCGCGGGTGATTTCGATCTGATCGTGGCGGCCAACGTCATCCATGCCACGCAGCATGTGGGCGACACGCTGACGAACTTGCTGCCCTTGCTCAAACCAGGCGGCAAGCTGCTGATGCGCGAGATCACTCGCCCCATGCGACTGTTTGATTTCGTCTTTGGCCCGCTGGTACTGCCGCTGCATGATGAACAAGCCCGTGGTGGCGAACTGTTCTTGAGCACGGCTCACTGGCGTGAGCAGTGCCTGGCCGCGGGGTTCGCCCAGGTCGAATGGCTGCCGGAGGATGGGACAGCCACGGCAGACATGAGCGAGCACATCGTTCTGGCGACGGCCCCAGACGCATCTACCATCCAGGCCGCGTCCATGCGACTGGGTAGCGGTCTGCTGGGACAGGCGCTCACCAACGACGGTTGCTACCTCGCAGACTGGTCTGATTGCGCAGATCAGGAGCGTGAATGGATGGATCGAGTTGACGCGGCATGCCGAGAATTGGCACACCGCCATGGCGATGGCAGGCATGTGCCGATCGTCGAGGTGCCCACGCGTGCGCCAGAATGGTTGAGCCTGGTGCGCCTGCAGTGGCAGGCCAGGCTGATGCAGCCTGCACAAATCGAATTGGCGTTGTTGACCCCCGATGGTGCCTGGCAAGACTTTGCTGCCAACCATTCGGATGACGGCAGTGGGCTGCCCATGCTTTTGGCAACACCGGACACCCACTATGACTGGTGCTGGGAGCGTATTGGCCGAAGTTCAGGCGAGATACCTCTGGGAAATTTCCGCCTGACCCAGCAATCGGGTGAGGCTTTGGCAGAGGAACTGGCGCAGGCAGGCATTGCGCTGGACGGCAAAGCCGAAGATGTGTTGCTGGTGTTGCCTACCGCCGCCAGTCTGGAAACGGTGGTCAACGCCGTACTTGGCACGCTTGCCGATCAACAAAACGGCCGTATCGTGATGGTGACACGCTCGGCCTGGGCGTTGGACGATGACGAGCCCGTCGATGCTGTCCACCACGCCGCATGGGGTCTGGCACGCACTGCCGCCGTTGAACTGGCCGCTCAGAATGCGGGACGCACCATCGTGGCAGTTGATCTTGCCGTCGCTGCGCCTTGGCAGGATCTGATCATCGGCTTGCAAAGCGTAACGAACGATGCGCAATGGGTTGCCGTGCGCCAAGGGAACGCCCTGACGCCTCGGCTGCAATCGCATCGTCATGCCGCCGCCGCACTGGATGGACGGAGCCTGCAAGGCGATGCCTGGCATGTGGTGACAGGCGGTTTGGGAGGCCTTGGTCGATTGAGTGCGGCATGGCTGGCCAGCCGCGGCGCACGCCGGATTGCGTTGCTCGCGCCTCGCGAGCATGACGATGCTGTCGATTTCATTGCGCACCAGCAGCAATGCCATGGTGCAACGCTGACGTGCCGGATCTGCGATGTTGCCGACCTTGCTGCGCTCGACGCCGTGTTGAGCGATCTGCAGGCCGATGGCGGCGTGGCGGGCGTGATTCATGCTGCGGGGGTACTGGATGATGGCCCGATATCGGCTTGGAGTATTGATCGGCTGGCCCCGGTGCTGGCGGTCAAGGCCCATGCGGCGCGACGCATTTACGACAGGCTGAGCGACATCGGCGCACAGTCCTATCTGCTGCTGTACTCCTCAGCAGCGGCCGCCCTGGGCAGTGCTGGCCAGGCAGGCCATGCACTGGCAAGCGCCTATCTGGATGGCCTGGCTTATGAGGCTGCGGCCCAGAGTGGCAACCCGATTCAGGTCACGTCCATTGCTTGGGGAGCCTGGGGAGAGAGCGGCCGTGCGGCGGACGAAAGTTTGCAGGCTGCGCTGGCCCAGGATGGCATGGGCGTGTTGAGTGATGCCGAAGGACTGTGGCACCTGGAACAGGCTATCTCACGAGGCGCTTCCTATCGTCTGGCGATGCGCGTGCTGCCAGAGCATCTGGATGATCGTCGCAAGCAACTACTGGGCTTGACGCAGAAGCAAGCGCAGCAACCCATCACCCGAGTAGCGAGGGAGGCCCCTACAGCAGGGCAAGCCCTGGCCATGGATCTGCCAGCAGACAAGCTGGTCGATACCGGCGCTGTGGCGCAATGGCTGGCGGCGCAGATTGCGGCGCAATTGCGGCTGGACAACCCCGCACGCTTGTCCCCCAAGCGCGACTTGGTGCAATTGGGTCTGGACTCTCTGCTGTTTCTGGAACTGAGCAGCACGATTCAGCGCCGCCTGGGTGTGCGTATCGAGGCCGCACAAGCCTATCAGGACCTGACGATCGACGGCCTGAGCCGCCTGATCGCCGCACAATCGACGCAAACTCCTGGAATTCTCTCGCAGCCAGCACAACTGGAGCACGATGCACAGGGACGCTTCCAACCGTTCCCGCTAACGCCGATTCAGCATGCCTATTGGATGGGCCGTACCAGCTTGATCGACTACGGTGGCGTGGCCTGCCATGTGCTGTTCGAGTGGGACCTGCACCGGGATCAATTCGATCTGGAACGCCTGGAACAGGCCTGGAATGCGCTGGTGCACCGCCATGACATGCTGCGCATGGTGATTGGTGATGACGGTCAGCAGCGGGTTCTGGAGGACGTTCCCGAATACCGGATCGAACGCCGCAACCTTTCTGCGCTGACAGCCGAAGAGCGGGAACGAATTCTGGCCAAGACCCGGCACGAACTGTCCTACCGCGTCCTGCCAGCGGATCGCTGGCCACTGTTCGAACTGATCGCGACCGAACTCGATGGTGAGCACTACCGACTGCATATGAACCTGGATCTGCTGCTGTTTGATGTGCAGAGCTTCAAGGTGATGATGGACGACCTGGCCGCGTTTTATCGGGGCGGCAGCCTGGAACCCTTGGAGATCACCTTCCGTGATTACGTGCTGGACGAACAGGCCCGTCGCCAGAGCGAAGAATGGCTCAAATCCTGGTGCTACTGGCAGGATTTGCTGCCCGACCTGCCGCCCGCACCGACGCTGCCGCTATCCGAATCCGATCTGGATGGCCGCCAGCCGAACTTCACGACATATCAGGCGGTACTGGACCGCGAAAGCTGGGGAAGGTTGAAACAGGAATGGCAGTCCTGGGGGGTAACGCCGTCGGCTGCGTTGATGACCTTGTTTGCCGGGACCTTGGAGCGTTGGGCACGCTGGCCGGACTTTACGCTGAACCTGACGTTCTTCAATCGACGTCCGATGCACCCGCAAATGAGCCAGCTGATTGGTGATTTCACTTCGGTACTCCTGGTCGATTTCGACCTGGGTGATCCGTCCATCACCTTGCGTCAGTCCATTGAGCACACCCAGCGACGCTTACGCCAGCATCTGGCACACAGCCAGGTCAACGGTGTGGAGTTACTGCGGGAGGTAGGCCGCATTCGCGGGCAATCGCATCAACCGCTGATGCCAGTGGTGTTCACCAGCATGCTGGGCATGACATTGGATGGACTGGCAATCGACCAGGCGATGACCAGCCTTCTGGGCGACCCCGTGCATGTCTTCACGCAGACGCCGCAAGTCTGGCTGGATCACCAGGTCATGGAGATTGACGGCGAGTTGGTATTCAGTTGGTACTGCATGGATGAAGTGCTGGCCGAAGGCACGGCGCAACGCATGTTTGAGGACTTCCACGAAGTCCTGCGGGCCGTAGCGCTACACCCACAGCGGATGGAACTGCCGGGGTTGTTGAAGTTGCCTGAAGGCATGCAAGAACCACAGCCGTTCGAGCGGCATCAGTGGCTCGCTGACAGCACTGACAGCAAGGTCGATCTGCGCGACATCGAGGCTGTTGCCTGCCAACAGGCTGAAGTCTTGCAGGCCGATGTCCGACAGCGTGACGGCACGGATAGTGTGCTGGTGAAAGTAGTGGCGGCACAGCACGACTATACGCTGAGCCGTCTGCCAGGCCGTGCACTGGGAAGCCTGGCAGAATTGACAGGTCTGGATGCTGCCGAACAGCAACTGTTCGATACCGTATGGGATGCGCTGGAAACCCGCGCATTGCACGGGATTGCCCGCACCCTGGCAAGCCACGGTCTGTTCGTGAAGGAAAGGCAGACTGCGGAGCTGGATGCCATCTACCAGCGTCTGAAAGTGCTGCCGCAGTTCGAGCGCATCGTGCGTCAATGGCTTCGCGCACTCGTCCAGGCAGGATGGTTGAGCCAGGACGGCCAGAGCTTCATGTGCCTGCGTCCCTTGGGTGAGATGTCGGCGCCGCCTTCTATGCCTTCCAGCGCCTGGGGCGATACCCTGGCTGATTATCTCGACCGTAGCATGGATCGCCATGCGCAACTGCTACAGGGTGCATGCTCGGCTCTGGAGTTGTTCTTTGTCGATGACTATGCGGTCACTCGCGCCCTGTATGCAGAGAACCCGGCCGTCCAATGCGTGGCCCGGAACGTGAAATACATCGTGCGGGCGTTGGGGCAGCTTGACGGAACTGCCGATAGGCTGCGCGCGCTAGAGGTCGGCGCAGGCACTGGCGCAACCACCGGAGCGGTTCTGGACGCGCTAGGCAATCGCCTTCACAGCTATCACTTCACCGATGTCTCCTCTTTTTTCCTGGACGAGGCGCGCAAGCGGTTCGCCGGGCGTGACGAGCTGCAATACGGCATCTTTGACATCAATCAGCCCGTCGATTACGCGCAGCACCCGGTCGAGGGCTATGACCTTGTGGTCGCGGCTCAGGTCATGCATGACGCCAGTCATGTGGTGCGTTCGCTGCGCCGGGTCGGCAGTCTGATGAAGCCCGGTGCGCGCCTGGTGCTGATCGAGGCGACCCACCGAGACAGCTTGTTGCAGATGGCCAGCGTGGGCTTCATTGAGGGCTTGGGCAATTACCAGGATGAGCGCGTCATTGACGACCGGGCGATGTTGGATCTGGCCCAGTGGCGCGAGGTACTGCAAGACGGCGGCTTTGCTTTGGAGCTGGCCTGGCCGGAATCAGAGGCATCGCCCATTCACCAGCATGTAATCGTGGCTCGGCTGGTACGAGCTGCCCATGTTGATTGTGCGGCGGTGGAACAGGCGCTGATCCGGCATTTCAACGGGGCACTGCCTGCGGTTGAGGTGCGGCAGAGCGAACGGCAGAACATGTTCACGCCCGATCTGGCTTGCGCGTCCAAAGGTACCGCCACACAACCCTTGGATGCCGCAGCGCCTGTTGTGTCCGTCGATGCAGGCGGAACGCCCGACGAAGTGTTGATGAACAGCGTGGCGCAGGTCTGGCAGACCTTTCTTGGCAGGCCGGTGAGTCCTGCCAGCGATTTCTTCCACAGCGGCGGCGACAGCCTGATAGCAACCCGTGTCATCGCCCAGCTCAATCGGATCGGCGTTGTGGGTGCCAGCCTGCAAGCGCTGTTTGCCCATCGGACGTTGGCCGCTTTCTGCGCCACGCTCAAAGGAACCAGGAATAAGGATATGGAAAATGTGCTCGTACCACTGACCCAGGGAACCACGGATGAACGCCTGTTCGTGTTCCATGCCTCGGACGGTGGCGTGGCCTCATACATGGCCTTTGCTCAGGCACTGGATGCTCAAGTGTGGGGCTTGCAAGCGCCGGAACAGATCAATGTGGACACGCTGCCTGCGTTGGCTGCTGGCTATCTGCGTGCGATGCAGGCACAGATTGGCACTGCACCGACCACGCTGGTCGGCTGGTCCTACGGTGCGGCGGTTGCTGCCGAAGTCGCACGCATACTGCATGGCCGTGGCAAGGCCGTCCGGCTGGTACTGATAGATCCTGTGTATGGAGCCGACTTCGCTGTAGCAGATCTGTCCGCATTGATGGTGATGCTGTCCGGTGAACACAAGATCGTGCTGCCAGACAACTGGGACAACCTTGACGAATCAGGTCGCATTGAAGCGTTCGTCACGGGTGCCGTTCAGGCAGGGGTTATCAACGAGGCCATGCCGGTGGATGCGGCACGCCAGTGGCTGACGCGCCTTTACCGCCTGCTGAATTTGCTGGCAAAACACCGTGTCGGGCCATCCGTGCTTGTTCCCATCTTCTGGATAGAGGCGGATCGTCATCCTGATCACTGGAAGCCCGCCGAATGCGAATGGGCAGACTGGAAAGCACACGCACAAACCCTGGTCGTTCAGGCAACGCACTGGCAACTCATGGAAGACGAAAGCGTGGCCGTCCCACTGGGGCACCAGGTCCAGCAATGGCTTTCCTCTCAAGCAAATCGCCAGGAGGGTGAGCAATGATCCAGCCCGCCATCAGAAAGAACCGGCGCGTGCTGGTTGTTGGTGCCAAATTTGGCGAGGTGTATCTCAACGCCTTCATGCAGCCTCGGCCGGGTCTTGAACTGGCCGGTCTGCTGGCCCGCGGTAGCCGCAGAGCCCAGCAATTGGCACATGACTTTGGTATTCCGCTCTACACAAGCCTTGAGCAAGTGCCGGACGATATCGACATCGCCTGCGTGGTGGTTCGCTCGACAGTGGCTCAGGGAGAAGGCAGTCAATTGGCGGCAGCATTATTGAATCGGGGCATCCATGTGGTGCAGGAACACCCCTTGCACCCGGATGATATTGCCCGGCTCCAGACGCTTGCCGAAGAACGTGACCTGCTGTACTGGGTCAACAGCTTCTATCCCCATGTACCGGCAGGTCGCTGCTGGATAGACCGGGCGACCCGAATCCGCTATTGCCTGGATGGTGAGGTGCCATGCTCGGCGCACCTGACCACCAGTCGCCAGTTGTTGTATTCGACGTTGGACTTGTTGCTGCAAGCGTGTGGCGTTCCTGCGGGCGGCGAGATACAGGTTCAACTACTGCAGGGTGCCGACGCACGCTTCGTGCCGATCAGCTTGATGCTTCCGGGTGGATGTCACGCCGTGCTGCGCTTGCAAGCCTATCTGGACCCGTCCGATCCCGATATGTACAGCCTGGTAATGCACCAAGCCAGCCTGCTTTGGCCGTCAGGCTATCTGACGCTGGAAGCAAGCTATGGGCCTGTACTGTGGACGGGGCTTTTCCATGACACGCAGCACGACAGCCGTGATCGCACGATGTACCGCTATGCCCATGAGGAGGATGCCTATGCGCGACCAACTTCTATGGTTCTGCACGATGCAGCCAAAAACTGGCGCGATGCCTTTGAAATTGATGGCGCAGCAGGCATTGCGCATGTCCTGCAAGGACTTTGCCAGGTTCTTGATGGTGCCAGCACTCCGGCAGGATTCAGTGCAGCACACCAGTTGGCGTTGGCTCGCTTGTGGCTCGATGTCCTGCACATCGTTCCACCTGTGACTGAGCAGCATCTGTCTCCACCGAAAGTGATCAGTTGGAAAGAATTGGCGCCAGATCAGGAAGAGGAAGGAGGCACGGATGGATAGCCTGTTGCCTCTGTGCAGCCCGAGCGAACCAGGCACTGGAGACCTCCACCTGGTGCTTTGCCCCTTTGCCGGTGGGAGCGCCAGTGCCTTTCGGAGTTGGCGCGATCTTCAGCCTGACGGCTTGCAAGTCAGTCTGGCGGTTTATCCAGGGCGCGACCATCGAATGAGCGAGCCCTGCGCATCGAGCATTGAAGAACTTGCCGACCAGGTTTTGGTGGCGATTCGGACACAGAAAATCGACTACCAGCAGCTCGTCATTGGCGGACACAGCATGGGGGCTCAGGTGGCCTATGAGGTTTGTGCTCGCCTTGAGCAGCAAGGCACAACTCCACATGGCCTGGTTCTTTCTGGTTGCCATGCGCCGCATCTTCAGGGCCGTCGCCTCATCAGCCATCTGGAAGATCGCGCCTTCCTTGAGCAGTTGGTTGCCATTGGCGGCAGCGCCCAGGAACTGCTGAATGAGCCTGGCCTGTGGCCTGTATTCATGCCGATGCTGCGGGCGGATTTCCGGGCAACCGAAAGCTATGGGCTGCCGCAGGCATTGGCTGCTGATCGCCAACTGCAAACGCCTGCCTTGCTGATTTATGGCAGTGCAGACCAGGAAGCCTGGAACTCGGAGGTCGATGCCTGGAAAAGCTGGCTATGCGATGCGAAGGGGCCGGTAGCCATTGCTGGCGACCATTTTTATGCCACTCGGCGTCCGAGAGCCTTTCTGGAACACATCCGACGCCGTTTTGAACTGGATTTCGCGCACATGCCGACGTGCGCTTGCAAATAAAGGAGCCTTGTTATGAAAACCGACATAACCGCCACCAGCTTGAATCAGTACGACAAACCGTTGCTTCTGGGGCATTGCCTATCGCAATGGGCACATGACTATGGCGAGCGCACGGCTCTGGTCAATGAAAGCGGTGAATCCCTGACCTATGCAGCATTGCAAGAGAGCGTCGAACGTCTGGCCGGTGGCTTGTACGCGGCAGGCCTGCGTGCTGGCGACCATGCCATGGTCCATTTGCCCAACACGTTCGGTTTCTTCCATACGGTATTTGCGCTACTGCGCCTGGGGGCCATTCCCGTGATGGCAATGCCCAATCAGCGGGAGCAAGACATAGATGCCTTGATGGCGCTTGCTCAACCAGTTGCTTATTTCATCCCTGACGACACAGGTGAGCATGATTACCTGGAACTGGCACGCAGGATGCAAACCAAACATGAAAGCCTGCGACTGGTCGTCATGGATGGGGACGCAGAGTCCGAAACACGCAACGTTCTGATCCTGGACACACTGCAGGGGCCCACCTGCCCATGGCCTGAACAAGATGAAAGTGATACCGCCTTACTACTGCTCTCAGGCGGCACAACAGGCACGCCGAAGTTGATTCCCCGCACGCATGGGGACTATTTCTACAATTTCACTGCGTCTGCCAACCTGTGCGGATTCGAGCGCGACATGGTGTTCCTGGCGGTGCTGCCGGCCGCCCACAATTTCACGCTCGCTTCGCCTGGCGTGCTGGGGACTTTCCAATGTGGCGGCAAAGTAGTGACGTCCACCTCTGCCAGTTGCGATGAGGCCATGCCGTTGATTGAGCAGCTCGGCGTCACGCATGTGGCGCTGGTGCCACCACTGGCCAAACTGTGGGTGGAAGGCCGTGAGTGGGAAGACAGTGATCTGTCCAGCCTCAAGCTGATACAGGTTGGTGGCGCTCGACTGGAGGCCGGGCTGGCCCGACAACTGCTCGATGTCATTGGATGCCCGTTGCAGCAGGTTTTCGGCATGGCCGAGGGCTTGTTGTGCTACACGCGACTGGACGACCCGATCGAAACCATCATTCACACCCAAGGCCGGCCTCTGTCTCCCAAAGACGAGGTTCGACTTGTCGGTGAAGACGACCGAGACGTTCCAGAAGGACAAGTCGGACAGCTGCTGACCCGTGGCCCTTACACGATTCGAGGCTACTTCCGAGCACCGATACAGAACGCATCCAGTTTCACCGAAGATGGTTTTTATCGATCCGGTGACCTGGTTCGTCGTGACAAGAGTGGAAATTTGATCGTGGAGGGCCGCATCAAGGAGCAGATCAACCGCTGCGGTGAGAAGATCTCCGCAGCCGAAGTTGAAGAAGCCATCAGTTCGCTGCATGGCGTTCATGCTGCCGTGGCCATTGGGGTTCCCGACGATTTGCTGGGTGAGCGAATCTGCGTTTTCATCAAGCCGGAAGGTCAGGCAATCGACCCGATTCGAATCAAGGCGGCACTGCGCGAAAGTGGCTTGAGTGATTACAAAGTGCCAGACCAGATCGAGACCATTGACGAGTGGCCTTTGACCGCCGCCAGAAAAATCGACAAACGGCGTCTGGTGGTCATCGCAACTCAACGGGCTTCAGGGGCGGCCGAGACCGTGCCGTCACGTTACCAGCAAGAGGCTATGGCAACAGATACATCGCCATTCGAACTGGCGGTGAAAGTAGTCGACGTCATCCGTCATGAAGCCAGTCACTATGTGTTGTATGAACATCATGGAGAATGGACGCTGGGGCTGGGAAGCGCTATGGAGATTACGGTCGACTCGAATGGAGCGGTTCGACGCAGTGATGGGAAGACTTGGCAAACCAGTTCAGCCAGTGAAGGTATCGAGCAGGCGCTGGCAGATATTCCTTTCGAACACTGGCGTGCCTATGGCCGGGCTGATTTCGAGTTCGCCTATCTGACCTATGGTGTCGAGAACCCTCACAATACTGGTCCGTTGTTGCGAATCGTGATTCCAAACAGCGAAATCCGCTTCAGGCGTGAGTCGGTGCAACTGCGTGCCCTAAGTGCCGAGGAGATCCCCCGTTTGAAGGCCATTGTCGAGACGGCCGAAAAAAATGTGCTGTCCAGTAGTGATACGCCTATCGCGTTGGATGTGCGTTCAACGGGCGGTGTTCAATACCGTGAAATCGTGGCCTCTGCCGTACAGGACATGCAGGAGGGCCGCTACCAGAAAGTTATCCTCTCCCGTCCTGTCGAGGTTCCGTCCACCGTGGACATGGTCGCCAGCTACTACGCGGGGCGGCAGTCCAATACGCCTGCCCGCTCGTTCTTGTTACAAGACGGCGAGTTTCAGGCATACGGCTTCAGCCCGGAAATCGTCGTGACCGTTGATGGCGAGCGCAATGTGACGACCCAACCCTTGGCGGGAACACGCGCATTGACGGGGAATCAGGATGCAGACCGGCAACTTCGCGAAGAACTGGAGTCCGACGTGAAGGAAATCGCCGAACACGCGGTCTCGGTGAAGCTCGCTGTCCAGGAAATGTTGCAGGCATGCCAGCGTGAATCAGTCATTGTGGACGACTTCATGAACGTGCTGGAGCGCGGTAGCGTCCAGCATTTGGCATCACACGTGAAAGGCATCCTGGCGCCTGGAGCCAGTGCATGGACTGCATTCGAAAAGCTGTTCCCAGCCGTCACGGCATCCGGCATCCCCAAAAAGGAAGCACTGGAAAGCATCAGCCGGCATGAAGGCCGCAAGAGAGGACTTTACAGCGGATGCGTGTTGATTGCAGACAGCGACGGTTCGCTGGATGCCACCTTGGTGCTGCGATCAGCGTACCGTGAGGCAGGCAAGGCATGGCTGCAAGCCGGTGCGGGGTTGGTGCCGCACTCAACACCAGAACGCGAATGGGAAGAAACGTGCGAGAAGCTGACTTCCGTGGGGCCTTACCTGTTTGCCTCGAAGGAGCATTGACTCATTGCGCCAATGTTTTCGTGGCTTGATCACGCGGTAACGGCGTGGATTCCTGATCTTGGTGGCCTATTGGAATTGCCGACTGACGTTCGGCTCACCGTGCTTGCCTTTCCAATTACCCTGGGGATACAGGCCGAAGCATGGCTTCCCCAGGGCAATTGGGCGTTGCAACGCATGGTCAAGGACATGGGCACCAAACGGCGAAGGGAATTCCTCGCTGGACGCCTCTGCGCCTACCGATCTCTGTTAGCCATGGGGGTTATCTCTGACTTTCCCTTGGCTGCAAGGGATCGGTTACCCGTTTGGCCGTCGGGTGTGCTGGGCAGTATCAGCCACTGCACATCAATTGCCGTGGCCATGGCAGCCCCTACATCAAGGTTCTATGCCTTGGGAGTTGATGTCGAATCATTGATCTCACCCTCCACCGTGGCGGACATACAGCGCAGCGTTGGCAGTGATAGCGAGTTGATCTGCCTGGCAGGGGCCATTCCATGCCGCGCCCGGGCCCTGACGTTGCTTTTTTCCGCGAAAGAAGCACTTTACAAGGCACTTTATCCGTTAGTGCGCCAGTTCAAGGATTTCCATGCTGCGGAGATCGTCGATTGTGAGACCAAATCGCTCGTTTTGCGTTTGACTGAGGACTGGAGCGAAGAATGGCGTTGTGGGGCCTGCGTGAAGGTGCAGTACATATGGCTGAACGATGAGGTGCTGACAGCCATATGTTTGCCGTACGCACAGCCAATTCACTCATAGCTGATTGGTTGCACCGGTCTCCATCTATCAAATCGTGAGAAAGAAGGAAAAAGCCAATGGAACTGCGCCATCTTCGTTGTTTTCTTGCCGTAGCTGAGGAACTTCATTTTGCCCGGGCCGCTGAGAGGCTCCATATCGAACAATCACCACTCTCACGGGCAATTAAAGAACTCGAAGATGACATGGGATTGAAGCTTTTTGCTCGCAATCGCCGTGGCACTCAGCTCACCCCAGCTGGCCGAGCATTCCAACAGGACGTACGCAAGCTGTTTACCTCGATTGAGCAGGCCCGAGAAAATGCCAAGTCCGTTGCTACGGGGCGTCGGGGGATATTGCGCATTGCAGTTTCCGACGGCGCAACTGAACCACGTTTATCAACATGGTTGGCGCGCTGCCGTGCGGAAGAACCGGAAGTAGAGGTGCGAATTACGGAGGTTCCATTGGCCGAACAATTGCGTGGGCTACATGAGGGGCACTTCGATGCAGGGTTCTCGCGTGCTAACAATGCTGGTAATGGAATCGTGGCTGAGGCCGTTTGGCACGACCCTTTACTGCTGGCTGTTCCTGCTCGCCATCCATTGCTTGCACACGGTCGTGTTCCACTGAGTGAGGTGGTGCGCTATCCCGTGATTGCGTGTCACCCCGACGTATGCGAAGGCTATTGCCGCCAAGTCACTCGTCTACTGTTTGCTCTGGCTGATGAGCCAGACCTGGTTGAATCGCCCAGGATTTCCTAGACGCCTTGGAGCCTCAGGAAGTGACGCCGCTCAAACTCTGCAGGCGACAGGCCGTCAGCACTGGAATGACGACGTCTGGGGTTATAGAACATTTCGATGTAGTTGAAGATATCGCTGCGGGCAGCTTGCCGGGTGGCATAGGTTTTACGGCGGATGCGCTCACGTTTGAGCAACTGGAAGAAACTCTCTGCGACAGCGTTGTCATGGCAGTTGCCCCGTCGGCTCATGCTGGGCTGCAGTTTATGGCTCTT
>CABIIJ010000013.1 GCA_902175065.1 uncultured Comamonas sp. | reverse complement strand
GTGGGCACTGCTTGCCGGGAGGGGGGGAAGGGTCAGCGCAGCAGTCCGGGCCGGGCTGCCGCCGTGCCGTCGAGCTGGAAGGCGTTCACGGCCCGTGCCAGCTGGGCGGCCTGCTGCTTGAGGGCATCGGCGGCGGCTGCACTTTCTTCCACCATGGCGGCGTTTTGCTGGGTGGTGTGGTCCAGCTGCTCGATGGCCTGGTTGACCAGGCCGATACCGCTGGACTGCTGCACCGCCGAGGCGCTGATGGCGGCAATCAGGCTGGCCACCTGCTGTGCCTGGGTGACGATGTCGGTCATGGTGGCACCGGCGTGGCTGGCCAGTTGTTCCCCTTCGTGTACCTTGCTGACGCTGGCGTCGATGAGCTGCTTGATCTCCCCGGCTGCTGCGGCACTGCGCTGCGCCAGGGCGCGGACTTCCGAAGCGACCACGGCAAAGCCCTTGCCTTGTTCCCCGGCGCGGGCGGCCTCGACGGCGGCGTTGAGCGCCAGGATGTTGGTTTGAAAAGCGATGCCGTCGATCACGCCGATGATGTCGGCCATCTTGTGCGAGCTGGCCGTAATCGCCGCCATGGTGTGTTCCACCTGCGCCACCACGGTGCCGCCTTTTTGCGCGGACTGGCTGGCCTGGGTGGCCAGTTCGGCAGCCTGGCGGGCCGAGTCGGCGCTGTGGTGGACGGTGGCGGTCATCTGCTCCATCGAAGTGGCCGTGTGCTGCAGGTGGCTGGCCTGCTCTTCGGTGCGCTGCAGCAGTCCGGCGTTGCCCCCGGCAATCTCCAGGGAGCCGGTGCTGACGGCGTGCGAGGCCTCGCGCACCTGGGATACCACCTGGGCCAGGCTGGCCTGCATCGCCGCCAGACTGGCCAGGACGCTGCCGGGCCGCAGGCGGGCCGTGCTGGCCCCCAGGCTGTGCAGGTTGCCCTGGGCCACTTGCTGTGCCACTTCGGCCAGGGCTGCCGGTTCGGCTCCGAGGGCGTGGGTGATGCGCCGGGCCGCACGCCAGGCCACCAGCAGGCTCAGGAAGATGGCGATGGCCAGCGCGGTCAGCATGAAGGGCATGAAGCCGCCGGCCGTCTCCAGCGCGGCGCGGTTTTCGGCCTGGATGCGGGCTTCTTCGAAGTCGATCAGGGCGTTGATCGCCGCCAGCCACTGCACGTACAGCGGCTTGGCCTGGTTCCATAACTGCTCCCGCGCCGCTGCCTGGGCCTGCGGGTCATCGGCCCGGGCCTGGGCCAGGATGGCGGCGGTCGCGGTGCCGGCCTGGGCTTCCAGTCTCTGGATGGCGGCGTACAGGGTGGCCAGTTGCGGATCGGCCCCCGGGCGGTTGATGAGCTGCTCGATCGGCGTCACGGACTGGGCGTAGAAGGCCGCCAGTCGGTCGATGGTGGCGGCTTCCGTTTGCTGTTCGGCCGGGGTGCTGCTCAAGACCACATCGCGCAAGGCGATGGCGCGGTCGTGCGCCGAGCCACGGAAGTTGATGGCGTAGCGCTGGATCAGTACATGCTCTTCGCTATTGGCCCGCAGGGCGGTGTCGATGGCCCGCACCTTGTACATGGCGATGCCGGTGACGACGGCCAAGAGGGCCACCAGCAGGCCGAAGCCTGCGTACAGACGTTGGGCCACGGTCCTGTGGCGACGGGGGCGGGATGGGAAATGTTCTTTGGACATGAAGACTCCTGGAGGCGGAATCCTATCTAAAAATAGTTATCGATAATTAAAAAATGACTATCAATAAATTAAATTTAATCATTTGGTGTTTTTGCCCCGCAGCTCCTAAGCTTGACCCCATTCCAGCGCCTGTTGCCCTGGTTTCTTTAAGGAGAACGAACTATGCAACCTACTCGCCTGACCACCGCCGCCGGCTGCCCAGTCGTGGACAACCAGAACGTCATGACCGCCGGCCCGCGCGGCCCGCAACTGCTCCAGGACGTGTGGTTCCTGGAAAAACTGGCGCACTTCGACCGCGAAGTCATCCCCGAGCGGCGCATGCACGCCAAGGGTTCCGGCGCCTACGGCACCTTCACCGTCACCCACGACATCACCCGTTTCACCCGCGCCAAGCTGTTCTCCGAGATCGGCAAGAAAACGGACATGTTCGTGCGCTTTTCCACCGTGGCCGGTGAGCGCGGCGCGGCGGATGCCGAGCGCGATATCCGCGGCTTTGCCATGAAGTTCTATACCGAGGAAGGCAACTGGGACCTGGCGGGCAACAACACCCCGGTGTTCTTCCTGCGCGACCCGCTGAAATTCCCCGACCTGAACCACGCCGTCAAGCGCGACCCGCGTACCAACCTGCGCAGCGCCCGCAACAACTGGGATTTCTGGACGCTGCTGCCCGAGGCGCTGCACCAGGTCACCGTGGTCATGTCCGACCGGGGCATCCCCGCCAGCTACCGCCACATGCACGGCTTTGGCTCGCACACCTTCAGCTTCATCAATGCGCAGAACGAGCGTTTCTGGGTCAAATTCCACTTCAAAACCCAGCAAGGCATCAAGAACTGGACGGATGCCGAAGCGGCCGCCGCCGTCGCCAATGACCGCGAAACCCACCAGCGCGACCTGTACGATGCCATCGAGCGCGGCGACTTCCCCAAGTGGACGATGTACGTGCAGGTCATGCCCGAGCTGGATGCGGAGAAAGTGCCCTACCACCCCTTCGACCTGACCAAGATCTGGCCCAAGGCCGACTACCCGCTGATCGAAGTGGGCGAGTTCGAACTCAACCGCAACCCCGCCAACTACTTCGCCGAAGTGGAGCAGGCTGCCTTCAACCCCGCCAACGTGGTGCCGGGCATCAGCTTCTCGCCGGACAAAATGCTGCAAGGCCGCCTGTTCTCGTACGGCGATGCGCAGCGCTACCGCCTGGGTGTGAACCACGGCCAGATCCCCGTGAACGCCCCGCGCTGCCCCGTGCACAGCTACCACCGCGACGGTGCCATGCGCATGGACGGCAACTACGGCAGCACTCTGGGCTATGAACCCAACGGCTACGGCCAGTGGCAGGAGCAGCCCGACTTCCGCGAGCCGCCGTTGAAAATCGACGGCGCCGCCGACCATTGGGACTTCCGCCAGGACGATGCCGACTACTACAGCCAGCCCCGCGCCCTGTTCCGTCTGATGACGCCCGAGCAGCAGCAGGTGCTGTTCGACAACACCGCCCGTGCCATGGGCGACGCGCCGGAAGAAATCAAGCGCCGCCACATCGCCAACTGTACGCAGTGCGACCCCGCCTACGGTGCAGGCGTGGCCAAGGCGCTGGGGCTGTAATGTGAAGCTGTAATAAGCTAGCAATAAAAGAGCTGCTACCGCTGGTGATTTAAAGGTTTCAGGTATTCCTATCCCTGAAACCATTTGAATACCTGCGGTAGCAGCTCTTTTCTTTGGCGTGATGCGCCCCATCTAGGGATCCTCTGCACAAATCGCCGCGCCGCCCGCATCTGCGGTCTCGGGCGGTCTGCGGCGTTGCAAATCCTCGCGATAGCTGCGGCTATCGCTGCGGTTTGCGCCTTGCATCCCATCCCGATCCGCAGCGCAGGCTTGCCGCTCGATTCGTGCAGAGCATCCCTAGCGCTTTTGACCCAGGATTGCCCACCATGAAAAAACCGGTTCTTTCCATGCTCGATCTGGTCGCCGTGCGCGAAGGCGGCACCGTGGCCGAGGCCTTGCAGATCGCCGTGCGCACCGCCCAGTGCGCCGAGCGCCTGGGCTTTGCCCGCTACTGGCTGGCCGAGCACCACAACATGCCGGGCATTGCCAGCTCGGCCACGGCGGTGCTGGTCGGGCACATTGCCGGGGCCACGCAAACGATTCGCGTCGGCTCCGGCGGCATCATGCTGCCCAACCATGCGCCGCTGGTGGTGGCCGAGGCTTTCGGCACGCTGGCCGAGCTGTATCCGGGCCGCATCGACCTGGGCCTGGGCCGCGCCCCCGGTACCGACGGGCCGACCATGCGGGCGCTGCGCCGCAACCGGGTGGAGAGCGAAGAAGACTTCCCCCGCGACGTGCAGGAGCTGCAACGCCTGCTGGCCCCGGCGCAGGCGGGCCAACCCATCGTCGCCGTGCCGGGTGCGGGCACCAACGTGCCGATCTGGCTGCTGGGTTCCAGCCTGTTTTCGGCGCAACTGGCCGCCCACCTGGGATTGCCGTATGCGTTTGCCTCGCACTTCGCGCCGCGCATGTTGCACCAGGCGCTGGCGATCTATCGGCAGACGTTCCGGCCCAGCGCCGTGCTGGCCAGGCCCTACGCCATCGTCGGCGTACCGGTGATTGCCGCGCCGACGGATGCCGAGGCGCAATTCCTCGCCAGCAGCACCTACCAGCGCGTGCTGGGCATCCTGACGGGCAACCGCACGCGCCTGCAGCCGCCCGTGGAAGGTTTCATGGAGCAGATTACCGAGCGTGAACGTGCCGCGATTGCCGACTTTCTCGCCGTCGGCGTGATCGGCGGGCCGCAAACGGTGCGTGCCGGCCTGCAGGCGCTGGCCGAGGCCACCCAGGCCGACGAGTTCATGCTGGTGAGCGACGTGTTCGATGCAAAGCTGCGTTTGCGCTCGCTGGAGCTGACGGCGCAGGCGCTGGGTTAGCGTCTGCTGGCACCATGAAAAGAGCGTGAACAGGTTCTCACGGCTTCGGCCCGATGGGGAAGGGCCAGATGGCCTGCGGGGCCAGGGTCGTGCTGGCGATAGGCTTTGCTTTCGATTTGATAGCTTTTTCCGCTTGCTTCACGGGGACTTCAGCATCTATCGTTTCTGCTTTTGTTTTTTTACGCGTGGTAGCAGCTACTTTTTTTGTTGTTTCCCCGGCGCTGGTGGTTTTGGCCGGGGCTTTGGCGACGGGGTCTTTTTTGGCGGGTTGCTTGGTCGTGGAGGCGGTGGCCATGGTCGGGTTTTCCTTGGGTGGGCGATGCGCCCGGCAGCATAGCGGCCTTGCCGGGATTTATCAAATCCCCGGCGGCAGCCGCAGGCGGTGGCGCAGGGCCGGGGGCAGCAGGGCCAGCAGGCGGGGCCAGTCGAAGCCGGGGCCGGGGTCGTTCTTGCGGCCGGGGGCGATGTGTTCGTGCCCGGCCAGATGCGCCAGCGGGTACTGCGCGGCCAGATGCGCCAGCAGCCAGGCCAGGGCGGGGTATTGATCGGCGGCGAAGGCGTGGCCTTCCAGCCCCTCCAGCTCGATGCCGATGGAGTCGTCGTTGCAGTTGCTGCGCCCGCGCCAGGCCGATGCTCCGGCGTGCCAGGCACGCGCGTCGGCGCTGACGAACTGCCAGATGGCCCCTTCGCGCGTGATGAAGAAATGGGCCGAGACTTCCAGCCCCCGGATGCTCTGGAAGTACGGGTGCGCCTCCCAATCGAGCTGGTTGGTAAAGAGTTGCGCCACGCAGCCGGTGCCGTACTGGCCCGGCGGCAGGCTGATGGAGTGCAGCACCGCCAGATCGATGCAGGCGCCGGCCGGGCGCGGGCCGTGGTTGGGCGAGGCCCGGTGCTGCACCTGGGGGGCGAAAAGCCAGCCGCCGTGCCAGCCGGGCGCTTGCGGGCCGGTGTCGGCGGCAGCGTTGGCGATGTCTGGCGCGGCGGCCGGGTTACGGCTGGAGGGTGTCGTCATGCAGTTGGACTTCGGGGGCGATGCTGATGTTCAGGCGTTCGATGCGGTAGCGCATCTGGCGCAGGTTCAGCCCCAGGCTGGCGGCTGCGGCGGTGCGGTTGAAGCCGTGGGCCTGCAGCGCGGCGACCAGGATGCGCCGCTCCTGCGCATCCAGCCAGGCTTGCAGGTCGTGCGGCAGATCGGTGGGGCAGATCGGTGGGGCAG
>CABIIJ010000012.1 GCA_902175065.1 uncultured Comamonas sp. | reverse complement strand
GCTGTCTTGGCGGGGCAACCCTTCGGGCAAGGCAGCAAAAAACCGCACTCGTCGTTGCGTACCTTGACCAGGCCACCAGCCTGGCCTGCGGCACGCGCCTGGATTGCGGCTTTTTGCTGCCTTGCGGGCACCATGAAAAGATCGTAAACAGGTTCTTAGGGATGCAGCAGCTTGCGCTCCTGCATTCCCTGGTCGATGCAGCGCTGGTAGGCCCGCACGGTGTCGGTGTAGCCCAGCTCCAGCGCGTCGGCAATGAAGGCGTGGCCGATGGACACCTCCAGCAGCCCCGGCACGGCGGCGACGAAGGCCGAGAGGTTGTCGCGGTTCAGGTCGTGCCCGGCGTTGATGCCCAGGCCTGCCGCCACGGCGGCCTGCGCCGCCTGGGTGTAGCGCTGCAATTGCGCGGCCTGCGCGGGCGTGCCCCAGGCGGCGGCATAGGGTTCGGTATACAGCTCGATGCGGTCGGCGCCGACGGCCCGGGCGGCGGCCATCTGCTCGGGCAGCGGGTCCATGAACAGGCTCACGCGCACGCCCAGGCTGCGGCATTCGGCGATCAGGGGGCGCAGGCGCTCGGCGTCCTGCGGGAAGTTCCAGCCGTGGTCGCTGGTGAACTGGTCTTCGCTGTCGGGCACGAAGGTGGCCTGCTGCGGGCGCACCTGGCGGATGAAGTCCATCAGGTTCTGCGTGGGGTTGCCTTCGATGTTGAATTCCGCCTCGGGCCAGGATTGCAGCAGCCCGGCCAGCTCGTACACATCGCTGCTACGGATATGGCGGCCATCGGGGCGCGGATGGACGGTGATGCCCTGGGCGCCCGCCTCCAGGCACTGCAACGCCGCGCGGGCGACCGAGGGGATGCCCAGGTGGCGCGTGTTGCGCACCAGGGCGACTTTGTTCACATTCACCGACAGGGCGGTGCGGATGGCGGGTGCGGAGGGGTGAGTGGAGGCGGCAGGTGGGGTCATAAGGCTTGTAGATCCATCATCAACTGGCGTGTGCGCAGCATAGGACTTCCGCAATGAAATTGCAGCACGGTGCGCAATTGCGCTTTCAATGCAGCGGCCAGGGGGGCGCACACGCCCAGCACCGGGGCAAAGCTGCGCTGTTCCTGGCCCAGGGCGTGCTCCAGCGCCTGCCACTGCGCCCCGGTCAGGGCAATGCGGTCGTGCTGGGCGGCAAAGGGGCGCAGGCCCGCTTCCGGGGCCAGCACGTAGGGGGCTTGCGGCTGCAAGGGCTGCAAATTCATGGTCTGCGCGTTCAGGGCGGGCAACAGGCCCAGCTCGCGCAGCAAGATCAGCTCGAAGGCCCGCAGCGCCGGTTCCTGCACCACGTCGTGCTGGGTGGCCAGCAGCTTGATGAGGGCGGCGTAGACGTCGAACAGGTAGGCATACGGGTCGTCGCGGGCCAGCAGGCGCATGAGCAGCTCATTCACATACAGCCCGGCCAGCAGGCGCTCGCCCATGGGCATGATGTGGCCGCCCGCCCATTCCGCGCCGCGCAGGGTGTGGATGTCGGCCTGGCCGCTGCCCGCCAGGGTGTAGGTCAGGCGCAGCGGCTGCAGGCCCAGCAGTACGGGGCGGAAGTTGGAGGTGTGCTTTTTTGCGCCCTTGGCCACCAGCGCCACGCGGCCCCGGTGGCGGGTGAGGGTTTCCAGAATCAGGCTGGATTCGCTCCAGTCGTAGCGGTGCAGGATGAACGCGGGCTCATCGCTCACGCGCTGGGCGCTGGCCATGGTGTAGGCGCTGCCTTTACTCGTAGCCGAAGGATTTGACGCGGGCCGCGTCGTCGGCCCAGCCGGAGCGCACTTTCACCCACACTTCCAGGAACACCTTGGCATTGAGCAGCTTCTCCAGCTCCTGCCGTGCCTCGGTGCTGATCATTTTCAGGCGCTCGCCGCCCGCGCCGATGACCATGGCCTTGTGCCCGTCGCGCTCGACCACGATGGTGGCGGCAATGCGCATGAAGCGGCCATGCTGGGCGCTGGGTTCTTCCTCGAACTTGTCGATGACCACGGTGGAGGTGTAGGGCAGCTCGTCGCCGGTGAAGCGGAACAGCTTTTCGCGCACCGTCTCGGAGGCCAGGAATTTCTCGCTGCGGTCGGTCAGTTCGTCCGCGCCGTAGAACCACGGCTGCTGCGGCAGGTAGGGGGCGCAGATGCCCAGCAGGCGCTGGATGTCGTCGCGCTTCTTGGCCGACATGGGGACGAATTCGGCAAACGGGTGGCGCTCCTGCATGTCGCGCAGCCAGGGGGCGATTTCACCGCGGCGGTGCACGCGGTCGAGCTTGTTGGCAATCAGCAGCGTGGGGATGCCGGGCTTGAACAGCGACAGCACCTTGGCATCGGCCAGGGTGAAGCTGCCCGCCTCGACCACGAACAGGATCAGATCCACGTCGCCGATGGCGCCCATGACGGTCTTGTTCAGCGATTTGTTCAGCGCCGTGCTGTGCTTGGTCTGGAAGCCGGGGGTGTCGACGAAGACGAACTGCGTCTCCTCCCGCGTGCGGATGCCGGTGATGCGGTGGCGCGTGGTCTGCGCCTTGCGGCTGGTGATGGAGATTTTCTGCCCCACCAGCGCGTTCATCAGCGTGGACTTGCCCACGTTGGGCTTGCCGACGATGGCGATCAGGCCGCAGCGCTGCTCCTCGGGCGCGTAGCTGCGCGGGGGCGGGGCATCGGCGGCGGTGTCATCGGCCCCCTGCGCCGCATTGGCCGGGGCGTCCGCAGCGCCGGGCAGCCGCGCCACGCTGGCGCCGGACTTGGCGGCAGCCAGCATGGCGTCCAGCTCGGCCATGCTTTGGCCCGCCGGGGTGACGGCGGGGAAGTTCTTGGAAACAGGAGCTTCTTGCGCTTGTCCAGCCTTGTTTTTAGATTGTTTTGGTGCTGAAACCTTGGATTTATCAGTGGAAGAAGCTATTTTTTTATTGGTCATGAGGGATGTTTGTCCTGCAAGAGTTGCAACATGGCCGCCGCCGCTGCCTGTTCGCCGGTGCGGCGGCTGTGGCCCTGGCCCTTGGCACCCAGGCGCAGGGCGGGAATCATGCAGGCCACGGTAAAGGTTTGTTTGTGCGCTGCGCCGCTGATTTTTTCCACGCTGTATTGCGGCAACGCCATGCGCCGGCCCTGCAGCCATTCCTGCAGGGCGGTTTTCGGGTCTTTGCCGACGGCCTGCATCTGCGGGGTGATGTCCACCTTGTCGAACAATTGGTGGACGACCTGCTCGGCAGCGGCAAAGCCCGCCTCCAGGTACACCGCGCCCAGCAGGGCTTCGACCGCATCGGCCAGGATGGAGGGGCGGCGCTTGCCGCCGGAGCGGGCCTCGCCCTCGCCCAGGCGCAGCAGCTCGGGCAGGCCCAGTTGCAGGGCCAGCTGGTACAGGCTGCCTTCCTTGACCAGATTGGAGCGGGCGCGGGACAGGTCGCCCTCGGTCAGATCGGCCAGCTTGCGGTACAGCCAGCTGGAGATGGCCAGCCCCAGCACCGAATCGCCCAGAAATTCCAGGCGCTCGTTGTGGTCGCTGCTGAAGCTGCGGTGCGTCAGCGCCCGCTGCAGCAGGCGCACATCGTCAAAGCGGTAACGCAGCTTCTGCTGCAAGGCATCCAGGGCTTCGTGCATTGCGTGGTGGTTGGCGTGGCGGTTTATTTGGTACTGCCCTGGAAGCGGTAGACCAGGTAGGCCGGGCCGACCAGGGAGATTTCCCGCTCGTAGGCATAGCTGGCCGTGAAGCGCTCGCCCTGCTTGTCGATTTCCAGATCCATGCCGGTGATGGCCTTGATCTCGTCGATACTGGCCGAGCGGTCGAACGCGGCCCGCAGTTCGGCCACGCTGGTGGCCTCGTTGGCCGCTTTCTGCGCGGCTTTCTGCACCGCCATGTGCTCGGCAAAGATGGGCACCGACTGGCCGCCGATGGCAAACGCAGCCACCAGCGCTGCACCGATCAGTACGACGGAAACAAAGGACAGGCCGCGCTGGCGACGAAGGCTACGTTGCATAGGAAAACTCCCTCGGTGGGTGGAAACTGCGCTCACTGGAAACTGCCGATGCGCTTGAGGTTACCGAAATTCATCCAGACGAAAAAGGCTCGCCCAACCAGGTTCTCGTCCGGCACGAAGCCCCAATAGCGCGAATCCAGCGAATTGTCGCGGTTGTCGCCCATGACGAAATACTGGCCCTGCGGCACGGTGCAGGTCACGCCCTCGACGCTGTAGACGCATTGGTCACGCCCGGCAAACTCGGCAGCGCCCTGGATGAAGCCGGGCACGCCCTGGGTGTTGAGCAGGCGATGCGGCTGCGTGCCCAGGTTTTCCTCGAACTGCTGGAAGTAGCGCATGGCGTCGGTGTCGAAAAAGTCCGGCAGCGGCGCGACGGCGATGTCCTGGCCGTTGATGCGCAGGCGCTTGTTCAGGTATTCCACCTTGTCGCCGGGCAGGCCGACCACGCGCTTGATGTAGTCTAGGCTGGGCTGGGGCGGGTAGCGGAACACGATCACGTCGCCACGCTGCACGGCCTGGCCTTCGGTGACCTTTTTGTTGATGACCGGCAGGCGCACGCCGTAGGTGAATTTGTTCACCAGGATCAGGTCGCCCACAAGCAGCGTGGGGATCATCGAGCCGGAGGGAATCTTGAACGGCTCGAACAGGAACGAGCGCAGCACGAACACCACCAGCAGCACCGGGAACAGCCCCGCCGTCCAGTCCAGCCACCAGGGCTGGCGCAGGATGCGCTGCTGGCCCTCGCTCACGTCCACGTCGTGCTGGGCAATGCCCTGGCGCTGCAACTGCTCGCGCCGCGCCTGCGCCTCCTGCTGCAATTTTTCGGCGTCGCGCTTGCGCCGGGGCAGGAACAGGAATTTCTCTGCCAGCCAGTACAGGCCGGTGACCAAGGTCGCCAGGAACATGAGCAGGGCAAAGTTGCCCTCGATCGCCCCGGTGTACCAGGCGCCGATATAGCCCACGAACGCGGCCAGCACCACGGCGGTGAGGGCGGGCATGGTTTTCATAGGGTTCATTCCTCCACTTGCAGGATGGCCAGGAAGGCCTCCTGCGGTACTTCGACCGAGCCGATCTGCTTCATGCGTTTCTTGCCGGCCTTTTGCTTTTCCAGCAGCTTGCGCTTGCGGGTGATGTCGCCGCCGTAGCACTTGGCCAGCACGTTCTTGCGCAGCGCCTTGACAGTTTCGCGGGCGATGATGTTGGCGCCGATGGCTGCCTGGATCGCCACGTCGAACATCTGGCGGCTGATGATTTCGCGCATCTTGGCCACCACGGCGCGACCCCGGTAGGTGGCCTGGCTGCGGTGCACGATGATGGACAGGGCGTCCACTTTCTCGCCGTTGAGCAGGATGTCCACCTTCACCACGTCGGAGGTGCGGTACTCCAGGAACTCGTAGTCCATCGAGGCATAGCCGCGCGAGACGGACTTGAGCTTGTCGAAGAAGTCCAGCACGATCTCGCCCAGCGGCATTTCATAGGTCAGCATCACCTGCCGCCCGTGGTACTGCATGTTCACCTGGATGCCGCGCTTCTGGTTGCACAGCGTCATCACCGGGCCGACGTAGTCCTGCGGCATGAACAGGCTGACCTTGACGATCGGCTCCTGCACCTCCTGCAGGCGGCCCTGGTCGGGCATCTTGGAAGGGTTTTCCACGTCGATGACTTCGCCGTCGCCCTTGACCACCTTGTAGACCACGCTGGGCGCGGTGGTGATGAGATCCTGGTCGAACTCACGCTCCAGCCGCTCCTGCACGATCTCCATGTGCAGCAGGCCCAGGAAGCCGCAGCGAAAGCCGAAGCCCAGCGCCTGCGAGACTTCCGGCTCGAAGTGCAGCGAGGCATCGTTGAGCTGGAGCTTTTCCAGCGCATCGCGCAACTGGTCGTATTCGCTGGCTTCGGTCGGGTACAGGCCGGCGAACACCTGGGGCTTGACCTCCTTGAAGCCGGGCAACGGCCCGGCGGCCGGGCCGGCGTTGTTGGGCAGCTTTTTCTCCAGCGTGATGGTGTCGCCCACCTTGGCCGCCTTCAATTCCTTGATGCCGCAGATCACATAACCCACCTCGCCCGCCTTGAGCGCCTCGCGCGGCTGGTTGGCGGGGGTGAACACGCCCAGCTGGTTGACCTCATAGGCCGCATTGGTGGCCATCATCTTGATGCGCTCGCCTTTTTTGATCTGGCCATCGACCATGCGCACCAGCATCACCACGCCCACGTAGGGGTCGAACCAGCTGTCGATGATCATGGCGCGGGGCGGGCCGTCGGCATCGCCCACCGGGGGCGGCACCTTGGCCACCACGGCTTCCAGAATCTCGTCGATGCCCATGCCGGTCTTGGCCGAGCAGGGGATGGCGTCGCTGGCGTCGATGCCGATCACGTCCTCGATCTCGGCCTTGGCGTTGTCCGGGTCGGCCTGGGGCAAGTCCATCTTGTTGAGCACGGCCATCACTTCCACGCCCAGATCGAGGGCCGTGTAGCAGTTGGCGACGGTCTGCGCCTCCACGCCCTGGCTGGCGTCCACCACCAGCAAGGCGCCTTCGCAGGCCGAGAGCGAGCGGCTCACCTCGTAGGAAAAGTCCACGTGGCCCGGGGTGTCGATCAGGTTCAGGTTGTAAGTCTGGCCGTCGCGGGCGGTGTATTGCAGGGCGGCAGTCTGTGCCTTGATGGTGATGCCACGCTCTTTCTCGATGTCCATGGAGTCCAGCACGCGGGCCTCCATCTCGCGTTCGGCCAAGCCTTTGCAGCGCTTGATCAACTGGTCGGCCAGGGACGATTTGCCGTGGTCAATATGCGCAATGATGGAAAAGTTTCGGATGTGCTTCATCAACAACTTCAAAAGTGCGCCCGGATAAAAAAAGGTGCGCCCGCGCAGCGCACCTTGTTCTCTGACCCAGGCTGGGAGGTGGAAGGCCCCCGGGGCCAGGCCAGGGGGCTTTGCGCAGGCTGGCGGAGCCTGCAAAAAAACAGCGCATTTTACCCAAGCCGGTGCGCTGGCCCGTGTTGCCTTACTTTTGCGGCCGGATCAGCAGGTACTGCGCCCACTCGTCGCGGCGCACCAGCACGTTCACGGGCTTGCGCTGGTCGGCCCGGGTCAGGGCCGCCTCGAAGTCTTTCACGCTGGCCACTTCGGTATTGGCAATGGCCAGGATGACGTCGCCTTCACGCATCCCGGCACGGGCTGCCGGGCCGGTGGCCTCGGCCACCCGCACGCCGCCGCTGACGTCCAGGGCCTTCTTCTGCGCAGCCGTCAATTCCGTCACGCGCAGGCCCAGGGTCTTGGCATTGGCGGCGGGGCCGCTGTCGGCGGCCTGGGCCACCTGGGTTTCATCGGCAGGCACGTCGGCCACGACGATGCTCAGTTGCTGCTCCTTGCCCCGGCGGAACACGGTGAGCGCCGCCTTGCTGCCCGGCTTGGTATTGCCCACCAGGCGCGGCAGGTCGGAAACCTTGTCGATCTTCGTGCCGTTGAACTGGGTGATCACGTCGCCGGGCTGCACCCCCGCCTTGGCGGCAGGCGAATCCGGCTCCACCGCCGACACCACGGCCCCGGAGGCTTTGCTGCCCAGGCCCAGGGATTCGGCAATCTCCTTGTTCACCGGCCCGATCTGCACGCCGATGCGCCCGCGCGAGACTTTGCCCGTGGCCCGCAGCTGGTCGCTGACGCGGATGGCCTCGTCCATCGGAATGGCGAAGCTGATGCCCATGAAGCCGCCCGAGCGCGAATAGATCTGGCTGTTGATGCCCACCACCTCGCCGCGCATGTTGATCAGCGGCCCGCCGGAGTTGCCGGGGTTGATCGCCACGTCGGTCTGGATGAAGGGCAGGTAGTCGCCCGTATCGCGCTGCTTGGCGCTGACGATGCCGGCGGTGACGGTGTTCTCCAGCCCGAAGGGCGAGCCAATGGCCATCACCCATTCGCCCACTTTCAGGCGGTTCACATCGCCGATCTTCACAGCGGGCAGGCCCTTGGCGTCGATCTTGACCACGGCCACGTCGGTGCGTTTGTCCGCACCGATGAGCTTGGCCTTGAATTCGCGCTTGTCCGGCAGGGTGACGATGACCTCGCTGGCGCCATCGACCACGTGGGCATTCGTCATGATGAAACCGTCGGCGCTCAGGATGAAACCCGAGCCGACGCCGCTGGGCTGGTCTTCTCCCTCATCGCCCTGCGGGCCGGGGCGCTGCTGGCGCGGCAGGCCGGGCACCGGCAGGCCGAAACGGCGGAAGAACTCCAGCATGTCCGGGTCCATGCCGGGAAAGCCGGGGAAATCCGCACCGGCGCCGCTGCTGCTGACCTTTTCCATGGTGCGGATGTTCACCACCGACGGCCCCACCGCATCCACCAACGGACTGAAATCCGGCAGCCCCTGCACCAGCACCGGGTTGCTCTGTGCCTGGGCGCTGCCTAGCGGCACATGCCCCCCGACGGCCACCGCCCCGCCGAGCAGGACGGCCGACAGAACAGCGGCGTGCAAAGGTTTGAAATGCCAAGAGCGCATGGTGTGCATCCTTTCGTATCGAATCGCATGAGGGTAATCAGAAAACGAGGATGCTGTTTTGTTCCCCCGCCGATTGCAAAAATCTTTTCATTCGCCCCACGCCGGCAGACCCCGCAGCACCTGCCGCGCATTGGTGCCGGTGGCCTGGGCCAGGGCTGACGCACTGATGCCGCGCAGGTCGGCCAGCACCTGGGCGATGCGCGGCAGCTCGGCACTGGTATTGCGCCCCTGGGGCTGGCCCGCCAGGCGCTCTGCCGCCGTGCGGTACAGCCACTGCGGCGGCATGTCCGGCGCATCGGTTTCCAGCACGATGCCGTCCAGCGGCAAGTGCCGGGCCAGATCACGCAGTTTCAGCGCCCGCTCGAACGTCATCGCCCCGCCAAAACCCAGCTTGAAACCCAGCTGGATGAAGGCCTGCGCCTGCTGCCTGCTGCCATTGAAGGCGTGGGCAATGCCGCCCGGCACCGGCGTGGCCCGCAGGACTTTCAGCAGCGCATCGCTGCTCTGGCGCACATGGACGATCACCGGCAGGCCCAGGTCCCGCGCCAGCTGCACCTGCTGCGCATAAAACCACTGCTGCCGCGCCCGCGCCTGCGGCGTGACCAGGGCCGGGACGAAAAAATCCAGCCCGATCTCCCCCACCGCCACCAGGTGCGGGTCATCCTGCCACTGCACCAGCATGGCCCGCAGCGCGGCGATGTCCGCCTCCTGCGCCTGCGGGGTAAAGAGCGGGTGAATGCCCAGTGCGTAGCTGTCCCCCGTGGCGTGCGCCAGATCGCGCACCGCCTGCCAGTTCCCCCGCTGCACCGCCACCAGCACGCAATGCCCCACCCCCGCCGCCCGCGCTGCGGCACGCACGGCAAGGCGGTCGGCGGCGAACGCCGGGGCGTCCAGGTGGCAGTGGGTGTCGATCCAGGAGGAAGGCATAGAACTATGAATACCAGCAGGCGCCGGGGTTCCATCCAGGGGCGGCGCAGACGGCACAATGCCGGCCTGCCAAAACCAGCGTAGCCCACCCAGGAATTCTGCCCCGCCATGCCAGCCCACTTCACCAAAGGCGTCCTCTTCGCCCTCTGCGCCGCAGCACTGAATGCCACCATCGGCGTTCTGAGCAAGATATTGATGCACAACGGATTTCCCGCCAGCAGCGTGGCCCTGGTCAAGACGGTGCTGGGCTGCCTGCTGCTCTCGGCGCTGTTGCTGTTCCTGCGGCAGCGGCCAGCGTCCCAGGCCCGCTGGTGGCAGGCGGCGATCTGCGCGTTTCTGGGGATTTTTGTGCTGTTCCACTTTGAAACGGCGGCCTACCGGCATTACGCCGCCGCCGGTGTGGTGGTGGTGCTGATGGCCAGCGCGGCTGTCTCCGCCATCGTGCTGGGGCGGGTGTTTTTGCAGGAAGCCATTACCGCCAACGCCACCGTGGGCGCGGCGCTGGCGATTGCGGGCATCGTGGTGATTTTCGGGACCGATCTGCGCCAGGGCTTCACCCTGCAAGGCGCGGCGCTGGCGGCGATGGCGGGCGGTGGCTATGGCGCATTCTCGGTGGCGATGAAGCGCATGGGCGTCTCGGGCGGGCTGCACCTGACGCGGCAGTTGCTGTTTTTCGGCAGCCTGTACCTGCTGATGCCCGCTGCGGCCGACGGCTTTCAGGTGGGCACCGTGTCGTGGCTGACGGTGGGGGCACTGCTGGCCCTGGCCGCGCTGCCGACCATCCTGGGCTTTTTCTGCACCACCAAGGCGATCGAATACCTGAAGCCCTCCCAGGTGCAGGCGCTGGAGCTGACCGAGCCGCTGTTTGCCGCGCTGCTGGCCTTCGTGGCGCTGAACGAGGTGCCGCGCAACAGCCTGTACGCCGGGGCGGCGTTCATCATTGCGGGGCTGTGCTTTTCCAATGAGCTGATCCGGCTGGGCAAGCCAGCACCTGCGGCACAAACCAGGGTAAAAACTATCGATTCAGGAGCTTCTTGCGCTGATTGAAAAACGATTTCATAGAGTTTTTATATTGAAATCCAGCCGATACCAGCGCCAGCAGCTCACTTTTCAATCATCCAGCGCCGCCAGCCGTGCCAGCAAGGCTGTCACCTCCTGCTGCACCTGGGCCACGCCAAAGGCGCGGGCGTAGTCCAGGGCACTGTGCCCGTTCACGTACAGGCGCAGCACCGGCAGGGTGAACACGCCGTATTGGGCGCAGGCGGCGGGGGTGGCCTGGCAGTCCACATAGAGCAGGGGCAGGTGCGGGAAATGCCGAGCCGCCATGTCGGCCAGGCGCGGCTTAAGTGCCTGGCAGACGCCGCAATGCGCCCCGCCCCACAGCACCAGGGCGGCCTGCGCCTGCTGCAAGCGGGTTTGCAGGTCGGCGCAGTGGTCGATGGGCTGCCAAACATTTGAAATGTTTGAAACGCTGGAAATGTTTGTACCGAGGCTCGCGCCCATGCTCACACCAGTTGCCCGCGCACCAGGCGCAATTGCCGGTCGCACCGCGCGGCCAGGGTTTCGTCGTGGGTGACGAGGACAAAGGCCGTGCCACGGGCGCGGGCCAGCTCCAGCATCAGGGCAAAGACGTTGTCGGCGGTGCTGCGGTCGAGGTTGCCGGTGGGTTCGTCCGCCAGCACGCAGGCGGGCTGCGTGACCAGGGCGCGGGCGATGGCGACGCGCTGGCGCTCGCCGCCGGAGAGCTGGGCCGGCTTGTGCGCCGTGCGCTCGGCCAGCCCGACGGCGGCCAGGATGGCGTCGGCCTGGGCCAGCGCCTGCGGGCGCTCCATGCGGCGGATGAGCAGGGGCATGGCGACGTTTTCCTGCGCGGTGAATTCCGGCAGCAGGTGGTGGAACTGGTAGACGAAGCCCAGGTGCCGGTTGCGCCACTGGCCCTGTTCGCGCGGGTTCATGCCGTGCAGGTCGCGCCCCAGTTGCACGACCTGGCCCGCGCTGGGCGCGTCCAGGCCGCCCAGCAGGTGCAGCAGCGTGCTTTTGCCCGAGCCGCTGGCGCCGATGATGGCCAGCGTCTCGCCCGCATGGACCTGGATGTCCACGCCTTGCAGTACCTGCACTTGCACTGCACCGTCGTCAAACCGTTTGGACAGGTCCAGGGCTTGCAGAACGACCTTGTTCGTCACGTTATTCATAGCGCAATGCCTCCGCCGGATTGACGCGGCTGGCCCGCCAGCTGGGGTAAAGGGTGGCAACGAAGGCCAGCAGCAGGGCAATCACCGCAATCGGCACGATGTCGCTGGCCAGCGGTTCGCTGGGCATACGGCTGATGATGTAGATGTCCTTGGGCAGGAAGCTGGCGCCCAGCGCCTGCTCGATGGCCGGGACGATGACGTCGATATTGCACGCCACCAGCAGCCCCAGCGCCAGCCCGGCCAGCGTGCCCAGCACGCCGACCATGGCCCCCTGCACGACAAAGATGCCCATGATGGACGCGGGCGAGGCGCCCAGGGTGCGCAGGATGGCGATGTCCGAGCGCTTGTCCTGCACCGTCATCACCAGGGTGGACACCAGGTTGAACGCGGCCACCGCGACGATCAGGGTGAGGATGATGAACATCATGCGTTTTTCCACCTGCACGGCGGCGAACCAGGTTTTGTTCTGCTGCGTCCAGTCGCGCAGGTACAGGAATTCCTGCAACTGCCCGGCCAGCTCCTGGGCCACGCGCGGGGCCTGGTGCAGGTCCCGGAGTTTCAGGCGCACGCCGGTCGGGCCTTCCAGGCGGAAGATTCTTTGCGCGTCCTGGTAGTGCAGCATGGCCATGTTGGCGTCGTACTCGTAATGGCCCGAATCGAACAGCCCGGCTACCTGCATCTGCTTCATGCGTGGCACCACCCCTGCCGGGGTGACCTGGCCGCTGGGGGCGATCAGGGTGACGGTATCGCCCTCGGCCACGCCCAGGTTTTTCGCCAGCTCCACGCCCAGCACAATGGCAAAGCTGCCTGGCTGCAGGCGCTGCAGCACGGCGCTGTTGGTGGCGGCCAGATCGGTCACCTCGCCCTCGTGGGCTGGGTCAATGCCGCGCACCAGCACGCCCTTCATGTCGTCACCGCGTGCCAGCAGCGCCTGGGCGGCCACAAAGGGTGCAGCGCCGACCACTTCCGGGTGCTGCTTGGCCTGTGCCATGGCGGCGGCCACATCCTGCATGGGCTGGCCGTTGGGGGCAAAAATCTCGATGTGCGAGACGACGCTCAACATGCGGTCACGCACCTCTTTCTGGAAGCCGTTCATCACGCTCAGGACGATGATCAGCGCTGCCACCCCCAGCGCAATGCCCAGCATCGACGCGCCCGAGATGAACGAGATAAAGCCATTGCGCCGCATGGCCCGCCCCGCCCGCGTGTAGCGCCAGCCCAGGGCGATTTCAAAAGGTATTTGCATAGCGGGCGCATTGTGGCACCAGTCCGTGGCACCGGCAGCCCTGCCGGCCTGGCGAGGTGTGTGCACAGCCTTCCCCCGTCCATGCACAACGCCCCGCCTTCCATCGACACGTTGGACGTGGACTTCTTCAAGCAGGTGAACGACCGCCACGGCCACCCCGCAGGCGATGCGGTACTGCGCGAGATCGCCCCCCGCCTGCGCCACGGCGTGCGCGATGGCGACACCGTGGCGCGTGTGGGCGGCGAGGAGTTCATGGTGCTGCTGCCCGGAGTTTCGGAGCCGACGGCGCTGGAGCTGGCCGAGCGGCTGCGGGCCGCCATCGCGCACCACCCCGTGCAGTTGCCGGATACCGCGCTGCCCGTGACCATCTCCATCGGCGTTGCCGTGACCGATGCCGCCGAGGGCGCGGATGCCGCCATCGCACGCGCCGACAAGGCGCTGTACGCTGCCAAGCACAATGGACGCAACCGCGTGGTGCTGGCCCCGCCATAAGAACCTGTTTGCGATCTCAACACGAAGCGGTGCCGCAAGGCGCTCATCGCCCCTTTGTGCCCTTCGCCCATCCCTCCGGCAGCGCCACGCCAGTTTGACGACAATCACCCCCCATGCCTGCCGACTTGCCTTTGCCTTTCGTGCTGCCCGACGGCGATGCCCCGGGCCGTGCCGCACCCCACCTCATCCTGCCCTACGCCGCCGTGGACGGCGCCCCGGCGGTGGCCACGCCCCGGCTCGATGCGCTGCTGGCGCTGCTGGCCGAAGACCGCCGCGACGGCGCGGAGTACGACTTCCCCATCCCCCCGCACGAACGGGCGGTGGCGCAAATGCTGGGGTTGAACCCCCAGGCCCCCGCCTGGGCGGCGCTGGGCGCAGCGGCCAGCGTGCCCCATGCGTGGCTGACGCCCTGCCACCTGCACGCCGGGGCCGACCAGGTGCGGCTGGACGACCCGGCGCAACTGCACTGGACGCTGGCCGATGCGCAGGCGCTGTGCGCCATCCTGGCCCCCTGGTGGGCCGAGGACGGGCTGGCGCTGGAGGTGCTCACCCCCCTGCTGTGGCGCGTCAGCGGCGCACCGCTGGCAGGGCTGGCTACCGCCTCGCTCGACCGCGTGCTGCTGCGCGATGCCAGCCCGTGGCTGCCGCAGACCCAGCCCTTCCAGCGCCTGCACAGCGAGGCGCAGATGCTGCTCTACAACCACCCCTTCAACGATGCCCGGGAGGCGCGGGGGCTGCCGCCCGTCAACGGCTTCTGGCTGCACGGGGCCGGACTGCTGGAGCGGACACAGGCCGCGCCCGCCCGCATCACCTTCGTCGACAGCCTGCGCCAGAGCGCCTTGCGCCAGGACTGGGCCGCGTGGCAGGCGGCGTGGCAGCAGGCCGAAGCCGGGCCGATCGCCCGCCTGCTGGCCCACGTGCAGGCAGGCGGCCAGGCCACGCTGGTGCTGTGCGGCGAAGCCCAGGCGTTGCACCTCAAGAGAGCACGTTCCGCACTCCTGCAAAGATTTCAAGGTCTTTTCAATAAGAAAACCTTTAACAACCTGCGCAACCAGCTATGAAAATCATTGAACGGGAAATTTCCCAGGCCCAGGTCGATGCGCTGGTACAGAACGGCGTTGCGCCGCTGCTGGCGCGGCTGTTTGCAGCGCGGGGCGTGCAATCGCCGCAGGAGCTGGACACCGGCCTGCAGCACCTGCTGCCGCCCGGCGGCCTGAAAGGCATCGACGCCGCCGCCCGGCTGCTGGCCGAGGCCATTGCCGCGCAAAAGCGCATCTGCGTCGTGGCCGATTACGACTGCGACGGCGCCACCGCCTGCGCCGTGGCCGTGCGCGGCCTGCGCATGTTGGGGGCGCGGCACGTCAGCTACGAAGTGCCCGACCGGGTGCAGGACGGCTACGGCCTGTCCCCCGCCATCGCCCAGCGCGTGGCCGCGCAGGGTTACGACCTGCTGGTCACCGTCGACAACGGCATCGGCAGCGTCACCGGCGTGCGCGAGGCGCAGCACCTGGGCCTGCAGGTGCTGGTGACCGACCACCACCTGCCCGGCGCCGAATTGCCAGGGCCGGAGGCCATGGTCAACCCCAACCAGCCCGGTTGCAGCTTTGCCAGCAAAAGCCTGGCGGGCGTGGGCGTGATGTTCTACGTACTGCTGCAACTGCGGGCGCTGCTGCGCGAACGCGGGGCCTACGCCGCCGCCCCCCAGCCCAAGCTGGACACCCTGCTGCCGCTGGTCGCCCTGGGCACGGTGGCCGACGTGGTGCGGCTGGACACGAACAACCGCCGCCTGGTCGACCAGGGGCTGCTGCGCATCCGCAAAGGCCACATGCCCGCCGGGATGCTGGCGCTGTACCAGGCCGCGGGCAAAACCTGGCAGCAGGCCGGCACGCAGGACTTCGGCTTTGCCCTGGGGCCGCGCATCAACGCGGCGGGCCGTCTGGCGGACATGACCATCGGCATCGAATGCCTGCTGACCGACGACTTCGCCAAGGCGCTGGAGCTGGCCCAGGCACTGGACCGCATCAACCGCCAGCGCCAGAGCATGGAAGGCGACATGCGCCAGCAAGCCTTCGCCCTGGCCGAGGCGCTGTGCCAGAACGAAGGCGCGGCCCCGGCGGCCATCAGCGTGTTCGACCCGGAATTTCACGAAGGCGTGGTCGGCATCGTCGCCTCGCGCATCAAGGACCGGCTGCACCGCCCCACCTTCGTCTTTGCCGCCAGCCAGGCCGAGGGCAAGGGGCATGAACTCAAAGGCTCGGGCCGCTCCATCCCCGGCTTTCACCTGCGCGATGCGCTGGACCTGGTCGCCAAGCGCCACCCGGACGTGCTGCTGCGCTTCGGCGGCCACGCCATGGCGGCGGGCTGCACCATTGCGGCGGAAAACTTCGAGCGCTTCAGCAACGCCTTCGCCGCCGTGGCGCAGGAGCTGCTCAGTCCGCAAACGCTCACCCGCTGCCTGCACACCGACGGGCCGCTGCCGCCGCAGTTCCGCCAGTCGCAAATCGTCGAGCAGCTCAACCTGCAAGTCTGGGGCCAGGGCTTCGAGCCGCCCACGTTCAGCGAGGACGTGGAAATCGTCTCGCAACGGCTGGTCGGCGACAAGCACCTGAAACTGCAACTGCGCCACCAGGGCGACGTGGTGGACGGCATCTGGTTTGGCCGCACCGAGCCGCTGGACGCCTGGGCGCATCTGGCCTTCCGCCTGGACATCAACGAATGGAAGGGCGAGCGCAAGGTGCAGTTCCTGGTCGAAGGGGCCGAAGGCGGATAGGACACAGGGCGGATAGGGCGCATACGCAAGGCCGGCAGGGCACACACGCGGGCCGGCCCCGCGATAATCCCCGCCATGACCAGCACCACCACCCTGACCCTCACCCGCCCCGACGACTGGCACCTGCACGTGCGCGATGGCGCCGCCATGCACGCCGTCGTGCCCCACACCGCCGCGCAGTTCGCCCGCGCCATCATCATGCCCAACCTCAAGCCGCCGGTGACCACCACCGCGCAGGCGCTGGCCTACAAGGAACGCATCCTGGCCGCCGTGCCCGCAGGCATACCGTTCGAGCCGCTGATGACGCTGTACCTGACCGACAACCTCGCCCCCGAGGAAATCGCCTGCGCCAAAGCCGCCGGCATCGTCGCCTGCAAGCTCTACCCCGCCGGTGCGACGACGAACAGCGACTTCGGCGTCACCGACCTGCGCAAGATCTACCCCGTTCTCGAAGCCATGCAGCGCGAAGGCCTGCTGCTACTCGTCCACGGCGAAGTCACCAGCAGCGCCATCGACCTGTTCGACCGCGAAGCGGCCTTCATCGACCAGCAGCTCATCCCCCTGCGCCGCGACTTCCCGGAACTGAAAATCGTCTTCGAGCACATCACCACCCAAGAAGCCGCCCGGTACGTGACCGAGGCCGACGCTTTCGTCGCCGCCACCATCACGCCGCAGCATTTGCTCTACAACCGCAACGCCATCTTCACCGGCGGCATCCGCCCGCACTACTACTGCCTGCCCGTGCTCAAGCGCGAAGAACACCGCCAGGCGCTGGTGCAGGCCGCCACCAGCGGCAACCGCAAATTCTTCCTGGGAACCGACAGCGCCCCCCACGCCGCCCACCTGAAGGAACACGCCACTGGCTGCGCCGGCTGCTACAGCGCCCACGCCGCGCTGGAGCTATACGCCGCCGCCTTCGACGCCGCGAACGCGCTGGACAAGCTGGAGGGCTTCGCCAGCTTCCACGGCCCCGACTTCTACGGCCTGCCGCGCAACACCGGCACCGTCACCCTGGTGAAAGAAAGCTGGACGCCGCCCGACAGCTTTGCCTTTGGCGAAGGGGCAGAACTCAAACCGCTGGCTGCGGGGGAAGCGCTGGCGTGGAAGCTCCAGTAACCGTCCCCGACGGTGTCTTCCCGCGCCGCTGCGCTCAGGCTGACGCGGCAGGGCCGTCGGCAACGGGCTGTGCGGGGGCGGGTGGGGAGAGTGGCTCGCTGGCCAGCCGCGTGACCAGCACTTGGTCGATGCGGTAGCTGTCCACGTCGATCACCTCGAACTTGTAGCCGCCCCAGTCCACGCTGTCGGTGCGCCGGGGCACGCGGCGCAGCATGACCATCAAAAAGCCGGCCAGGGTGGCGTATTCCTCGTCGTGCGGCAGCTCGTCCAGTTGCAGGGCGTGCAGCACGTCGTCGATGGGGGTGATGCCGTCGATGAGCCAGGAGTTTTCATCGCGGCGCACGATCTGCTCCTCGTCGGCATCGGGGCTGACCAGATCGCCCATCACGGTGCTCATCACGTCGTTCAGCGTGACCACACCCACCACCAGGCTGTATTCGTTCAGGATGACGGCAAAGTCCTCGCGCACCTGCTGGAACTGGTCGAGCACTTCGGCCAGGGTGAGCTTGTCCGGCACGATCAGCACGCGGCGAATCAGGCTGCCGTCCTTGAGCGACAGCGGCTGGTTGTTCAGCACGCGCTGGAACAGATCCTTGGCGTCCACATAGCCGATGACGTGGTCGATGTCGCCATCGCACACCGGGTAGGTGGAATACGGCTCCTCGGCAATGCGGGCGCGGATGATGTGGTCGGGGTCGTCGCGCAGAAAGTAGGCAATGCGGTCGCGCTGCGTCATGGCCGAGGGCACGGTGCGCGAGTTCATGTCCATCACGTTGGCGATGACCTGCTGCTCGCGCAGCGCCAGCACCCCGGCGCGGGTGCCGTCCTCGGTAATCGCCAGGATGTCGTCGCTGGTGATGCGCTCATCGCGCACGGCGGGCAGGCGGAAAATCCGCACCACCGTATTGGCCAGCAGGTTGAACAGCCACACCAGGGGCTTCAAAACGACCATGCACCACAGCATGGGGCGCAGCAGGCGCACGGCCAGGGCTTCCGGTTCGGCCATGCTCACGCGCTTGGGCAGCAGATCGGCAAACAGGATGAACAGCGCCGTCACCGTGGCGAACGAAAGCAAAAAGCCCACCGTTTGCGCCTGCCGCGGCCCCAGCCACAGCGCCGCCATCTCGGTCAGATAGGGCGACAGCGCCCCCTCCCCCACCACACCGCCCAGAATGGCCACGGCATTCAGGCCGATCTGGGTCACGGTGAAATACTCTCCCGGCTGGCTTTGCACGTGCATCACCCCTTCTGCCCGCCCGTCGCCTTCCTCCAGCATCTGCCGCAGGCGCAGCCGCCGCGAAGCGGCCAAGGCAATTTCCGCCATCGAGAAAAACGCACTGGTGGCGATCAGAAAAGCAATGGTGATAAGGCTTTGTGTCAAAGTCATAAGAAAGTGGGGTGGCGCGGCGATGGCCCAATCTCACCGGAATACATGCCTCCTGCGCATGTGGGCGTGACAATTTTTTTGCGTCGCTGCCACGCGACCAAAAACGAAAAAACCGCCCTGGCAGGGCGGTTTTCATCATATCCGTAGAAGCCTTTCATCCCTAGGGATGCTCTGCACGAATCGCTGCGCCGCCCGCAGCGCAGGCTTACCGCTCGATTCGTGCAGACCTTCCCTAGCGGGTAGGGCCGGACTGCTGCGGTGGCTCATTTCAGGCGGCCAGCACTTTCTGCAGTTCGCCCGATTCGTACATCTCCATCATGATGTCCGAGCCGCCGACAAATTCGCCCTTGACGTAGAGCTGCGGGATGGTGGGCCACTGGCTGTAGTCCTTGATGCCCTGGCGGATTTCGGCATCGTCCAGCACGTTCACGGTGGCGATCTTGTCGGCTTCCACGCCGCAGGCTTTCAGGATCTGCACCGCACGGCCAGAAAAGCCGCACATCGGGAAACTGGCGCTGCCCTTCATGAACAGCAGGATGTCGTTGGATTTGACCAATTGGTCGATACGTTGTTGAACGTCGCTCATGCAGATAACTCCAGGGCTAAAAAGACGATGCGCTCCAAAGGCGCAGCAACCGGGGATTATTTCACTGTCCGGGAGCACGTAGGCGTTGCAGGGTTGGAAGCAGCAGCGTCCCGCCACTGCCCGCCCGTGCAGCGCCACTGCCCGGCCAAGTCCCGACGGCTGGCCACGTCCTGAAAACCCGCCTCGCGCAGGATGGCCTGCACCGCCTCGGCCTGGTCCCAGCCATGCTCCAGCAGCAGCCAGCCGCCGGGTTGCAGGTGCGCAGGGGCCTGGGCGGCGATGGCACGGATGTCCGCCAGCCCGTCCGCCCCGCTGGTCAGCGCCTGGCGCGGCTCATGGCGCAGGGCGGGCATGTGCGGATCGTCCTCGCGGATATAGGGCGGATTGCTGACGATGAGGTCGAACACCTCCGGCACATCCTCCAGCCAGGACGATGGCCGAAACCGCACCGGCAATTGCAGCCGCTCGGCATTGGCGCGAGCCACTGCCAGCGCATCCGGGCTGACATCCACGGCAGTGACGGCAGCCTGCGGACGCTGGCTTTGCAGGGCCAGCGCGATGGCCCCGCTGCCGGTGCCCAGATCGGCCACGCGGCAGGGTGCGGCGGCGGGCAGCAGCGCCAGCGCCCATTCCACCAGGGTTTCGGTATCGGGCCGGGGGTCGAGCACGCGGTTGTCCACTTGCAGGCGCAAGCCGAAAAATTCCTTGCAGCCGGTCAGGTAGGCCACCGGCACGGCGTCCAGCCGCTGGGCGCACAGGGCCGCATAGCGCTGCGCCTGTTCGGGCGTGAGCGCCTGATCGTCATGCGCCAGCAGCCAGGCGCGGCTGCTTTGCCCCAGCAGGTGCAGCAGCAGCAGTTGCGCGTCGATGCGCTCCAGCCCGGCCTGCCGGGCCTGGCGCAGCGCCTGGGCGAGGGTGATCACGGAATGGGACTGGGAAGGAGCAGAGGAAGACGACATGCTTACTCGAAATAATCGGTATCCAGCGCAGGCACTTTCAGGATACGGGAGGTGACGCCCACCTCGGTATCCATCATCAAATGCACCAGGCGCGTGCCGTCGATCAGCACAATGCCTTCCACCGATCTGGCGAACTCCAGCGCCTGATTGGTGAAGCCAGAGGTGGTGATGAATACCCCGCGCTTGGCCTTCTGCCCCGCCAAAGCGCCATAAAAGGCTTGCAGCTCAGGACGCCCCACCGTGCTTTGCCAGCGCTTGGCCTGCACGTAGACCTTCTCCAATCCCAGCTTGTCCAGCGAGATCACGCCATCGATACCACCATCGCCGCTGCCGCCCACGCGCTGCAAGTCGTCGCGGCTGATGCCGTAACCCAGGCCGTGCAGCACGTCCAGAACAATGACTTCGAAACGATGAGGCGAGACGCGCAGCAAACTCTCCAGCAGCTCGGCCGCCGTCGAGGTGCGCAGCGCCGTGAGCGCTTGCTCCAGTTGATCGTCAGGGCTGGCGGTTGCCAATAGCGTATCGGCCTCGGAGGCTTCCTGGGCACTAGCGGCATGACCTCCCAGGGGACGATGGAAACTGGTCGCAATGCGCTGCACTTCCTGCTCCGGCAGCGGCGCACCGTGCTGGGCGGCATACGCCAGACCGGCCTCGGTCAGCTGCCACAGCCCCCGTTTGGGCGCGGCGGAAAGCCCGGTGCGCTTCAAACGGTCATGCGCCCACCCGGCGCGGTTTTTGAACACCAGTTGGCCGCTGCTCAGAAGCTGCTGACGCTGCGCGGCACTCAATTGCAAAGCCTCTGCGGCGGCTTCATGCACTTCTGCCGCCCGCATCCCCGCAGGGTGCCGGGCCAAGACACGCAGGATGGGTTCAATAAACTGGTCGTAGGTGGGTAGTTCAATGGTCGTCATAGGGCTTTCGCAGGGCAGGGGCGCCATCCATCAGATTGCGCAGCAGGCGAGTGTCCATTGCCAGGGACTGGGCCGAACCTACGGCGATACGGGCAAAGTCGGGGTGGCGAGGATTGAGGAGAAAGTTGCATTCTGCGGGCAGCACTGCACTGGGCACCTGCAAGACGGCGCTACGGCCCTGTTGCAGCCACTGCTGGCCCATGATTTGCAGGGCGGGACGCTGGTCGAGCGTGCGCCAATCGGCGGGCAGGTCGGCAGGGGAGAGAACGGTGCAGGCCACGTCATCGGGCACGACAGCAGGCAGCAGCACGTAGTTGGCCCGCAAAGGGTCGTCCTGCACCAGCAGTTCCAGCAGGGCCAGGGCGGGGGATTGGGCGGTGTAAACCACTTCCCAGCCCTGGGGATTCCAACGCCCGCCGTAGCGCCTGGCCCCTTCCCCGGTAAACGCGCTGGCGGTAAAGCGAGCTGTGGTGATGCGCCAGACGGAGGGCATCAGGCAAACACTCCATGCTCGATCCGGCCCAGGGTGTCGAGCACGCTATCGGCTCCCAGGTCGGTGTCCAGCAGCGACAGCGGGGGGACGCCGCCCAGCGCGGCATTGGGGCTTTGCAGCCAGGAGAGCGCTGCGTTGTCGTCCTCGAACACCGCCGTGGCCCGCGCCACGACACGGGCCAGACGCACGAATTTGGCCGACTCTTCCGGCGAGAGTACGCCTTCGCGCTTGCGCCGGGCCAGGGTGCGTTCAGGAATCGCCAGAGCCTGGGCCAGCTCGCTTTGGGTGATGCGCGTCAGGCGCACCACGGCGTCCACGCACGCGGCAGGCAAGCCTTGGCGCACCACGGCGATCCAGTCACGCAAGCCTTGGGGTCGGGTGGGCAGCAGGGCCTCGCCGCCCAGCAAAGCGCTGGCGGATGTGAGCGATGCAGGAGCGGTAGCAGGGGCCATGAGAACCTCTTGGAAAGCCATTTGGCAGTCATTTTAGTCAAAAATGGCACAACACCAATACCGATGCCCCCCCTCAACCATTGATCGCCAGCTCTTCCAGCAGCTCGGCCTCGCGTGCGGCTTGCAGGGCATCGAGCACTTCGTCCAGGTCGCCTTCCATGATGGCCAGCAGTTTATACAGGGTGAGGTTGATGCGGTGGTCGGTCAGCCGCCCCTGCGGGTAGTTGTAGGTGCGGATGCGGTCGCTGCGGTCGCCGCTGCCGATCAGGCCCTTGCGCAGGGCGGCCTCCTTGGCCTCGCGCTCCTTGCGCTCTTTTTCCTGGATGCGGGCTTGCAGCACTTGCAGGGCCTTGGCCTTGTTGCTGTGCTGGCTGCGCCCGTCCTGGCATTCGGCCACGATGCCGGTGGGCAGGTGGACGACGCGGACGGCGGAATCGGTTTTGTTGATGTGCTGGCCGCCCGCGCCGCTGGCGCGAAAGGTGTCGATGCGCAGGTCGGCCGGGTTCAGGGTGATGGCCTGGGTTTCGTCCGGCTCGGGCATGACAGCGACGGTGCAGGCGCTGGTGTGGATGCGGCCCTGGGTTTCGGTGGCGGGCACGCGCTGCACGCGGTGGCCGCCGGATTCAAAGCGCAGGCGGCCATAGACGTTCTCGCCCTCGATGCGCAGCACCACTTCCTTGTAGCCGCCGATTTCGCTTTCATTGGCGCTCATGATTTCCACGCGCCAGCCCTGGTTGGCGGCGTAGCGGGTGTACATGCGCGTGAGGTCGCCGGCGAACAGGGCCGATTCGTCGCCGCCGGTGCCGGCGCGGATTTCCATGAAGGCGTTGCGCTCGTCATCCGGATCCTTGGGCAGCAGCAGGCGTTGCAGTTCGCCCTCCAGCTGTTCCAGTTCCTGCGCGGCGCTGGCGATTTCTTCCTGGGCCATGTCCGCCATGTCGGGGTCGGCCAGCAGCTCCTGCGCGGTGGCCTGGTCGGCTTCGCACTGGCGGTAGCGGGCGTAGCGGCCCGCGATCTGCGTGACCTCGGCGTGCTCGCGCGAGATGCGGCGGTATTGCTGCATGTCGCCCATGATGTCTTCGCGGGAGAGGAGGAAGTCCAGCTCCTCCAGGCGCTGGGTGTAGCGCTCCAGCTGGTGGCGCAGAAAGTCTTGCATGATGAAAGCCTGAAACTATTGAATGAATAGCTGCCAGCGCTTGTTATGCAAGGATTTCAGAATGATTTATCTTTGAAAATCAAGTACGACGCGCGGCAGCAGCTCCGATAAGCATAGTGCAGCAGCAGCGCTAACGCTGGTGGCCGCGCCCGCGCAGGAACAGGCGCTGCACGGTGGCTGCGGCCTGCTCGCGCTCGGCATCGCTGCCCTGGCGCAGGGCAGTCATGCTGCCGTGCAGCATCTTTTGCGTCAGGCCGCGCGAGAGGGCTTCGAGCACGGCATCCACGTCCTCGCCCTTGGCCAGCAGTTTTTTGGCGCGGGCGATTTCCTGCGCCCGCCAGGCATCGGTCTGCTGGTTGAGCTGCTGGATGAGCGACACCGTCCCGCCCTGCGGGTTGCGCTGCTCCAGCCAGTGCAGGAAGCTCTGCACGCCGTGGTCGATGATGACCTCGGCCTGCTCCACCGCCGCCTGGCGCTGGGCCTGGCCGGTGCGCACCACGCTGGCCAGGTCGTCCACGGTGTAGAGGTAGACGTCGCGCAGGTCCTTGACCTCGGATTCGATGTCGCGCGGCACGGCCAGGTCGACCATGAAGATGGGGCGGTGCTTGCGCTTCTTCAGCGCCCGCTCGACCGCGCCCAGGCCGATGATGGGCAGGGTGGACGCGGTGCAGCTGATCACCGCGTCGTATTCGTGCAGATGCTCGGGCAGCTCGGCCAGCGGCATGGTGCTGGCACCGAACTGCGCGGCCAGCTTCTCGCCGCGCTCGACCGTACGGTTGGCAATCGTCATCTGTCGGGGATGGCGGGCGGCAAAGTGGGTGGAGACCAGTTCGATCATCTCGCCCGCGCCGACGAACAGGACGCGGATTTGCGTCAAATCCTCGAACAGCTGGCTGGCCAGCCGCACCGCCGCCGCCGCCATGCTGATGCTGTGGGCGCCGATTTCGGTGCTGCTGCGCACTTCCTTGGCCACGGCAAAGCTGCGCTGGAACAACTGGTGCAGGGTGGAGCCGAGCGCCCCGGCATCTTCGGCGGCCCGCACGGCGTTCTTGAGCTGGCCGAGGATTTGCGCTTCGCCCAGCACCATCGAATCCAGGCCGGAGGCCACGCGGAAGGCGTGGCGGGCGACGGAGCCGTCTTCCAGCAGATACGAGTGCGAGCGCAGCGTCTCGGCGCTGACGCCGCCGGACTGGGCCAGCCAGCCCAGGGTGTGGTCGAGCGCCGCCGTGTGCGCGGCGCAATAGATTTCGGTGCGGTTGCAGGTGGAGAGGATGGCCGTCTCCACCTCCGGGTGGTGCGTGGCGCTGGTCAATGCGCTGCGCAGCCCCAGCAGCGTGGGCGCGATCTGATCGAGCGCAAATGCAAAACGGCCCCGCAAATCCAGCGGCGCCGTGTTGTGGTTGATACCTAATGCCCAAACTGCCATAAGCGCCAATTATAAAATCACTCCCTAGCCAAGGGTTAGCCCGAAGTCAAAGACTTGATCTCAATCATGATAAGCATGGACGCAAGCGCGTTTTTCTGGCATCTGCTCAACTTCCTCGCCCCCGCCGCCTTCCTGGCCGTGGCCCTGGGGCTGGGTGCCTGGGTGCTGCGCATCCCCCGCCGCCTGCCGCTGTGGACGGGCATCGGCCTGAACTTCGTGCTGGGCAGCATCGTGCTGGGCGCAGGCCTGGCGCTGACAGGCAGCGACGGCAAACTGACCACCTACGGCGCCCTGGTGCTGGTCATGGGCAGCTTCCAATGGTTGTTACGGCGCAACACTGGCGCTGCCTGAACGATCTCATTCGGCACCGGACGGTGCATTCATCCGGATGCTCGCAGCAGGCTTTCACGATCTGCTGAACGCAATCCACGCCCCGCGTGGGCAAGCCCACCATCCACATAACGCCGCAGGCTGCCGCAGATGCGGGCTGCACGGCGTTCGTGCCCGTCATCCCTACGCTTTTACGTCCATTGCTTTCGCTTCTATTTTATGTAAATATATTTACTCAAATTATGAAAATTATTTCAAGGAGCACCCTTCGCCATGCAGCTAAAAAATATTTCCATCGGCAAGAAAATATGGCTTTCGCTGTGCCTGGTCATGGTGTTCCTGACGTGTACGGGCGGGGCAGCCATTTACCACCTGAACAACGTCAGCCTCGCCATGGAGGCGCAAACCAAATACGTCGATGACCGGAAGGTGGAAGTGGAACGCTGGCGCTGGCTGTCGCAGCTGTGGCTGGACAGCGTCAATACGGCCAGCACGTCGGAGGATCTGGACGCCATCGACGCCCAGCGGGCCAAGCAGCAGGACTACATGGGACAGATCATGGTTTTGTCGGACAAATTCCTGAAAGAAACCTTTCGGGAAGAAATCAAAACCATCGTCACGAAAGTGCGCAGCCTGCGTGCGCAGGCCGACGCCAGCAAGGAAAAGGTGCTGGAACTGCGCAGGCGTTACGAACATGCCGACGCCTTGCAGGCCTGGGAACAGGAGTTGCAGCCTGCCATGCAGCAATGGCATCGGGCACTGAATGAACTGGCCGAAACGCAAAGCCGCATCGGCGGCCATTTGATCGACGAGGGCCGCGCCGACTTCAACAACGCCATTTTTTACAGCGCCCTGGCCGCAGCGGCCACCATCGCGCTGGGGCTGGTTATCTCTTACCTGGTGGTGCGCCAGATCACCACGCCGCTGGCGCAGGCCGTGCAGTTTGCCGACACCATTGCCGACGGCAATCTGGCCGTGCAGGCGCACGATGACCGCCGCGACGAGCTGGGCCAGCTCCTGCGCAGCCTGGATGCGATGGCCGCCCGGCTGCGCCAGGTGGTGGGCGAGGTGCGCGGCGGGGTGGATGCCGTATCGTCCGCCGCCGGGCAGGTGGCCACGGGCAACCTGGATTTGTCCAGCCGCACAGAGCAGACGGCCAGCAACCTGGAAGAAACCGCCGCCAGCATGGAGGAGCTGACCGCCACCGTCACCCAGTCGGCAGACACGGCCCGTCAGGCCAATCAACTGGCCGCCACGGCAGCGCAGGCGGCCGAGCGCGGCGATGGCGTGATGCAGCAGGTGGTGCAGGGCATGGAGCAGATCAACACGTCCAGCCGCAGGATCGGCGACATCATCGGCGTGATCGACGGGATTGCCTTCCAGACCAACATCCTGGCCTTGAACGCGGCCGTGGAAGCCGCGCGTGCAGGCGAGCAGGGCCGGGGCTTTGCCGTGGTGGCCAGCGAGGTGCGCAGCCTGGCCGGGCGCAGCGCCGAGGCGGCCAAGGAGATCAAGCTGCTCATCACCGATAGCCTGGAGACGGTGGGTGCCAGCACCACCCAGGTGACGCTGGCGGGTGCGCAGATGCAGGAGATCGTCGCCAGCGTGCGGCGGGTGACCGATCTGATGGGGGAAATCACCGCCTCGGCCACCGAGCAGCGCGACGGCATTGCGCAGGTGAATCAGGCCGTGGCCAGCCTGGACCAGATGACGCAGCAGAACGCGGCGCTGGTGGAGGAATCCAGCGCCGCCGCCTCGGCCATGAACGAGCAGGCCCAGCGGCTGGCGCAGGTAGTGTCGGTGTTCAAGGTGGGCGATGCGGTGGCGGCTGCGCCCCGGGGCGAACTGCTCAAGCTATCCTGATAAAAGCACTCTCCACTGATAAGCAAAGGGTTTCAGATAATTTCTTATCTGAAACCCTTTGTTTTCAAGCGCTGAAAGCTCTGTTTTTTTACTGCTTACGGGCGGCGATGGCCTTTTCGGCCATGTCCACCAGAGGGGTGCCGATCTGCGGCTTCCACTTGGTGTAGACGCTGCGGGTGGCATCGGCAAAAGCCTTGCGCTGCGCGGCGTCCAGGTCGGTGACGGTCACGCCCAGGGCTTGCAGATCCTTGACCAGCGGCTTGCCTTCCTCCACCAGCCCTTTGCGGGCAATGGCGATTTCCTCCCGGCCCGCGTCGATGGCGGCCTGACGGACGATTTCGCGGTCTTCGGGCGTCCAGCTGGCCCACACTTCCTTGTTCACGACGAAGATCAGCGGGTCATTCATGTAGCCCCACAGGGTGATGTGGTTCTGGCCGACCGATTGCAGCTTGGCGGCCTGGTACACAGCCAGCGGGTTTTCCTGGCCGTCCACGGCCTTGCTGGCCATGGCGGGCTGGGCGTCGGCCCAGCTCATCTGCGTGGGGTTGGCGCCCAGGGCGGTGAAGGTGTCCAGGAACAGCGGCGAGCCGACGACGCGCACTTTCAGCCCTTTCAGGTCCGCCGGCTGGGTGATGGCGTGCTTGGAATTGCTGATTTCGCGGTAGCCGTTCTCGCCCCAGGCCAGGGGCTGCACGCCGGCCTTGTCCAGCGCCTTGAAGATTTCCTTGCCGGTGTCGCCCTGCACCACGGCGTCCACGGCGGCATAGTCCGGGAACAGGAAGGGCAACGAGAACAGATTCAGCGCCTTCACCTGCGGCGACCAGTTGATGGTGGAGCCGACGGCCATGTCGATCACGCCCTGGCGGATGGCGCTGAACTCGCGCGTCTGGTCGCCCTGCACCAGCGAGGTGCCGGGGTAGAGCTTGATGTTGATGCGCCCGTCGGTGCGCTCGCGCACCTTGTCGGCCCACAACTGGCCGCCCTGCCCCCAGGGGAAGGCGGTGCCCAGCACCAGGGACATGCGGTATTCGCTCTTGTATTTGTTGGCCGTCTGGGCCTGGGCCTGGGTGGCAGGCAGGCCCACGGCCAGCAGGGTGGCGGCCGCAGCAGTGGCCGTCAGCAGGGTACGCAAACGCAGGGTCATCACGATGTCTCCTTTTTTCGTCGTCAAAAAATGCCGGGGTCAAGAACAGGATGCTCTAGTACCCCAGCCGCGCGGGCAGCCACAGCGCAATCTGCGGCCACTGCAACACGATCAGCATGGCCACGGTCATGGCCAGCACCAGCCACACCACCCAGCGGGTGGTGGCTTCCATACGCACCTGGGCAATCTTGCTGGCCACCATCAGGTTCACCGCCATCGGCGGGGTGAACTGGCCGATGGCCACGGTCAGCACCACCAGCACGCCGAACCACACCACGTCCCACTGGTAATGCACCATCAGCGGGTACAGCAGGGGCACGAAAATCAGCAGGATGGAGATGCCGTCCAGGAACATGCCCAGCACCAGCAGCATGACCAGCACCAAGAGCAGAATGCCGGTGGCGCCCAGGCCCGAGTTCACGATGGCCTGGGTGATCGGGTCGATTACCCCCAGGGTGGAGAGCGAGAAGGCGAAGATGCCCGCCAGCGATACCACGATCAGAATGACCGCCGACAGCTCCCCCGCCTCGCGCAGGATTTCAAACAAGTCGCGCACGCCAATGGTGCGGTGGACGACCATGCCGACGAACAGGCCGTAGAACACGGCCACCACGGCGGCCTCGGTCGGCGTGAACCAGCCCAGGCGCATCCCGCCCAGGATCAGCACCGGCGCAGCCAGCCCCCAGGCCGCCTCGCGCAGGCTGCGCCAGAAGGGCGGGCGCGGCAGGCTGGCTTCGAGCTTGCCCATGCCGTGGCGGCGGGCCAGCCACACGGCAGGCACGATCAGCGCCACCCCGGCCAGGATGCCGGGAAACATCCCGGCCGCGAACAGCGCAGGCACCGATGCGCCGGGCACCAGCACCGAATACACGATGAAGGCCACCGATGGGGGAATCAAAATGTCCGTCGCCGCCGCGCCAGCCACCACGCTGGCCGAGAACCCGGCCGGGTAGCCCGCACGGTGCATGGCGGCAATCATCACCCCGCCCACGGCAGCGGCGGTGGCCGGGCCGGAGCCGGAGATGCCGCCCATGAACATCGCCACGCAAATCGCCACCAGCGGCAGCATCCCCGGGCCGCGCCCGACGATGGCCACGGCAAAGTTCACCAGCCGCGCCGCCACGCCGGAGCGGTCGAAAATCGACCCCACCAGCACGAACATGGGAATCGCCAGCAGCGGGTATTTGCCCAGCCCGGCATAAAAATTCTGCGGCACGGCCAGCAGGCCGAACCACTGGCTGTCGCCATTGGCCAGGGCGATGCAGGCCGCGCCCGCCAGCCCCAGCGCCGCGCCAATCGGCACACCGGCAAACATCATGGCCAGGAAGGCGACGAACAGCAGGGTGACGATCATGGCTGCCCCCCTTGGCCATCCGCATCGGTGATGATTTCCGGCTCGAACGCGCCGGGGCGGCCCTGGCGCAGAAACAGGCCGACGGCACGCAGCGCAATCGCGATCGAGCACACCGGCAGCCAGATGGAGTACCACCACTGCGGCACGCCGATGCCGGGGGAGGTTTCCTCATAGCGCCAGTCGTCCCACACCAACCGCACGCTCAGAACGGCCAGCACCGTGAACAGCAGCGCCACCATCAGCGCCCCCAGGCGGGCCAGACGGCGGCGGCGCTGCACACTGCCCTGGCCGCTGAAAAACTCGATGCGAATGTGCTGGTCGCGGGCCACGGCGGAGCTGCCGCCCACCATGGCCAGCACGATCATCAGGAACACGGAAATCTCCTCCGTCCAGGCAAAGGAGGCATCGGTGAAATAGCGCACCAGCACGTTGGCGAAGGTGATCAAGGCCAGCAGGGCCATGAGGATGACCACCAGCCAGTCCTCCACCGCCAGGGCTTTGGCGGCGGACAAGGGGGCAGGCGCATCGGAGGGCGGGGAAGGCTGGGGATCGGTCATAACGGCAGAAAAACAATGGAACAAGGCCCGTCCGGGCAGCAGCAGGCTGCGCTGCATTATTGCGAACTTGCCCCTTGCAAACCGCAAGGCCAGCGCCCGCCAAACACGAAGGCAGCGCCATAATCACGCGATGGAAACCAAATGGCTCGAAGATTTTGTCAGCCTGGCCGAGACGCGCAGCTTCAGCCGCTCCGCCCAGCTGCGCCACGTCACGCAACCGGCCTTCTCGCGCCGCATCCAGGCACTGGAAGCCTGGGCCGGGGCCGATCTGGTCGACCGCAGCTCCTACCCCACGCGCCTGACGCCGGCGGGCAAAACCATGTACGACCAGGCGCTGGAGATCCTGCAAGCGCTGCAAAGCACCCGCTCCATGCTGCGGGCGCACGCCAGTTCGGACGCCAGCATGGTCGGCTTCGCCGTGCCGCACACGCTGGCCTTCACCTTCTTCCCGCGCTGGGTGGCGCAGGTGCAAGCCAGCTTCGGGCCGTTCAAAAGCCGGCTGATCGCGCTGAACGTGCACGATGCGGTACTGCGGCTGGTCGAAGGCGGCTGCGACCTGCTCATCGTCTACCACCACAGCTCGCAGCCGCTGGAGCTGGACGCATCGCGCTATGAAATGGTCAATCTCGGCCAGGAGCTGCTCGCCCCCTATTGCAAGCCGGACAACCTGGGCCAGCCGCTGTTTCCCCTGCCCGGCAGCAACGAGCGGCCCCTGCCCTTCCTGGCCTACGGGCCGGGCGCCTACCTGGGCCGCCTGACCGAGCTGATCCTGAAGGAAGCCGGCGTTCCCGTACACCTGGAACGCGCCTACGAAACGGACATGGCCGAGGGCCTCAAGGCCATGGCGCTGGAGGGGCTGGGCGTGGCCTTCCTGCCCTTCAGCGCCGTGCGTGACGACCTGCAAAGCGGCCATCTGGTCAGCGCCGCGCTGGCCCAGGGGCCGCAGTTTTCCCTGCCGATGAACCTGCTGGCCTACCGCGAAAAGCCCAACCCCAACAACAAGGAAAGCCGGGCCGTCCATGCCTTGTGGCACTTCCTGCAGGAGCAGGCTGCGGGCTTGCCCTTGGCCGGTTAAGCAAAAAAATTGCAAAACCAAGGGTTTTTCCGGGGGAAACAACCAATTACCTATTTGTCAGCGTCCTTTACGATGAGCCGCCTGTTCGTTTACGAGACGACTTTCCCCCAGACTGACGCTGTTCAACCAGCAAGGAGCACCCCTCTATGAAAAAACATTTGCTAGCACTGGCCGTTACCGCTTTGGCCGCCTCCAGCGCCATGGCCCAGGCGGGCGACACTCTGGCCAAGGTGAAGTCCTCCGGTGCCATCACCCTGGGCGTGCGTGAATCGTCGGGCGCCCTGGGCTACACCCTGGGCGACGGCAAGTTCGTCGGTTTCCACACCGAAATGGCCGAGAACATCGCCCACGACCTGCAAAAAGACCTGGGCCTGGCCAAGCTGAACATCAAGTACCAGCCCGTGACCTCGCAAAACCGTATCCCCCTGGTGACCAACGGCACCGTGGATCTGGAATGCGGCTCCACCACCAACGACCTGAACCGCCAGAAGGAAGTGGACTTCGCCAACACCACCTATGTGGAGCAGGTGCGCATCGCCGTGCGCAAGGATTCCGGCATCAAGGACGTGGACGACCTGAACGGCAAGACCGTGGCCACCACCACCGGCACCACCTCGGTGCAACTGCTGCGCCAAAGCAAGCGCGGCAGCAACATCGACTTCAAGAACATCCTGGGCAAGGATCACGCCGACAGCTTCCTGCTGCTGGAGACGGGCCGCGCCGATGCCTTCGTGATGGACGGCTCCATCCTGGCCGGCAACATCTCGAAATCCAAGAACGCCAAGGACTTCATCCTGGTGGGCGAACCCCTGTCCACCGAGCCCATCGCCTGCATGGTGCGCAAGAACGACCCGGCCTTCCTGAAGGCGGTCAATGACTCCATCGCCCGCCAGGCCAAGGACGGCACCCTGGCCAAGCTGTGGGACAAGTGGTTCATCCAGCCCATCCCGCCGGCCAACGTGCCCGTGGGCCTGGCCCTGTCGGCTGCCACCAAGGACGCCTGGGACAACCCCAACAACAAGCCCAAAGAAGACTACAACAAGTAAAGCCCGGTCGTTCGACACACGCCCCTGCCTGCCCTGCTGCGGGCGGGGCGTTTTTTGTTGATGTGAGTGACCCGTTGGATGGAAGGAGTGCCCAATGGCATGGGACTGGCAAGTATTTTGTGAAGACACCCTCGACCGCACCGCCGTAGCCGGCTGCTTTGGCAAGAACGGTGACATCACCTATCTGGACTGGATACTCTCGGCCTGGGGCTGGACGGTATCCGTCTCTCTTTTGGCGCTGCTGCTGGCCCTGGCCAGCGGCATGGTGGTAGGCGTGCTGCGCACCCTGCCGGACAGCAAATGGGCCGTGCGCTTTGGCAACGGCTGGGTGGAATTTTTCCGCAACATTCCCTTGCTGGTACAGATTTTCCTGTGGTACCACGTGATCCCGGCGATTTTCCCCGCGCTCAAGTCCGTCTCCGGCTTCATCCTGGTGGTGCTGGCGCTGGGCTTTTTCACCTCGGCGCGGATTGCCGAGCAGGTGCGCTCGGGCATCCAGGCACTGCCCCGGGGCCAGCGCCACGCGGCGATGGCGATGGGCTTCACCACGTGGCAGGTGTACCGCTACGTGCTGCTGCCCAATGCGCTGCGCATCATCATTCCGCCGCTGACCAGCGAGACGATGAACATCTTCAAGAACTCCTCCGTGGCCTTCGCCGTTTCGGTGGCCGAGCTGACCATGTTCGCCATGCAGGCGCAGGAGGAAACCGGGCGCGGGGTCGAGATGTACCTGGCCGTGACCGGCCTGTACATCATCTCGGCCTTCGCCATCAACCGCATCATGGCCTGGATTGAAAAGCGCTCGCGCGTGCCCGGCCTGTCCGCACCCAGCGCAGCAGGGGGGCACTAAGCATGAATTTTTCTCTGGATTGGTCGTTTTACAGCTGGGACCTGATTGCCAACTTCGTCCTCAAGGGGCTGGGCTTCAGCCTGATGCTGACTGTCATCGCCACCGTCGGCGGCGTATTTTTCGGCACTCTGCTGGCGATGATGCGCCTGTCCGGCAAGAAGTGGCTGGACATGCCCGCCACCATCTACGTCAACGGGATGCGCTCCATCCCGCTGGTGATGGTGATCCTGTGGTTCTTCCTGCTGGTGCCGCTGCTGATCGGCCGCCCGATCGGGGCGGAAATCTCGGCCATCATCACCTTCACCGCGTTCGAGGCGGCGTACTTCTCCGAGATCATGCGGGCCGGCATCCAGTCCATCCCGCGCGGACAAGTGTTCGCCGGGCAGGCGCTGGGCATGAGCTACGGGCAGAACATGCGCCTGGTGGTGCTGCCGCAAGCCTTCCGCAACATGCTGCCGGTGCTGCTGACGCAGACCATCATCCTGTTCCAGGACACCTCGCTGGTCTACGCCATCGGCGCTTACGACATGCTCAAGGGCTTTGAAGTCGCGGGCAAGAACTATGGCCGCCCGGTCGAGGCCTATCTGGCCGCCGCCGTGCTGTACTTCGTGATGTGCTACGGCCTGTCGTGGATCGTCAAACGCATCCACCAGAAGATCGCCATCATCCGCTAAGAACCTGTTCAAAGTCCCCGACGCAAAAGACGCAAAAGGAATTCCCATGATTGAAATGAAAAACGTCTCCAAGTGGTACGGCAGCTTTCAGGTGCTGAACGAGTGCTCGACCAACATCGAAAAAGGCGAAGTGGTCGTGGTCTGCGGGCCATCCGGCTCCGGCAAGTCCACGCTCATCAAGACCATCAACGCCCTGGAACCCATCCAGCAAGGCGAAATCTGGGTCAATGGCGTGGGCGTGCACGACCCCAAGACCAACCTGCCCAAACTGCGCAGCCAGGTCGGCATGGTGTTCCAGCACTTCGAGCTGTTCCCGCACCTGACGGTGACGGAGAACCTGACCATCGCCCAGATGAAGGTGCTGGGCCGCAACCCCTCCGATGCCAAGGCCCACGGCCTGAAATACCTGGAGCGTGTCGGCCTGCTGGCGCACAAGGACAAGTTCCCCGGCCAGCTCTCCGGCGGCCAGCAGCAGCGCGTGGCCATTGCCCGGGCGCTGTCGATGGATCCCATCGTCATGCTGTTCGACGAACCGACCTCGGCACTCGACCCTGAAATGGTCGGCGAGGTGCTGGACGTGATGGTCAGCCTGGCCCACGAGGGCATGACCATGATGTGCGTCACCCACGAAATGGGCTTTGCCAAGAAAGTCGCCAGCCGCGTCATCTTCATGGACGTGGGCGGCAAGATGCTGGAGGACTGCTCCAAGGACGAGTTCTTCGGCAACCCCGAGGGCCGCCAGCCACGCACCAAGGAATTTTTGAGCAAGATTCTGCAGCACTGATCTGCGCGGCGCACAACCTGAAAAAGAGAGCTTCTACCGCACGTATTCATTGAATTTCAAGGTGTTTTATCTCTGAAATTCATAAATACCAAGCGGTAGCAGCTCTTTTTTTGATAATTAGAACCAGAGCGTCAAGCCCCCCAGACCCCAATCGGCAGGCTGCCGAAGTGCTCCTGGCGCTGCCAGATCTTGTCGTCCCACGGCACATCCGGGTTGCGGTTGAACACGATCAGGTGCGCCTCGTCCGCCCCCACCTGCCGGGTGTAGTCCGCCGTCTGCTCCAGCCCCACCGCCAGCACCGGCTCCAGGCTGCCACGCTGGATTTTCAGCTCGATCACGATGCGTTGTAGCGGGCCGTACATGCCTTGCTCGGGGTCGGTCGGCCATTCGATGAACAAGTCCGTGCGCTTGCGCCCCAGCCCGTATTCGCGGTTGATGCGCCCGCCGCCATTGATGATGCGCTGCAAGAAGGCCTGCATGATGAGCTGCGGGGCCGCTTCCTTGTAGCTGAAGCCTTCGCTCCAGATGTCGCTGTGTTCGCGAAAGAATTGCTGGAAGGCTTTGAGCAGCTTAGGCATATCGAGCCGGTGCTCGGGCGTGACGTACCAGCTTTGTTCCTGGTTGGCGATGTAGCTTTGCGTCACCCAGGTCAGTTCGCGCGGGATGACCTCCTGGTAGATGCGGTTGCTGATGCGCATCGAGGGGCGCACGGCAATCAGGCCCAGGTCGGCGACGTACTGCATGTCGTCGGGTTTGACTTCGCCAGGGCGCAGCTCGTCCTTGCTGCCGATGATGGCGCTCAAGACACTGTGCACGCGCGGCTCACGCAGCTTGTCGCTGAGTTGGTCCAGGTGCGTGGCCCGCGAGTAGATCAGGCGCTCACGCGCTTGGCTGTAGTCGGCCAGGCTGATCGGGCGGCTGCGGTCGCGGGCGGCCCGGTTCTCCCAAGTCACTTCATGGCCCAGGGCATTGACCAGCCAGGGCTGGCCTTCGGTATCCAGCCACAGCGCGGGGAAGATGGCCGCATCAAACACCTGCCCGGTGGCCTCGGTGTGTTGCAGCCACAGTGCCTGGGTTTCTTCCCGGGTGAAGTTGCCCATGCGCAAAGACTTGGCCTTGATGTTGAAGGCGCTGCCGCCGGTAATGACCTCGGCCCCGTCCTGGTACATACGGTAGTCACGCACATCACGCACGCCG
>CABIIJ010000011.1 GCA_902175065.1 uncultured Comamonas sp. | reverse complement strand
TTGCGTCCAAATGCGGCCAGAGGGCCGTGAATCAGGGCGAAATCGGCCTGAAAGCGGACCTCGTGAGCCAGAAATCGCCATCATCTGAAATCGGATGCATCAACTCACGCAGCGCCGGGTGTTGTGCAGACCTTCCCTAACGGGGGTGGTTGTTCCTGGCACAATTTCTGAGCTGCCTATACGGCAGTGAACAATCGTGACAGCCTCCCCATCGACCTCCCCTTTTTCTGAGCTGCCTATACGGCAGTGAACACCCTCAGCACCGCCGCCCAGCAGGAAGAGCTTTTCTGAGCTGCCTATACGGCAGTGAACAGCTGTCAAATGCAGGCGGCGGCGGGTATCCATTTCTGAGCTGCCTATACGGCAGTGAACTCAGGGCTTGTCGTGGTCGTTGTGACAGTGGTTTTCTGAGCTGCCTATACGGCAGTGAACCCAGATTCCGCAGGTGCTGAATTTACGCGCCATTTCTGAGCTGCCTATACGGCAGTGAACGAACTTGTCCCGCCGATCGTGATTTGGGGCCTTTTCTGAGCTGCCTATACGGCAGTGAACAATGCCGCGATGGCCATGCTCAGTGACGAACTTTTCTGAGCTGCCTATACGGCAGTGAACACCCTGCCGCCTGACACCTGCGGCCAGGGGCATTTCTGAGCTGCCTATACGGCAGTGAACAAGTCATAGCATCCCGACGACACTCAGCACTGTTTCTGAGCTGCCTATACGGCAGTGAACGCAGAGTGCGCGGCGGGCAAAACGGCGCGTCATTTCTGAGCTGCCTATACGGCAGTGAACTTGCCAAAGGCTTTGACACCACCAGCCAGCAATTTCTGAGCTGCCTATACGGCAGTGAACTGCGATTCCACTCGTACTCGACCCACACGGTATTTCTGAGCTGCCTATACGGCAGTGAACCTCTGGCAAGCGCAAAAGAGCGTGCAGTTCCTTTTCTGAGCTGCCTATACGGCAGTGAACACAAGGCCGTGCCCTGGGCAGCGCATCGCCCATTTCTGAGCTGCCTATACGGCAGTGAACGCAGTAGGCAGCAGCGGGCAGCGGGGGGCCAGGTTTCTGAGCTGCCTATACGGCAGTGAACCTCCAACGACCCCACGCCCACCCGCGCTCCTGTTTCTGAGCTGCCTATACGGCAGTGAACTCACAAAGCCATGATGGGCCACAACATCTACGTTTCTGAGCTGCCTATACGGCAGTGAACGTTTTACCGCTGCCAGGGGTGCCGGTGATGATTTTCTGAGCTGCCTATACGGCAGTGAACGATGGCGTAGGGCTTGGGTTTGCCCGATTTGTTTTCTGAGCTGCCTATACGGCAGTGAACTTGCGCGACATGGGCGTGTCGGTCATGCAGATTTTCTGAGCTGCCTATACGGCAGTGAACAGAGATTCGCGCAATGCTGCGCATCATGGGGTTTTCTGAGCTGCCTATACGGCAGTGAACGACCCGGCAGACCCTGCCGCCGCCGATGTGCTTTTCTGAGCTGCCTATACGGCAGTGAACCGGTGAAGAGGTCACACCGCAAAAACGGGGGTTTTCTGAGCTGCCTATACGGCAGTGAACATCCAGTTTTTAACAACCAACACCGTGCGCGTTTTCTGAGCTGCCTATACGGCAGTGAACCTGATCATATCTTTCCACAATGCATTGATTCATAAAGAAAAAGCACCATAAAACGCAGAACACCCCAATATCTGGGGTGTTCTGTAAGTATTTGATTTATAAGGTTCTAGGAGAGGGCTCGCAAAAAAGGGTCAGAACCATGGCACTGTCGTTTCATGCGCCAAGCCATAGGCGTTGAACGTTCCGGGGATGGGTTGGGGCGCCAGCGGTCCATGCTCCACATACAGACGAAACGGGTGCCCGGTGCTACTGCTGTGCAGATGCACAAATGGCAGGTTGGGGTGGCGTTCCACGCTGTCGGGAATGGCGGCTTCGGCCTGTTCGGCGGTTTCGCCTTTGCGTTGCATTCGACGGCGGCGCAGGCGATCGGCATTGGTTTTGAACTGGCGTCGGCGTACGGTGCGGTGCGGTGCGTCGACAGGTGCCGGATGCGGTGCGGTTACCTGGGTGTGGTCACGCAGTCCTTTGAGCCAGTCCTGGGTCATCAGACGTTGCAGTGCCTCGGGCGTACCGTGCAGGCGCAGCACGGCTCCCAGGGTGCGGCGGGCCAGAGGCTGGCTGATGTGCTGCGGGTAGCTCACGCCAATATCGGTGTGTTGCCCTTGCACCAAAGCCCGGTGCAGTTTAGCTACCAGCGCACCTAGCAGATGGGCCTGGCTGAACTCGGGGTCGGGCAGCAGGGTGATGTCGATGTAGTGCGTGGTCATGGTTATCAGCTCGCATCGCCAAATACACCACCGCGAATGAGCACGGCCATCACGAAGTGTTGCTGCTCTATGGGGGGCACTTGATCCTTGAGCAGCCAGTTGTCCAGCAAGGTGTAGAAGTCCAGCTTCTGCTTGGGCTGACGATAGGCTTTGCCCTGGGTGGTGACGGAGCCGTAGGGCTCAACAGCAATGGGGCCTAGTTCGTCGGCGCCTTCGTACCAGGTGTCGATGGTGCGGATGGCGTTGCCGATTTTTTGCGAGTGGATGGCCGCCACATCGTTCACGTGGTACAGCGTCTTGCTCTTGCCGGCGTTGCCCTTGTCCAGGATTAGTTCTTGCGATGGAAACACCTCTTGCCCTGCACCCTGGCGCACAAAAGCCGTTACCCGGAGCAGCACATGCTCTGTGCTCCCCAGCCCAGTGGCGATGGTCTGTCCCAGTTTTGCCAAGTCATTGGATTCACTATTGATAGCGCCTATCGACCGTGTATTGAGCGCCAGAGCATCAAAAGACCAGGAATGCACGGCCTTGCCGCCCTGCATTTGCTCGATGGTCACTTCCACGCTTTCAGCCCCCACGCGGTTGCGCCAAAGGAAGCGGCCATTGGCCAGGTTGGCGGCGTAGCGCCGGGCCAGTTCGGCAAAGCCGTGCTGCTGCACATAACCCTGCACGGTGGCCAGCAGCTTGGTTTGGTAGGCAGCACTGTTGCAGGCCGATGGCGTGCCTGCACCGCCCAGCACGCGCAGCGTGAACTGCACCTTGAGTGTGTCGGCTTGTGGCGGCAGCGCGGCCACGTCGACGGTTTGCAGATTGGGGTTCTCGATGGCAGCGTCGAGCTTGGCCGGGTCCTGGTCCTTGGCCTTGAGCCGGTTGCTGATGGTGCCGCGCACGGACTTCGGTCGGATGGTCACGGGCGGCCAGGCGTGCGACTGTGCGCGGTCTTCCCAGCTGCCGGCGTGGAAGACGGCGTCGGAAGGATCAAGCTTGCGCTCGAAGGCCAGGACAGAAGCGGTGGTGAGTTTGTCGGTCATGGTGTCAATCCTTGAGAAATGAGGTGCGAAAAAGACAGGAAGTGTCAGGTGTAGTCATAGGCGTCGGCGTCGTCCCAGTCTTCGGATGCGTCGCTGTGACTGCTTGGCTGTGGGTTGGGTCGGTAGCCATTGCGGCAGCGATACAGGCCCTGGGTTTCATCGGTTTCGGCTTGCCACAGTAACTCGGTCAGGTTGTTGAGCCGATGCGGGCTGACCCATTCGCCCAGCGAATAAACCGACTCCACGAAGCGCAGCGGTACGGTGGCATCGCGGGCGTTGCGCACTGTGCCTGCGGGATGGGCCTGTGGGGTCAGAGCCGCGTAACCCACAGGAATGGGCACGACCCAACCGCTGCCCTTGGGGCGCAGCGGGTCGCCCCAGGCCACCTTGCCATCGGGCGCGGGGGTATCGTTTGCGCTGGGCAGGGGCTGGTGGTTGAACCGGGCGGCATCCAGCCAAGCATCAAGCAGCGTGGCTTCGGGCTGGGTGGTGTGCAGGTGCTGCAAACGTTCGGCCAGCAGGTCATCGCGCCCCACCAGCGCAAAACCGGGCAGCCATTGCCTGCGCCATTGACGGAACTCGGTGGCTGCGGCCTCGGCGTCGTCGGGAACGATGGCTATCCATGGTCGCACCCGCTTGCCCGGCATGGGGCGCGAGGGCAGCACGCTGCCGCCGGCTACGCGCATACCGGCCAGCGTGTCGCCTGCGATCTGCGCCCAACTAGCCAGCTGGGCATCGTTGCCCTGCACCAGAGTCGCCGGTGCGTCTGGGCGGCGCTTTTCCGACACGGCCAGTACCAGGGTGATTTCCAGGTGCATACGGCCTTCTTCGACGATGGCGGCAGTGCTGCCGTTCTTGTCCACCGGGTTGCGCGTCAGGTTGAAGCTGCGCACATAGCCTTGCGTGACCTGCTCCTGATGGTGGTGGCACACCACGCCCACGGCCTGCAGCCGCAGCGGGATATCTGCTTGGGTCAGTTTGCGCTCCAGCGCCCACATCAATCCGGTGAAGGCAGTGATGGACGGGAAACCATGTGTGAGCGGGCTGGCAATGGCGTTGGCGTTCTGGATGCGCAGGCGAGGCAGCACAAGGATGGCCTGAGGATGTTGCTGGTTCATGGGTTCTCCTCGCGCAGTGCGGCCAACTCCGCATGGGTTTTGCGGATGGGGATGTAGTGCGCTGCATCCAGCTTGTCACGCAGTTCGCATAGCTGTTGCTTGAAACCGTCCTCGTCGGTCAGCAGCACTTTTTTCCACTCACGGGCTTCGACATCGCCCACGGGCAGCTTGCCACGCAGCTGTTCGTTGAGCCAGCGGGCGAAGGCCTTGCCGATTTCTACGGGCCAGTCCATTTGAAGCCATAGCCCTGCAAACTCGAATTCTTCCGGCAATTCCGCACGCAAAGGGTCTAGCCAGAGTTTTTGGTTGTCATCGAGCTTTTCAAACCGTTCGTCATCGCGGCTCCATCCTGGAGGCAGCAACTGCTGCAGCTCGGCAGCCAGCGACACCAGTTCGTCCAACAGCATATCCAGCAGGGCTTCGCGGCGCTGGCGCGTGGCCAGGTTCGGTTCGGGATCCGATTCCAGAAATTGCCGCAACACCTGCACCGTGCGGCGCACTTCGGGGCGGGCGATGAACAGGCGGTCAAATACCGACGTCGCGTGCACCGGCAGGCGTACCGCGCTGGTTCGCCATTGTGGCGGCAGCGATGAGAGCAGGTAATTCATACCCCGGCGCTCACTGTTGAGCTGGCTGATGTTTTGCGGCTTCGTTCCACCCATTTGCTGAACAGCCAGGCCCGGGTAGTCATGAAACACGCCGTCATGCGCCTTGCGCTCACGCCGGGCCTGGCGAGCCGCCTTGTTGGTATCGCCAAAGCGGTCTTCTTGCACCTGCGCGTGTACCGCATGGGCCAGCGATGTGGCGTACAGGGGGGCCAGCAGGGTGTAGTCCGCATCTGCGCAAGCGTCGTCGCCGGTCAGCCAGTACAACTGTTTGGCCAGGGTGTGGCTGCTGGGTTCGCCTGCACGTGGCTGGGTCAGCGAAACAAAAGCATCTCGTAGCGCCCGGGCTTGCGCCGGATCGGTGTGCAGCGCGGCCAGGGCATCGGCATCCTGCGTCAGCAGGGCTGCAAGCAGGCTGCGCTCGTTCACCTCCAGCTTCAGGAATTTGTATACATCCAGCGCGGCGGCGTTGCCCACCACATCGCCCACGAATTGCTCGCCCAGTGCGTGGCTGCCCAGTTCGGTCAGCGCCGGCAGGCTGGCGGGTTCCACGTAGAGGTTGGTGCCTCGTGCGTCAGGGTGAATGGGTTTGAGAGAGTGGGTGACGGCCTGGATTTGCTCCACGCGCTTGGCGGCACTGGCTAGCCACACATCGTGCGCAAAGGAGGCGAGTATGTCGCCGCGTTGTGGATCGTCGGGTTTGAGCTTGTCGAGTTTGGTTTGCAATCGTTCTTGCAGGAAGACTGCAATGGCTGCCCGATAACCCACTCCGTCGCCTATTTCAGGGGCTTCAGACATGGAGGGTACCTTTCAAAAGGGTTGAAGGCTAAAATTCCCCGGTCAGCACAGAGCCAACCGGGGATGTGAAAACGGCTAACTAGCCGTCTAAGCTCTTCTCAGGGCGCGGACGCTATTCACTGTGACCTCACTTTCTTGCTTGGTGCCTCGACAGCACGGTTGTTGATAGAGCCCGGATGCAGGCTTCAACTGCAGCCGGGTTTCATTTTAACGAAAATTTTTTACCAGTCAATGACCTGTTGAAATAGAGAGCTAGGGATGGAGACTATGCAGTATCATCGCCCGCTTCCTGTCGAAAAGACAGCTCAGAAAAGTCACTGACCTGCTGACATCTCTCTGCCGAACAGGCAGCCTAGGCTTTTCCCATGAAGCCCGAATGTGAGCGAGGCCGACAGCTCTCCCGATTAACGGGTTAGCTGTCGGAGGCTCGATGTTCAGTACTTTCGCATTCCATCTGTTGAATAGCGATGCTCAAAAACGGTATGCGCCCCGTCCACCCCGGCGAGGTGCTGCGCGAGGACTACCTCAAACCCATGGACATGAGCGCCAGCGCCCTGGCCCGGCAACTGCATGTGCCGGCCTCGCGCATCAACGACATCGTGCTGGAGCGGCGCGGCGTCACGGCCGATACCGCCTTGCGGTTGAGCCGCTTTTTTGGCGGCGATGCGCAGTCGTGGCTGAACCTGCAAACAGCCTATGACCTGCGCGTGGCCGAACTGGACGAGGCGTTGCAGACGGCGGTGATGGCGGTGCATCCCATGGTGTTGCAACCAGCCTGACAGACTTACTTCTTGACGGTAAAGCCCAACGATTCGTGGAACAGCCAGCCATCACGGTGGGAGGGCAGGCTGGCGATGGCATAGCGCTGGGCGCATTGCGGCAGCGATAGCCCCTGCGCTTGCGCCAGGGTGAGCAATTCATCCATCAGGCTCACGGGCGGCCAGGGCGAAACACTTGGTGATTTCAGCCGCGCCTCGGGTATTGCGTGACACAGGCTTTCGTGCACGGGCACATACAGCTTGTCGCCACGGCGTGCCCTGTCCTCCACGCGGTGCAGCCGCAGCGTTTCTTCATCTTCGTCCGGTAGCAGCGCGATGTCTTCGCGCGGCAGTGGGTCATGACGAAAGCGCTGGTACTGCGGCAGCAGGCCGGTCAGCCACAGGTGATCGGGATGGGCCCAGTGCAGGCTTGCTGCGCGTAATGGGGGTGTCGGGCTGGCTTCCTTTGGCCGCGGCAGCATGGCGTCATGCAGGCGGGCGTGTTCCAAATCCACCAGATGGCGGCTGGGGAAGAGTTTGCCGGGTGCCAGGGCAACGCGGGGTTGGGCATCGACGGCCCATGTTTGGGCATCCCGCATTTCCCGCGCCATCAAATCGTGCATGTGATGGGATTGGAGCCGAAAGGGCGGGTAGTCCGTCTCGAACCCTGGCTTGCAAAACGCGGCGCCATCCTTGTCCTTGAAATGCCGCAAATTGCTGTCCAGCACCACCATGTTGGCTCCGTCCACCGCCCCGGGCCGGTGTCGCCGCACGCGCCCGGCGAGCTGGATGAGCGAGCGCATGGACGAAGGTTCGACCACGGCCCAGTCGTAGTCGTGATCGCGGCCCACTTCGGTGACGGGGCTGCCCAGCACGACGAACAGATGGTGGGATTCGGGATGGGCGTCGATCAGCGCACGCAAGGCCGGGCGCTGCAGCGCCGGGTCATGGCTGTCTCTGCTGCGACGATTGAGCAGGGTGTCGAGCTGCTGTTCGATGGCCGAGCGCAGCAGCAGCGGGTATTGCGAGTGGTACACGCACAGGTGGATGCGCACACCGGGCGCAGGTGCCCCCTGCTGGTAGATGGCCAGCGCCACATCGAACAGCGGCGCGATATTGGCCATGCGGATCAGGCCCAGGCTGACGTGCTTGCCGCTGGCGGGGTCGGTGCTGTGGTTTTGCGGCTGCTGGTGCAGTTGCCACGCCTGTTCCAGCACCACACGGGCGAAGTCCTGGCGCCGCTCGGCTTCTTTCATGCCGTGCCAGGTGTCGGGCAAGGGGGCGATTTGGGCCAGTCGGCGCACTTCGGCCTGTGCCAGCCGGGTGACGCGCTTTTGCACGTACTGCGTGTGGGCGGTGCGAAAGGTCGGGCCATCGGCACAGTCCTGCGCGGTTTGGTGAAACTCGTCCACCCACAGGCAGCAGATGTTGACGGGTTCGTTGGGCCGTTCGCTGCGGTGCTGCTGGTACACGGCCCGCCCGGCGCGGTAGGCGAGGAACAGGCCTTCCACCAGTGCGGGCGGCAGGGTGGCCGATGAGAGCAGGACGCGGCTGCCCAGCAGGCCGGCCCAATGCACCAGCCGGGTGAGGGCGGGCAGGTCGGCCATGCCGAAGTCGTCCGGTTCGTCCAGCACCAGGTCACCGGTCAGCAAGCGCAGCATGGGGGCAATCTGGCGGCCACCGCGCAGGCTTTCGGTGGCGGGGGTGAGGTGATCCACGGTGCAGACCAGCAGGGGCGCGGCGATCAGGGCGCGGGCCTTGGCATCCTGCGTCAGGCGCTGCAACAGCGGGTGCTGGTCGTTGCCTTCGTAGAGCACGGTGCCTGCTTCGTCCAGCAGTTCCTGGCGCGAGGCGGAGCCGGTGGCTTCGGCCTGCTGTTCCCAATAATCGAACAATGCACGGCTGGCGGCGCCACCGACCTGGATGGCAATTTGCTCGTCAGTCAGGCGTAATTCATTTTGGTACACACGTCCCAATTGCAGCGTCAGAGTCCGCAGCCCGACGGCAAACGCGCAGCGCATTCCCGTGGCCGGGTCGGCCAGCGCGTTCATCACGCGGGCGTTGGCCAGCGTCTTGCCGCAGCCGGTGGATGCCATGTTGACGATGAAGGCCCCCTGCGCCGCGGCCCGGGGGCGCAGGCTGGTGGCCAGGTCAGCCGCCTTGTCCTGCCAGGCAAAGCGGGGGTCAGCGCTGCGCTTCTTGAGCGGCTTGTGGTTTTTCAGCGCGGGCAGGCTTTGCGCCAGGCTGGGCAGGGAATGCGCCACCAGCGTGGCGTGGGCCTGTACGCCCAGCAGGTGTTCGTCCAGGGTCTGGTTAAAAATCGGGCCTTTGCGCTTATCTGTCAAGCGCTGATAGCTATCCTCTTTGAGGGTGTTGGCTGCCAGTGGATAGCCAGGATCGAGGAAAGGCTGGCGGTGCGCTTTGTCCGTGATGCTGGAATAGTGGTGGTCGGCCAGCATCAGGCACAGGCGCGAGACGTGCATGGCAAACGGGTCATGCAGCACTGATTCTTGGCCTGGGGCTTGGGACAGTTCCAGCAGTTTGCGGGCGTAGCGGGCGGCCTGTTTGCGCCACGCGGGCGTTGCCACGGGCAGGCCGTGGGGGAACTGCCAGTGTGCTTCCACCGTAGCGGGGCTTGCCAACTCGCGCGGCTCATTCCAGTCGGCGCTGATGTGGGCCAGAACGCCATCCAGCTCGTTGGCATTGACAAAGCGGGGATGGGCGCCAAAGCGTCGCCACTGTGTGCGGGATGCGTCCATGTCTTCGTCGCAACTGCCATCCGGCCGCTGGACGGGCAGGCAGGGCAGGCGGTGGTGGGTGAATACCAGCCACGCCACGGACTGGGCCAGCGGGGGCAGTCGGGCAAACGGCAGGTGCCGTGCGGCCCGGGGTTCATCCAGCCCGTCGCGCAGCAGGCGCCCGTTCGCATGATCCAGCCATAGCGCTTCAAAGGCTTGTGCATCCGTGCCCGGTTCGGCACAGGCGGCCAGCCGTTGCAGCCAGCCGGCATCGCCGTCACTGCCCACAAAGGCCTGGAACAGCCGCACCGACACCCATTCATGCCGATAGTGGTTGCGCTCGCGCAGGCCGGGATTGCGCAGCCGGTTCTGGAATGCCTGGGTGGCCTTGCCCAGGTCGTGTAGCAAGGCGGCCAGCGCGGCCAGGGCCGCCATCAGCGGCAGGCGGTGCCAGGCGTTTTCATCTTCCGTGCGCAGCACGTTGCGGGCGGTGGTGTTGGTGGGGACGGTGCCCTGGTCGTTGAACTGGCGGGCATCGCCCACCACCCACAGCAACTCGCTATGGTTGCGCCCGCGAATCCAGTGGCAGGCCACCGCCGTGTTCTTGCGGGCGCTTTGGCGCAGCAGGCGGCGCACGGTGTCCAGCCCGGCCTGGGTGATGGGGGTTTGCCAGGTGCGTTCGCCCCGGCGTTCGGCAAACTGGTCGAGGATGCGGCGGGTTTCGGTCAGAGCGTTCTTGGTGCATTGGGCAACGAACAGCACGTTCATGCGCCGCCCTCCTGTGGCGATTGTTTTGCCAGCCGGGCGGTTTGCAAGGCGATGTCCTTGAGCGTGTCGATCATGAAGTCCAGCGCTTCGCTTTGCGTCAATGCCTCAATGCACTGGCGGCGAAACTGCTGCTCGTCATCGCCGCGCATGGCCGACAGGAAAGCCTGCGGCAGGATGGCCGCGTCCTTGACCAGATCGGCCGCATCGAACACCAGCCCGCCGCGCCGCGTCTTGCCGTGCAGCACCGCCAGGCCGTGCGGCAGGCCCAGCACCCAGGTGGCCGTGGCGCCCAGGCCGTAGGCCAGGTAGTTGCCGTGGTCGAGAAAGCGGTTGGCGTCATCGGTGCCCGTGCCGCGCTTGGCGCGGGTGAATTCGCCGTAGCCCACGGTATCGACGGCCAGCTTGAACAGCGCCTTGGTGAGCTGCGCCTCGTCGGTCAGCAGCGCCGTCACATCGGGGGCGCTGGCGATGCGTGGCGTGAACTGTTGCACCAGCGCCTGCAGGCGGGCTGGATCGACGGCGAAACCGGCCTCGCGCAGGGAACGGGTGTTCCACGCTGCCGGCAGGCGTTGCAGCCGCCGGGTTTGCAACTGCTGGGCGGCGTGCAGGCGCAGTTCGTCGTCGAACCAGAACTGCACCCAGGCCTGTAGATATTCGGTGGGCCGGTACTCGCTTTGCGGGGACAGCCAGGCCACTTCCACGTCCACCTCGCTGGCAGAGAACAAGGGCGTTCCGCCCCCGCCGCAAAAGCCCACCAGCACCCCCGCCCTGGCCAGTTCGCGCATGGCCGCCTGGGTGATGGAAGTGCCGGTGCCCAGCAGAATGCTGGTGGTGTTGGCGATGGGGATGTTCCAGTAGAGGCTTTTCTTGCCCGCGTCGGTCACGTATTCCACCCGGCCGCCATTGACCAGCACGCGGCAATGTTCCAGGTAATAGAGGTTGGCACGCTTGGAGTGAAGAATGCTTTTCAGCCCCTGTTGTGCGGTGTGTGCGGTGTCGAGGCTTTTTCCTGCGGCTTGCCCGGTTGTCTTCATCGAGGATTCTCCTTGTGCCCATTCTGGGCTGTGGCCACGGTCAATGGCTACTGCGGCAGGGCGCCCAGGCTGCGCCTGCTGCTGAATGTGCGTTCCTGCCCGGTAATGGGGTCGGTGAAGGCAATGGTCTGCGCCAGCAGCCGCAGCGGGCGGGAGAAGTCGCCTTCCGGCGCATCGTCGACCACGGGATAAAGGCCATCGCCCAGCAGCCCCAGGCCCAGGGCGGCCATGTGGACGCGCAACTGGTGGCGCTTGCCGCTGACGGGGTGCAGGCGGTAGCGTGCCCAACGGGGGTTGTGCTCCAGCAGTTCCATGCGGGTGTAACTGTTGGGCGGGCCAGCCACTTCCTGCATGCGGATGAAGTGGCCGCTTTCCGCCATGCGGCTGGCATGTTCGCGTGGGAAGGCGATGCCTGGGCGGTAGGGGGCGATGGCCTCGTACCCCTTGCGCACGGTGCGCTCCCGAAACAGCGCCTGGTACGCGCCCCGGTCACGGCGCCGGGTGGAGAGCAGCACCAGCCCGGCGGTGTCGCGGTCGATGCGGTGGATGGGGGAGAGGTCGGGCAGGCCCAACTGGTTTTTCAGCTGCACCAGCAGGGTGTTCTGGATGTAGCGCCCGCCGGGCGTGACGGGCAGGAAGTGCGGCTTGTCGGCCACGACCAGGTGCGCATCCTGGTAGAGCACTTCGGCGCGAAACGGCATGGGCGGCTCCTGCGCCACTTCGCGGTAGTAGTAGACACGCAGGCCGGTGAGAAGGGGGGTGGCCGCAGTGACCGGGCGGCCCAGCTCATCGACCACCTCGCCAGCCGCCATGCGCCGCAGCCAGTCGGCGCGGGCAACGGCGGGCAGGCGCTGGCAGAGAAAGTCCAAGGTCAAACCCGCCCCCTGGCTGGGCAGCACCACGCAACTGGGCCTGACGCCATTCCTGGAGGGGAGCACTTGCGGGTCGTGGGGGTTGAACATGCGGGATGCGGCGGCCAGAAACGCTATTGATTAAGGGGCTGTTGCCGCTTTCATATCAACGATTTCGGCATCAAATAGCATTGAAATCGTTGTTTATAGAGCGATAACAGCTATTGATTTGTCAATCATGGGAGTATTTCTTCTCCAGCATCACCCGCACGATGGCCTGGGCCTGGGCCTGGGCCGCGCCCCGGTGGGCCTGGGCGAAGGCCAGTGCGGCATGGCGGGCCACCTGCAGGCGGGCGCTGCTGTGCAGCCAGCCCAGGGCCAGCTCGACGGCGTCCTGCATATCGCTGGCCCGCAAGGCGGCGCCGCAGGCGCAGGCCTGCTCGGCAGCCAGGCCGAAGTTGAAGGTGTGCGGCCCCACCACGATGGGGCAGGCGCAGGCCGCCGCCTCGATCAGGTTCTGCCCGCCCAGCGGGGCAAAGCTGGCCCCCAGCAGGGCGGCGTGGGCGCTGGCGTAGTACAGGGGCATCTCGCCCAGGCTGTCGCCCAGCCAGACATCCACATCGTGCGGGGGCAGGCGCTCGCCCCATTGGCTGCGCCGGGCCACGCGCAGGCCCGCTTCGGTGAGCAATTGCGCCACGGCGTCGAAGCGCTGCGGGTGGCGCGGCACGATCAGCCACTGCACCTGCTGGGCTGCGGGCGTATTGCGCCAGGCCTCCAGCCACATGGCTTCCTCGCCCTCGCGCGAGCTGGCCAGCAGCAGCACGGGCCGACGGCTGGCCGAGCGCCAGGCCGCGCCCAGGGCCAGCAGGGCCGGGTCGGGCTGCACGTCGAATTTCAGGTTGCCCAGCACCGAAGGCTGGGGAGCGCCCAGATGGCGCAGCCGCTCGGCATCCTGCGTGGTCTGGGCCAGCACGGCGGTCAAGCCTGCATACGCCGCGCGGGACAGGGCCGCCCAGCGCTGGGCGCCGGTAAACGATTTGGCGTTGAGCCGGGCATTGGCCAGCACCAGGGGCACCCCTGCCTGCTGGCAGCCGGCGACCAGGTTGGGCCAGACCTCGGTTTCCATCAGCACGCCGACCAGGGGCTGGAACTGCTGCAGGAACCGCTGCACCGCCCCGGGGGTATCCCAGGGCAGCCAGACCTGCACGTCCCCGGGCAGCAGCAGTTTGCGCCCTTCGGCGCGGCCCGTGGCCGTGCTGTGCGTGAGCAGCAGGCGCAGGTGCGGCAGATGGGTGCGCAAGGTGTCCAGCAGCAGGGCGGCAGCGCGGGTTTCCCCCAGGGAGACGGCGTGGATCCACACCCATTGCCCCGCGCCGTCGCGTCCCAGGTTGTCGGGGTGGTAGTAGCCAAAGCGCTCGGGCACGGCCTCGGCGTAGCCCGGCTCGGCCTGGGCGCGGCGGCGCAGCTTGCGCCTGAGCAGCGGCTGGGCCGCCCAGGCCAGCAGGCTGTAGAGGGTACGGGCGATGCGCATGGTGGCCAAATGGGGGATGTGGGGGTGGGTCAGTGGGCCGCGCTGCCGATGTGCGCGTCGGGTTTGACGCGGCGCAGCAGGGCGAGCATCTGCGCCTCGATGCGGGCCAGGGCCTCGGGGGTCTGGCCTTCGAAGCGCAGCACCAGCACCGGGGTGGTGTTGCTGGCGCGGATCAGGCCGAAGCCGTCGGGCCAATCGACGCGCAGGCCGTCGATGGTGGAGATTTCCGCCGGGGCGCCGAAGGCTTGCGGGGCCAGGGCCTGGAGCTGTGCAGCCAGGGCGTGCGGCTCGCCTTCGGCGCAGGCCACGTTCAGCTCGGGCGTGCTGTGCGACAGGGGCAGGGCGTTCAGGATGGCGCCGGGGTCGGCGTGGGCGCTCAGGATTTCCAGCAGGCGGCAGCCCGCATAGGTGCCGTCGTCAAAGCCGTACCAGCGTTCCTGGAAGAAGATGTGGCCGCTCATCTCTCCGCCCAGGGGGGCAGAAAGCTCTTTCATGCGGGCTTTGACCAGGGAATGGCCGGTCTTGTACATGTGCGGCACGCCGCCCGCTGCGCGAATGGCCGGGGCCAGTTGCTGGCTGCACTTGACGTCGAACAGAATCGGTGCGCCGGGGTTGCGCGAGAGCACGTCCTGGGCGAACAGCACCAGCTGGCGGTCGGGGAAGATGTTCTGCCCGTCCCGGGTGACGATGCCCAGGCGGTCGCCGTCGCCGTCAAAGGCCAGGCCCAGCTCGGCGTCCGAAGCTTGCAACGCCTCGATCAGGTCGCGCAGGTTTTCCGGCTTGCTCGGGTCGGGGTGGTGGTTGGGGAAGCGGCCATCGACTTCGGAGAACAGCTCGATCACCTCGCAGCCCAGGGCGCGGAAAATCCCCGGCGCAGTCGCCCCGGCAATGCCGTTGCCGCTATCGACGACGATTTTCATCGGGCGTTTGAGCTGCACATCGCCCAGGATGCGCTCGCGGTAGGCGGGCAGCACATCCTCCTGGCGCAGGGTCGCACCGTCTTGCAACTGCCAGTCCTGCGCCAGGATGCGCTGGTACAGCGCCTGGATTTCCGCGCCGTAGATGGCCCGCCCGGCCAGCACCATCTTGAAGCCGTTGTAATCCTTGGGGTTGTGGCTGCCGGTGACCTGGATGCCGCTGGCGCACAGCGTGCTGGCGGCAAAGTACAGCATGGGGGTGGTGCAGGGGCCGATGTCGATCACCGACACCCCCACGTCCATCAGCCCGGCGATGAGCGCCTGGCTCAGTTCCGGCCCCGACAGGCGGCCATCGCGCCCGACGGCGACGGTGCCTTGCTGCGCCTGGCGGGCGGCCATGCCGAAAGCCCGACCCAGGGCGCGGGCCACGTCGGTGTTCAGGGTGCCGGGCACGATGCCGCGCACGTCATAGGCTTTGAAGATAGAAGGGGAAATCTGCATGGGGCCGGGGAAGTCTGGGATCAATAAAAAAGCGGGGCATTGCTGCCCCGCCGCATTGTAGTGGTGCGATTTGGCCCCAGGTCTTACGCCGTCGCCAGCAGTTCCTTGACCTGGTTCAGCGCCGTGGGGTCTTCCATGGTGGTCAGGTCCCCCGGGTCGCGCTGCTCGGCCACGGCCTGCAGGGCGCGGCGCAGCAGCTTGCCGCTGCGGGTCTTGGGCAGCAGGTTGACGAACAGCACCCGTGCCGGGCGGGCCACGGCGCCGAGTTGGCTGTCCACCTGTTTCATGACCTCGGCCTCCAGCGCTGCCTGCCCTTCGGCCGTGGCCACCTGATCGGCATGGCGGGCCACGGCAAAGGCCATCGCCACCTGGCCCTTGAGCTTGTCGGCCACGCCGACCACGGCCACTTCGGCAATGCCGGAATGGCTGCTGATGCTTTCCTCGATCTCCCGGGTGCCCAGGCGGTGACCGGCGACGTTGATCACGTCGTCAGTGCGGCCCAGGATGAAGTAATAGCCATCGGCGTCCTGGATGCCCCAGTCGAACGTGCTGTAGATCTGCCGGCCGGGGATGCTGCTCCAGTAAGTGTTGACAAAGCGTGTGTCGTCGCCCCACACGGTTTGCAGGCAGCCCGGGGGCAGCGGCCCCTCGATGGCCAGCACGCCCTTCTGGTCGGGTTCGGTCAGGGCCTGGCCCGTGGCTTCGTCGATGAGCTGGACATTGAAGCCGTATACCGCCTTGCCCGGGCTGCCGAAGCGGCTGGTTTGCTGCTCCACGCCATTGCACAGGGTGAGGATGGGCCAGCCGGTTTCGGTCTGCCAGTAGTTGTCGATGATGGGCACCTGCAAGGCGCCGCTGATCCACTGGGCCGTGGGCTGGTCCAGCGGTTCGCCCGCCAGCCACAGCGCCTGCAGGGTGGAGAGGTCGTATTTTTTCAAATACGCCGGGTCTTGCTTTTTCAGCACGCGCACTGCCGTGGGGGCGCTGAACATGTGGCTGACGCGGTACTTTTCCACCAGACTCCACCAGATGCCGGCATCGGGACGGGTGGGCAGCCCTTCGTACATGATGGTGGCCATCCCGGCGATCAGCGGGCCGTAGATGATGTAGCTGTGCCCCACGACCCAGCCGATGTCGCTGGTGGTAAAAAAGGTCTGCCCCGCCTGCGCATGGAAGATGTGTTTCATGCTGGAAGCCAGCGCCACCGCATAGCCGCCAGTGTCGCGCTGCACGCCCTTGGGTTTGCCGGTGGTGCCGCTGGTATAAAGAATATAGCTGGGGTCGCTGGACTGGAGCCAGGTACAGGGCACTTTGGCATCCATGTATTGCTGGCGCATATCACTCCAGCGGTGGTCGCGCCCGGCTTGCATGTCCATGGGTGCCAGGCCGCGATCGGCCAGCAGCACTGCTGCCGGTTTGTGCCGGGCCAGCGCCAGCGCTTCATCGAGCAGGGGTTTGTAGGCAATGGCTTTGCCGCCGCGCGAACCGGCGTCGGCGCTGATGACCACCTTGGGCTGGGCATCGTCGATGCGCGAAGCCAGCGACACGGCGGCAAAGCCGCCGAACACCACGCTGTGGATGGCCCCCAGGCGCACGCAGGCCAGCATGGCAAAGGCGGCCTCGGCAATCATGGGCATGTAGATCTGCACCCGGTCGCCCTTGCCCACGCCAAAGGATTGCAGCACTGCGGCCATGCGCTGCACTTCCTCGTGCAGCTGGGCGAAGGTGTAGACCTGTTCGGTGTTGGTTTCGGTGGAAACGGCGATGATCGCCGGCTGGTCGGCCCGTGCTGCCAGATGGCGATCGACGGCGTTGTGGCACAGGTTCAGTTGCCCGTCGGCAAACCAGCGGGCAAACGGCGGGTTGTGGTAATCGCAGGCGTGCCGGGGTGGCTGGTGCCAGTCGATGGCTTGGGCCTGCTCCAGCCAAAATGCGTCGCGGGTTTCCGGCGCGATGGATTGGCGGTAAAAATCGGCGTAATCGGATACTGGTTGGGGCATCGGTTTGTCTCCTGAAGGTATGTTTTTTGCATTCTTTGCAAAACTGCCTTGCGAAAAACTGACAAACCAGGCGGGTTGCTTGGTCATAGGGCGACAGTTCCGGTGCGGTTTTGTTCTTGAAAAAAAAGGAAGTGGTATGTGGCTGTTGTGGATTGCCGTGGTTCTGGCGGCGCTGAAAGTATTGGCGCACCAGGAAATTTTCACTATTACCTGGGTGGCGCAGCTCTCGTGGTGGTGGGTGCTGGGTTGTTTTGCAGTCACGGCGGCATGGTGGGCGTATGCCGATGCAACCGGGCTGACCCGGCGCAAAGCGCAGGAACGCATGGATGAGCGCAAACAGGAACGCCAGCGCAAGACCCGTGAGGCTTTGGGCAGCATGGGCCGGCCGCGGCGCAAATAGGCGGCGGCAGTAGTCGTTAATGGCGCAGGCGGCAGCCGCCGCTTGGCAGCAATGGATGGCAGGCCCCGGCAAAGGGGCTGGGACATAATTGAAGCGTCGGGCCTGCTGGAGGCGGGCCTTTCGCTTTACATGAGACGTGCTATGCCTGCTTACCGCTCCAAAACTTCCACCGCTGGCCGCAATATGGCCGGCGCCCGCGCCCTGTGGCGTGCCACGGGCATGAAAGATGCCGACTTCCAGAAGCCCATCATCGCGGTGGTGAACTCGTTTACCCAGTTCGTGCCCGGGCACGTACACCTGAAGGACATGGGCCAGCTGGTCGCCCGCGAGATCGAGGCCGCCGGCGGCGTCGCGAAGGAATTCAACACCATCGCCGTCGACGACGGCATCGCCATGGGCCACGACGGGATGCTGTATTCGCTGCCCAGCCGCGACGTGATTGCCGATTCGGTCGAATACATGGTCAATGCCCACTGTGCCGATGCCATGGTGTGCATCTCCAACTGCGACAAGATCACCCCGGGCATGTTGATGGCCGCCATGCGCCTGAACATCCCGGCGATTTTCGTCTCCGGCGGCCCGATGGAAGCAGGCAAGGTGCAGTTGCTGAACCCGCAGACCAAAACCTTCCATGCCCGCAAGCTCGATCTGGTCGATGCCATGGTCATGGCCGTGGACGACCAGGCCAGCGACGACGTGGTGGCCGAGGTGGAGCGCAGCGCCTGTCCGACCTGCGGCTCCTGTTCGGGCATGTTCACCGCCAACTCCATGAACTGCCTGACCGAAGCCATGGGCCTGTCCCTGCCGGGCAACGGCACCGTGCTGGCAACCCATGCCGACCGTGAAATGCTGTTCAAACGCGCAGGCCAGCGCATCGTGGAGATGGCCCGCCAGTATTACGAAGGCGAAGACGCCAGCATCCTGCCGCGTTCGGTCGGCTTCAAGGCCTTTGAAAACGCCATGACGCTGGACATTGCCATGGGCGGCTCCACCAACACCATCCTGCACTTGCTGGCGATTGCCCAGGAGGCCGAGATCGCCTTCACCATGCAGGACATCGACCGCCTCTCGCGCAGCGTGCCCCAGTTGTGCAAGGTGGCCCCGAATACCGAGAAGTACCACATCGAGGACGTACACCGCGCCGGGGGCATCTTCGCCATCCTGGGGGAGCTGGAACGTGCCGGCAAGCTGCATACCGACGTGCCCACCGTCCATGCCAGGACGTTGGGCGATGCCTTGGCGCAATGGGATGTGGTGCGTACCCGGGACGAGGCCGTGCATACCTTCTTCAAGGCCGGCCCCGGCGGCATTCCGACCCAGGTGGCCTTCAGCCAGAACGCCCGCTGGCCCAGCCTGGACCTGGATCGCGCCCTGGGCTGCATCCGTTCCTACGACCACGCTTTCAGCAAGGAAGGCGGGCTGGCCATCCTGACCGGCAACATCGCACTGGATGGCTGCGTGGTGAAAACCGCCGGGGTGGACGATTCCATTCTGGTGTTTGAAGGCAGCGCTCACGTAGTGGAGAGCCAGGACGAGGCCGTGGCCAACATCCTGAGCGACAAGGTGAAGGCGGGTGACGTGGTCGTCGTGCGCTACGAAGGCCCCAAAGGCGGCCCCGGGATGCAGGAAATGCTCTATCCGACCAGCTACATCAAAAGCAAAGGGCTGGGCAAAGCCTGTGCGCTGCTGACCGACGGGCGTTTCTCGGGCGGTACGTCCGGCCTGTCGATCGGCCACTGCTCGCCCGAAGCGGCGGCAGGCGGTGCCATTGGCCTGGTGCAGAACGGCGACCGCATCCGCATCGACATCCCCAACCGCCGTATCGACGTGCTGGTCAGCGACGAAGAACTGGCCCGCCGCCGCGCCGCCCAGGATGCCCTGGGCTGGAAGCCCGCCCAGCCGCGCCCGCGCAAGGTGTCGGCGGCGCTCAAGGCCTATGCCAAGCTGGTCACCAGCGCCGACAAGGGGGCCGTGCGCGATCTTTCCCTGCTGGATTGAACAAACCGTGTGCGATTGAAGCGATCGCAAACACGTACCGAGGCAAGGCCAGGCGTCAGTCCTGGCCTTCTTCTTTCTTGGCCCGGTGAATGATGGTCGGCTCCAGCGGCGTAGGCACTTGCAGCCTGGGCAGGCCGGGCAGCAGGTCGGCCAGGGTGTACTGGTCCAGATGCGCCAGAAAGGCCTTGAGCGCCCCGTCCAGGATACCCGTCAGGCGGCAGTTGCCGGCCAGCAGGCAACTGCTGGAGTCCTCCAGGAAGCACTCGACCAGGGCCATGCTTGGCTCGATGCTGCGCACGACCGCGCCGATCTGAATTTCTTCCGGCGGGTGGGCCAGGCGGATGCCCCCACCTTTGCCGCGCACGGTGGTCAGCCACCCTTGCAGGGCCAGCTGGTGGGTGACTTTCATCAGGTGGGTCTGCGAAATCTGCTGGGCTTGTGCGACCTCGGCAATCGTGCACAGGCGATCGGAATGCTGGGCCACATGCATCAGCAGGCGGAGAGAAAAGTCGGTCAGGGAGGTCAGGCGCATGGCGGCAAAGATGAAATTTTTATCACTCTCTCTTCATGTTCTCATATTCTAAAAACGTAGAGTGTTATCCAAGGTTTGTGGTGTACCAATAGATGCGACACTATCGCCCGTATTAGGGAGAACACGATGAAGCAAAGCAAGGTTTTATCCGCCTTGGCCCTGGGGCTGGCTTTGGTCGGGTGTGCCGGCACACCGACGCCAGGGAATACGGTCGATGGCGTGCAGGTACAGCGCAATGCGCAGGGCGAGGCGATCCGGGCGCAGTTTACCCCGCTGCCGCTGGATTGCGGCAATGCCCTGCATTGCCCAACGCTGGGCCTGGCCTGGAGCCAGGACAAGCCCAGGCAGGCCCTCTTGAGCATGGGTTTTACGCGCGGCGGCCATGCTCCGGTGGACATGGTGGAGTTCGACGCCCGCCCCTTTGGCCCGATGCGGGTGCGTTCCCTGGCTGCCGAACAGCCGGATAAGGAACAGGTGGTGTTCCAGGCACCCATCGAAACCTTCGAGCGCCTGGCCGTTTCGCGCGGCGTTCTGGTCCGGGTCCATGCAGGGGGGCAGGTGCTGGAGGAAAGCTTTGCGACCGGTGAGCGTTCCAGCCAGGCGGCCAATGCCTTGAAGCGCTGGCTGCAGCAAATCTACAAAGGCACCGAGAAAGAGCAGGAGCTGGGCCTGCGGGGCCTGTTTGCCGACCAGCCGTACCAGCGCTGAACCCGAAAGCGTGGGCAAGCGGGCGCCAAAGGCGCTTTTTCAGCCAAGTTTTTGCGCTGCCCCACGGCAGCGTTTCATTTTTTCGGCATGATGGCGGGTTTTTCGCAGTTTTATTCAGGCTGGCCGCAAGGCGGTCTGTATCTCCAGACTCCATGATAGATATTCAGGATTTATCCCTGACCTATGCCGGTTCGCAGGGGCCGGTCCATGCGCTCAGGGACATCGACTTGCAGATCCGGGCGGGGGAGGTTTTCGGCATCATCGGGCGCAGCGGCGCGGGCAAAAGCTCTCTCGTGCGCTGCATGAACCTGCTCAACCGTCCCACCGCCGGGACGATACGGGTCAATGGCCGCGATCTGTTGCAGCTGTCGGAGGCGCAGTTGCGCCAGGCCCGCCAGGAAATCGGCATGGTGTTCCAGCACTTCAACCTGCTGTCGTCGCGCACCGTGTTCGACAACGCCGCGCTGCCGCTGGAGCTGGCCGGGGTGGGCCGCGCAGAAATTGCCCGGCGCATCACGCCGCTGCTGGAGCTGGTCGGCCTGGCGCATCTGGCCGACCGCTACCCGGCGCAGATTTCCGGCGGGCAAAAGCAGCGCGTGGGCATTGCCCGGGCGCTGGCCAGCCAGCCGCGCGTGCTGCTTTCGGACGAGGCGACCAGTGCGCTCGACCCGGAAACTACGCGTTCCATCCTGGATCTGCTGCGCCAGGTCAATCGGGAGCTGGGCGTGACGGTGGTGCTGATCACCCACCAGATGCAGGTCATCAAGCAGATTGCCGACCGGGTGGCGGTGATGGACGCCGGGCAGGTGGTCGAACTCGGCCCGGTGCTCGACGTATTCACCCACCCCACGCAGCCGATTACCGAGAGCCTGATCGACGAAATCGTCCCGCAGGAACTGCCCGCCAGCGTCCTGGAGCGTGTGCAGGCACTCACCCAGGGCCTGCCGGCAGGCGAGAGCGGGCAACTGCTGCGCCTGTCCTATGCGGGCGATTCGGCCTACCAGCCGGTGCTGTCGCACCTGATCCGGGAGCTGGGGCTGGACTTGTCCATCCTGCACGGCCAGATCGACGAAATCCAGGGCCAGACCTTCGGTTCGCTGGCGGTGTTTGCCAGCGGGGCGGCTGCGCAGATCGATGCCGCTGTCGCCTATCTACGGCGCAGCGGCGTGCAGGTGCGCCAGCAGCAGAAAGGAAGCCGCGATGTTTGAGAATTTTTCCGCCATGATGGTGGAGCTGTTCGTCGAAGCCCTGTGGGAGACGGTCATCATGGTCGGCGTCTCCGGCGTGCTGGGCGCGGCCTTCGGCATCCCCCTGGGCGTGTTCCTGCGCCTGACCGACAACGGCGGGGTGCTGGAGAACACCCCGCTGAACGCCATCGTCGGCGGGCTGGTGAATGCCGCTCGCTCCACGCCGTTCATCATCCTGCTGGTCGCCATCATCCCGTTTACCCGCTGGGTGACGGGCACCTCCATCGGCACCTGGGCGGCCGTGGTGCCCCTGACCGTGGCGGTAGCGCCTTTCATTGCCCGCCTGGTCGAGACGGCTTTGCGCGAAGTCGATGCCGGCTTGATCGAAGCGGCCCAGTCCATGGGGGCCACGACCGGGCAAATCGTCTTCAAGGTGCTGCTGCCCGAGGCCATGCCCGGCATCGTCGCGGCGCTGACCATCAGCCTGGTGAGCCTGACCGGCTACTCCGCCATGGCCGGGGCCGTCGGCGGCGGCGGCCTGGGCGACCTGGGCATCCGTTATGGCTACCAGCGTTTCCTGCCTGACGTGATGCTGGCGGTGGTGGTGATCCTGATCGTCTTCGTTCAGATCATTCAAAGCCTGGGCGACTGGCTGGTGCGGCGCATCAGCCACCGTTAGAAAATAAAAGGAGCTATCTCCGCTGATGAGCAAAGGGTTTCAGGTATGTATATCTCTGAAATCCTTTGTTCATCAGCGGAACAAGCTCTTTTTTTAAGAAAAAAACCCGCTGCACGAACTACGTGCAGCGGGTTTTTCGTCGATGGCGCCCGGTGGGGCAGGTCAGCGCACCGCGTCCACCAGATCCTTGAAATCGTCCACATCCTCGAAGCTGCGGTACACGCTGGCAAAGCGGATGTAGGCCACCTTGTCGAGCTGGTGCAGCTCCTGCATCACCATCTCGCCGATGCGGCTGGAGGGCACCTCCCGCGAGCCGGCGTTGAGGAGCTGCTCCTCCACATGCTCGATCGCCGCATCGATGGCCGGGGCGGGCACCGGACGCTTGCGCAGCGCGAGCGCCAGCGAGTCCTTGAGCTTGTTGCGGTTGTATTCGGTGCGCCGCCCGTCCTTCTTCACCACCATGGGGAAGTTCACGTCCGGGCGTTCATAGGTGGTAAAGCGCTTGGCGCAGGCGGCGCACTGGCGCCGCCTGCGGGTGAAGCTGCCGTCTTCGGCCACACGGGTTTCCATCACCTGGGTTTCCGGGTGGTTGCAAAAAGGGCATTTCATGGCGCTGCGGTGCTGGAGTAGGGCTTGCGAGCCGCTTAGTTGCCGTAGACCGGGAAGCGGGCCGTGAGCTTGGCCACTTCGGCACGCACGCGGGCCAGGTTGGCTTCGTCATTGGGCGCTTCCAGCACGTCGGCCACCAGGTTGGCGGTGATGCGGGCTTCTTCTTCCTTGAAGCCGCGCGTGGTCATGGCCGGCGTGCCGACGCGGATGCCGCTGGTGACCATCGGCTTTTCCGGGTCGTTGGGGATCGAATTCTTGTTGATGGTGATGTGGGCGGCACCCAAAGCAGCCTCGGCGGCCTTGCCGGTGATGCCCTTGGCACGCAGATCGACCAGCATGACGTGGCTTTCCGTGCGGCTGGAGACGATGCGCAGGCCACGGGCGATCAGCGTTTCGGCCACGACCTTGGCGTTTTTCACCACCTGCTCCTGGTAAGCCTTGAATTCGGGCGACAGGGCTTCCTTGAACGCCACGGCCTTGCCGGCGATGACGTGCATCAGCGGGCCGCCTTGCAGGCCGGGGAAGATGGCGCTGTTGATGGCCTTCTCATGCTCGGCCTTCATCAGGATCACGCCGCCGCGCGGGCCGCGCAGGCTCTTGTGCGTGGTGGTGGTCACCACGTCGGCGTGCGGCACGGGGTTGGGGTAGGCGCCTGCGGCGATCAGGCCGGCGTAGTGGGCCATGTCCACCCACAGGATGGCGCCGATTTCCTTGGCGATCTTGGCAAAGCGGGCAAAGTCGATTTCCAGCGCGTAGGCCGAGGCACCGGCGATGATGATGCGCGGCTTGTGTTCGCGGGCCAGGGCTTCCATCTTGTCGTAGTCGATGGCTTCCTCGGCGTTCAGGCCGTAGGAGACGACGTTGAACCACTTGCCCGACATGTTCAGCGGCATGCCGTGCGTCAGGTGGCCACCTTCGGCCAGGCTCATGCCCATGATGGTGTCGCCGGGCTTGGCAAAGGCCAGCAGCACGGCCTGGTTGGCCTGCGAGCCGCTGTTGGGCTGCACGTTGGCGGCTTCGGCGCCGAACAGTTGCTTCACGCGGTCGATGGCCAGTTGCTCGACCACGTCCACATGCTCGCAGCCGCCGTAGTAGCGCTTGCCGGGGTAGCCTTCGGCGTATTTGTTGGTGAGCTGCGAACCCTGGGCTTCCATGACGGCAGGGGAGCAGTAGTTTTCGGAGGCGATCAGCTCGATGTGGTCTTGCTGGCGTTGGTTTTCGGCCTGGATGGCGGCAAAAACTTCGGGATCGGCAACTTGAACGGTGTTGGAACGTTGGAACATGTTGGATGTGGCAGTTACTGTGTGTGAGTCCCTTGGTAAGCCAAGGGCTGCCCAGGCGAACGGCTGAAAACGCCTGAAAGTTCCAGGCGGTACGCTCCCCGGTGGTTGGTGTGCGCCAAGGCACAAAACTGTTCCACATCAGCAGCGGCCGGACATGTCTGCCCGACCTTGCCTATCGCCAGTCGCGTACTCCGTGATTCTAGCTTGCCGCCAGCCGTGGGGAGCAAGACGGGGGCTTCCTGGAAGGCGTGTGGGACGCCTACATATTCCCGGGATTGGCAGCGTCGGCCGATTGCGTGTCCGCCAGGGCCAGGGCCGGGCCGGCAGCACCAGCGGTGGTCTGAGGGGCCGGGGCGGGCGGCGGTGCGGCATGGCCTGCCACCTGGCGGATGCGCTGGTACTCGGCCAGCACCTTGGCGGCGTAACCGCCATCGGAGGGCAGATTGGCCGCGCCGACGTAGTATTTCAGCCCACCCTCGATGGAGCCGGAGCGGCGGATGTATTCCTTCAGGATCGTCACGCCCACGCGCATGTTGCTGACGGGGTCGAATGCGGCCAGATCGCCACCGAAATTCTCATACTTGTCCGTATGCACGCGCGTCATCACCTGCATCAGCCCCTGGGCACCGACGCTGCTCTGGGCAAACGGGTTGAAGCGCGACTCGATGGCCACGACGGCCAGGATCAAGGTCGGATCGATCTTGTGCCGGGCGCCTTGTTCGTACGCCTCGGTGACCAGGGCTGCCATGGGTTCGGCGGCCACCTTGTATTTTTTGCTCAACCAATAGGCAATGGCGGCCTGTTCGCGGGGCAGTTCCTTGGGGTTGGTGGCGGTCGTGCGCTCGATGGCACCGGGCTCGGGGGTCAGTGTGGCCACGGCTGTTGCGTCCTGGCGTTCCTGCAGCCAAGTGTGCAATTGTGCTTCGCTGGCCGAGCGCCAGTCCGGGCGGACGACGAAGACCATGATCGTGCACGCCACGGCAATGCCTAGCAGGGCCAGGGTGTTGCGGATAATTTCAAGAAAGCCTTCCGTGGTATCGGAAAAAAAAGAGCGCACGGCAGCGCCCAGGTTTCTTGACGGAGTCATAGCGGATCCTTTTCTTTCGGTGCACACAGTCCCTTGCTGCTCGGGGCGGTCAAGCGCCCGAAGCAAAACAATCTGCATGAACCGGGAGTGGAGGGAGCTGCTTCTTCGCAGAAGGTGCCGGGTTCGGGCACCTTCCGGAAACAAGGCCATGGAGCAGCGTCAAACAAAAAGCCCTGGATAAACCAGGGCACGCGGCGCATTCTAGGGGGTGTCAAAATTACCCGTCAATCGTAAAAAAATGCTTTCTAAGACAAAAAGGTTATTTGGTTTGCAAGGAAACCGGCGTGTCTCTAGTGGTTTCCCCGTATCTTTTCGTCCCGTAGCGCACGCCCCCTTGGCAGGCAGGGCGCAGATGTCTATATTGGCGGCGAGTGCCTCGGGCACTCTTGTTCGCAAGCACATACCACCGGGCGGGCATCCGGCCTGCTTTTCAGCCCCTGTTTGGCATCTGGTGTGGCGGCGGACCGAAAGGGGTAATCATTACCCCGTGGCGTGCAGACCCTGACTCTCTGGACGCCACTGTGTGCAGGGTCTTGGACCTTGCCTAAAGACCCACACTCCGGCCCATGCTTGGGTGTGGGTCTTTTCGTTGCCTGCACACATTTACCGAAATAAGCTTGGGTGCTTTGCGTTTCAAGGCGAAAATACCGGGTAGCCCAATACCAGCAGCACTGCTGGGAACTCTTTTCAAGCACGCCCAGGATGGGGCTCTGTCCTGGGCGCCTCCTTTTTTATTGATGACCGTTTTTAGTATTCAGCGCTATGTCTGACGCCACCGAACTCACTCCCACCAGCGGCAATGGTGCCGACGTCCATCCCTTAGATAGCCTGACCGGGGGCGCCTTCTCGGCGCAAACCTCGGGGGAGCGGGCCGCCTGTCTGCGTGCCTGGCTGGCCAGCGATCCTTCTGCCGAGCAGTTGCAGGAAGTCATGAAGGAACTGGGCAACCGTGACAAAGGGGCCACCCGCCTGCTGCGCGAACGCCTGGACGACATGCGCCGTGCCCAGGACCAGGACTTGATCGTCGGGGAATGGGCTGCCAGCGCCCAGGCATTGCTGCAGGCCTCGCATTTTTCTGCCGAGCAGGCGGCTTTGTGGCAGCGCGATGCCGCCAAGGCCGGGGCGCCGTTGTCGCGCGAACCCCTGGCCGGCCTGAAGGCCCAGTTGCTCGAACGCGCCAAGGGCATCGAGGAGCTGCAGCACAAGGTTCAGGTGCAGCGGGAAGTGGCCGTGCTGCTGGCCCAGCGCATCGAAGTGCTCTCCACCAAGCCCTGGAAAGATGCCGAAGCCGCCCTGGACGGTCTGCAGGCAGACGTCACCCAGTGGCGTCAGCAAGCCCTGAGTTTGCGCAGCGACGTGGGCTGGGGCTGCGTGCCCGAGCGCTTTACCAATACGCTGGAAACTTCCGAGGCCCAGCTCCTGCTGGTCTGGCAGGCGTTTCTGGATGCGCTGGCCGTCACCAAACTGGCCGCAGAAGACGCCAGTGCCGCCCTGCCGGCCGTGCCGGTGTGGGCCGATGAAATCCGTGTTGCCCGGGGGATGCCGTCGGAGCTGGCTGCGCCGGCCGCCGCCGCCAAACCCGATCCTGCGGCCAAGCAGCACGCCGCCCAGGCGGCGCTGCAGCCCCTGCTGCAAAGCCTGGCCGATGCCGCGCCGCAAGACAAGGCCGCAGCCATTGCCCAGGTGCGCAGCGCGTTGAAGCAGCATGGCCGCTGGCTGGATGCGGCCTTCGCCGGGCAGGTGCACGAGCAGTTGCTGGCGGCGGGCGATGCCCTGGGCTGGCAGCCGCAGCAGGCCGATACCCTGCGCCAGCAGTTGATCGAGCAGGCGGTTGCCTTGACGCAGAACCCGCAGGGCGGGCGCAAATTGCAGGATGCCCTGCGCCACCTGCGTGACCAGTGGCGCCAGATCGACCAGGGCGCCGCGCCCAATCATGGGCTGTGGAAAAAATTCGACGAAGCCTGCACCCAGGTACACCTGCAGGTGCAGCAATGGCTGGGCAAAGTGCGGGCGGAATCGACCCAGCACAAGGCCGGCCGCCAGGCGTTGATCGATGAAGTCAAGGCCTGGGCACAGACCCCGGTGTCCGACTGGAAGGAAGCAGCACGCGCCCTGCGCCAGTTCGGCCAGCGCTGGCGTGATGCCGGGCACGTTGGGGAGAAAGCCTTTGCCGAACTGCAAACCGCATGGAAAGAGGCCATTCACGCTGCCGAAGCGCCCTTGCGTGCTGCACAAAAAGAGAGCATTGCCCAGCGAGAGGCATTGATTTCTCAAGTCAAGGCACTGCACGATGCCCCAGGGCTGGCGGTCGATGCTATCAAAACCTTGCAACAGCAATGGCAGGCACTGGCCCAAGGGGTTCCCCTGGAGCGCAAGCTGGAGCAAAAGCTCTGGGATGCGTTCCGTGCGCCCGTGGATGCCCTGTTCCAGCGCAAATCCGCCGAACGCAGCCGTGCGCCCGCGCAGGCGCTGTCCGCCCATGACCGGGTGGTGCTGGATGCCGCCCAGGCCCTGCAGGCAGCCAATGCCAGCGGCGACGCGCAGCAAATCCGCGCCGCCCTGACGGCCCTGGAAGCGGCCCGCCAGCAAGCTCCGCAAAACGACCAGCCGGCCCAGGCGGCTCCCGCTGCCGGGCAGGACGCGGCTGCCGTCGCCACACCGGCCGCCAGTGCCGAGCGCCCGGTGATCGCCGTGCGCGGGGACGACCGTCCGGGTGCCAAAAAAGAAGCGGCCCCTCACCCCCAGGCCAGGCGCGACTCCCGGGGTGGCGGCAAAGAGCGCCGCCCCGACCAGCGTCCGCCGCGTGCAGACCGGGCCGAACGCGGGCCGCGCCTGTCCGACGCTGCCTTCCGTGCCCAGCGCGATGCCGTCGAGGCCGCCCAGCACGCCCTGCGCAAGCTCACTGCGCAGGCCCATGGCGAAGCCGTCGGCCAGTTGCTCCAGGCCTGGGCACAGCGCGACGCTGCGGCCCTGCCATCCGGTCAGGAGTTGGGCAAACTGCCCGCCGCTGCCCGCAACAGCTGGAGCCAGGCGCTGGCCGACGCCCCCAAGGGTGATGCTGCGCAGACCTTGCTGCGCCTGGAAGTTGCCGCCGACGTGCCCACCCCTGCCGAACAGCACAGCCAGCGCCGCATGTTGCAACTGCAACTGCTCACCCAGCGCAATGCCGCCATGCCGCAGGAAACCTGGACGCAGGACGTGGCCGCCGTGCTGGCCACCGCCCACGGTGAAGCCACGGCCCGGCGCCTGCAAAACGTGCTCAAGGCCCTGCTGCGCAAATAGCAGCCATATGACCACATGACCACAGGGCAGGGTGGCGCAAGCTCTCTGCCGCAACTGGTGGCCCTACGCAACAACGCCCGGCGCAATTGCACCGGGCGTTGGTGTTTTCGGCCTCTTTACCTTCTTGGCGGGCTTACCTCGCCCCCCATGCCAACACCCGCAGCCAGCCGGGCCGCCACGTCAGCGTCAGGGCAACAGCCAGCGCCGCAGCCGCCAGCGCCATCAGCAGCGCAATGCGATCGGTGCCTGCACGGTAAACACTCACATAGCCATTGGCATCGCCCACATGGCGCAGCCCCAGCCGTCCGACTTCACCCGCCATGCCCTGCTGCGCCCAGCGCCGTTGTGCCTCGGCCACCATGGCATCGACCGAAGCCAGCGGAGCTGCAATGCCCGCCCTGTCGTGCGGCAGGCCGCTTTCCTGCGCCTCCATCTGCTCATGCAGTTCGTGCAGCGGCTCCAACTGTGTGTGCGACACCGGAAAGTAAATCCCCGCAAAAATCACCAGCCCGGTAAACGCAAAAAAGAAATGAAACGGCAGCGCCAACACCCCGGTCATGTTGTGCAAATCCAGCGTGCTGCGCTGCACCGCCTTCCTGGGGCGAAAAGTAAAAAACTCCCGGAACACCTTGCGGTGCATCACCACGCCGCTGACCAATGCCGCCAGCAGCACCAAACCCGCCAGCCCGACCAGCCAGATCCCCAGATTGGCCCAATGCAGATTCAGGCTGTAGTGCAGCGGGTAGAAAAACCGGCTGCCGATCTTGAGCCGGTCATCGGGCAACGCCACCCCCGTGCGCGGGTCGATGGTGCGGCTGCCCCACACGCCCTGCTCAGGGTCCTTGGCATGGGGCACCACATACCCCGCAGACAGCACCAGCACCGGATCGCGGTGCGTGGTGTAGGCGCTCCAGGAGCGCACCGTGTCGAAATGCTCTGGCATCGGGCCATGCACCTTGTCGCGTATGAAATCCAGGCTCTGCTGGCTCGGCTGCATCTCCTCGAACACCGGGCGCAGCAGATGATCGAACGACGGCATCGGCTGGGGCGCAAAGCGCGACTCGGGAATGGCCCAGCGATCGATCTCGCGGTCGAACACCGACAAGGCGCCGAAGAAAAAGCAGGCCATCAGCACCAGGCCCAGGGCCAGGCCGAACCAGGTGTGCAGCCATGTCATGGACTGGCGGAAATTCTGGAACACGTTCAACCTCCGTGATGAAATACACTGTCATGCGTTGCAAATGCAATGCAAAGGACTTGCCATGAAAACTGCATCTTTCCCCTCCCTGCGGGTCAGCCCGCAACTGCGCCAGGACACCGAAAGCGTGCTGCGCGACGATGAAAGCCTGTCGCAATTCATCGAAAGCGCCGTGCGTGACCAGGTGGCGCTGCGCAAGGCGCAGGCCGACTTTCTGGCACGCGGCCTGGCTTCCCGCGACAAGGCCCGCCACAGTGGCCGGTACGTCGTGGCGGACGATGTGCTGGCCAAGCTGCAACAGCGCCTGCACACGGCCAGGGCAGAGCGCACCGAAAAACCATGAATGTCCACACCGTTCGCTTCACCGAAGAAGCCGAAGATGACTTGCGCCGCCTGTACGACTACCTGCTCGAACGCGGCAGCGCGGCCAACACCACTGACGTGGCCGAGCGTGCGCTGGAGGCCATCACACACGGCATCGGAGTGCTGGAGCGGATGCCCCACACCTGCCGCAAGGCCACTGCGAACAGCCTCTATTTGCGCGAGCTTGTCATCCCCTTCGGAGCCACGGGCTATGTGGCCTTGCTCGAGATCGAGCCGGACAACATCGTCACCGTGCTGGCCGTGCGCCATCAAAGGGAATCGGACTACCACTGAGGCCGTGAACACGTTCTAGTCACACCAACCCCCACTGCACCAGCGAAGCCGCCCCGGCCATCAGTGCCCCGCCGCCTGCCAGCACGGCCCACACCCGACGCAGGCTGCGGGCGGCAAAGGCCCACAGGAACACGGCCAGATAGAGCAGGATGCCGACGATGGCGCTCAAACTTTCTGCGTCATGAAACTCCAACCCCAGGGCAAACAGGCCCGCCATGCCCAGGGCCATGAAGCCCCAGGTAAACACATAGCCGCCCAGCAGCGCGGCGGCAATGCGCAGGGCGATGTGCAGGCGGGGGCGGGGGGCAAGGCTGGTAGTCATGGCAAAGATTGGAAAGTGAAGAGCAAGGTCGGGAAGGGGGCGATGGTTCAATAAAAAGAGCTGTTTTCGCATGTAAATAAAAGGTTTTATGGAATAAACCATTTGAAATCTTTTAAATATCAGTGGAAACAGCTATCGTTTATTTCATCTTCACACCTGCCCCCTCTACTCGTCACACCCGTATCCTCTCCCCGTTACACCTGCATCCTTTCTCCGTCACACCCGCATCCTTTCCCCCCGTCACACCCGCGCAGGCGGGTGTCCAGCAGCAGCGCCAGCAGTGGGCAGGCCCGTGGTGCAGGCAAGGCCGTTGCTGGATTCTCGCCTGCGCGGGAATGACGAAGAAAAGGGCGGGATGCCAGAGGGCAGGCCGGGGAAGGGAAATAGGACAGGGCGGCAGGAAAGGCAAGGTGGGCACAGAGCCTTTCCGTGGCCGTGGGCAGGTTTTTTAGAACCGGTATTTCAGGTTGGCCGTGAACTTGCGCGGCTCGCCGAAGGGCGAGTAGTACTTGTTCTCCAGGTTCGCCCGGTAGGTGCGGTCGAACAGGTTGCTCACCGCCAGCGTCAGATCGGCCTTCGCCGTGATTTCGTACCTGGCCATCAGCCCCACCAGCACCAGCCCGCCGCTGCGCACGGTGTAGGGTACGCCCGTGTCCCAACTTGTGTCGTTGCGGTAGATCCTGCTGCGTGCCGACACATTGCCGCCCAGCGTCCAACCCGTGTTCGGCAGCTTGTAGGCAGTGGACAGGCGCAGGCTGTGGCGCGGCAGTTGGGGGTTGTAGCGCTCGCCGTTCGTGGTGCCGCTGGCGTATTTGCTGTCCGTATAGGTGTAGCCCGCCGCCACGTTCCAGCCGGTGGCAATCTCGCCGCTGATGCCCAGGTCGATGCCCTGGCTCACCACCTTGTCGGCAGCGACGTAGCAGGTGCCGCCGCAGGCGTTGGCCGGGTCGGGAACGATGGATTCATCGCGCCGCGCCAGGTTGGTCTGCTCCAGGCGGAACACGGCGGCGGACACGTTCAGGCGCTTGTCCAGCAGTTCACCCTTGATGCCCGCCTCGTAGTTCGCGCCCACCACGGGCTTGACGTTGCCGCCGCCCGCTGTCTTCTGGGTTTGCGGGGTGAAGATGTCGGAATAGCTGGCATAGACCGAAACCTGGGTGTTCAGGTCGTAGATCAGCCCGGCGTAGGGGCTGATGACGCCGCTTTCCTCGCTGCTGGTGCGTTTTGTAAGCAGGTTCTCGTCTTTGTAGTTGCTGACACGCACGCCGGTGATGAGCTTGAGTGCATCGGTCACGCTCCAGCGTGCCACGCCGTAGGCTCCCATTTGAGTTGTCTTCGTGTCGCCGAAATAGGGGGTGGCTCCGGGGATGTCGTCCAGCGCCCCAGGGTCGAAGGTATTGACGTTGATGGGCAGCCTGGGGATATAGCCTGAGCCCGTGTAGGTATGCCGCATCGTCGATCCGTTCAGGCCGAATGCCGCTTCGTGCTTGCGCCCGAACCATTGGAACGGCCCGGAGGCATAGACATCCGCCGCATTGGCACTCAAGTCCTGCGTCAGACTGCGCTGCCGTCCCAACACCAGTCCGTCGCCGGTTGTTACGTCCAACTCGCCCCGTGCATAGCTGTAACGAGAAATGTCGGAATCCGTTCTGTTATGGGAAAAAATGGCCTTGGCCTGCCAATCGCCCGCCAGGCGCTGCGTCAGGCCCAGAGTGGTCAGCGTGTAGTCCTTGACGGTGCGCTGGCCCGCATCACCCCAGAAGAAGGAGCGGCGGATGCCTGGTTCGCTGCCGTCGGCGGCAAACGGTGCGCCCAGATGGTTACGTCCGGTGTCCCTTTGGTATTGCACGCTGGCTTCCAGCGTGGTGGTGGCGGTCAGGTCCGCCTCGGCCACGGCATAGATGGCGCGGCGGTTGCGGTAGGCGTAGTCCACAAAGGATTTGCTGTTGTCCGCCACGGCCACCACACGGCCCCGGATGCGGCCCGATTCGGAGAGCGGGGCGGAAATATCCCCCACGATGCGCCGCCCGTCCCAGGAGGCCAGTTGCATTTCAGCCGATGCCTGGAAAGCCTCGGTAGGCCGCTTGCGTACCAGATTGATGGTGCCACCCGGTTGTCCTGCGCCCGTCAGCAGGCCCGCTGCCCCTTGAACCGTTTCCACCCGGTCGAGGAAGGCGCTTTCGATCTGTGGGTTGGTGTTGTTGTTGCTGATGCCGATGGGGTTGGGCACGCCGTCGTACTGGGTCTGCATCTGGAACCCGCGGCTGTAGTAGTTGGCACCGTTGTCGCCCTGGTCGGCGAAGAACATGCCGCTGACGGTCTTGACCGCATCATCCACCGAGGTCATTCCAAAGTCCTGCATCTGCTGGCTGGTCACCACCGTCACTGTCTGCGGCGTCTCGCGCGGCGTCAGGGCGAGCTTGGCGGCGGTGTTGGTGGCCGTGGCCTTGTAGCTGCCGGTGCCCTCGGTGGTACCGTCGCGGCCTGCTTGGGCGGTTACCGTCACTTCTTTCAGCGTGGCCGCGCCACTGGTATTGGCCGTGGGGGCGGGCGCTGCCGGTTGCAGGGTGTAGCGCCCCTGTGCATCGGGTGCGGCGGTCAGTCCGGTGCCGGTCAGCAGGGCGGCCAGCGCGGCAGCCGGGGTGTGGCTGCCTTGTACGCCGGGGCTGGTTTTGCCCTGGGCCAGCGCAGTGCTGCCGGAGAGCAGCAGGCCCGATTCGGCCAGAAAGCGTGTCAGCACCGTGTTCAGCGGCCCGGCTGGGATGCTGTAGCTGCGCTGCTGGGCCGCGCTGGCTTGGACGGGCTGCATGGCCTGCGCCTGCACCGGAGTGCCCCAGCCGATGCTGGCGGCTGCCAGCAGGTGTGCGGCCAGCGCCAGCGGACGCGGGGTAAAGCGCGAGGTGGAGCGCGGCCTGCGGGCGGCTGCGGCGGAACGCGGTGGCGTTGGACGGTGCGACATTTGTTGACCTTTTTTCACGGTTTGATGGACTTTCCGACGGTGAATCGAGACGCATTCCTATTGCTGCGCCATACGGACACCGCGCTGCCAGCAGGGGGCGGGCAGCGCGGTGTCGTGCGGGGGGCGGGGCATGCGCCTGTTCTCTCCTCGCGTGGTAAACCGGATGAGCGGGGGAAATGTGGAAGCCGTTGGGGCCGGAAATGCCGGGAAATTTGTAACGACGTGTTTTTTGCGCGTGTTTTCTTCGGGCCGCTTTGCTAGCGTCCGCGTGCTTCGATGGTGGTCCACCAGGGCAGGGGGTGGCGCACCTGGATGGGCAGGGTTTGCTGGAGCATGGACAGGGTGCCGTCCACGTCGTCCAGCGGGTAGCTGCCCAGGACGGTCAGCCCCGCCACTTCGGGCGCAACGGCGATGTGGCCGCGCTGGTAGCGGGCCAGTTCGGCGATGACCTGGCCCAGCGGGATGTCCTGCGCCAGCAGGATGCCACGTGCCCAGGCTTGCCGGGCTGGGTCGGCGGGGGTGGGCGCATCCAGGCGCCGGGCGCTGAAGCCGAGCTGCTGGCCTGCGCCGATGGTGGCGCTTTCGGCACTGTGGGCCAGGGTGACCTGCACGGCGCCCTGGTAGACGGCCAGCTGGGTGCGGCCATCCTCGTCCAGGCGGACGTTGAAATGGGTGCCCAGCGCCTGCATCCGGCCCTGGGGGGTGTCGACGACGAAGGGGCGGCGGTCGGCGTCGGTGGCGGTCTGGATGAGGATTTCGCCGCCGTGCAGGCGCAGGCGGCGCAGGCGGGCGTCGTAGTCCTGGTTGAAGGCGCTGGCGCTGCCCAGCCAGACCTGGGTGCCGTCGGGCAGGTGCACTTCGCGCCGCTGGCCGGTGGCGGTGCGGTGGTCGGCGCTCCAGGCGAGCAGGGCGTCGATGGCGCCGGACTGGCCCCAGGCGGCCCAGCCCAGGAGGCCGCCGGTGCCAGCCATGGCGGCGATGCCCAGCACGGTGCGGCGGTGGCGCCGGTTGCTGGCGGCGGCCTGCAGGGCGTCGGCGGCCAGGCGCGGTACGGTGGTGCCGGTATCCGCATGGGGGTACAGGGGCTGGAAGCGCTGGCTGACGCGCTCGACGAAGGCCCAGGCGGCACGCTGGTCGGCGCTGCTGGCCAGCCAGTCCTGCCAGCGGGCGCGGTCGGCATCGGTGGCCGCCCCGGATTGCAGCAGCGAGAACCATGCGGCGGCCTGCTCCATGGCGTCATGCGAGGGCGTTGTGGGCGAGGTGTTCATGGTGCGGCGTTGCCGCCGTGGGCCAGATGGCGTGCTTCGAGCTGGATGCAGTGGAGCATGGCCTGGGTGATGTAGTGGCCGATCATGCGCGAGGATACGCCCAGTTCTCGGGCCACTTCCTGGTGCGTCATGCCGCAGACGGTGGCCAGGACGAAGGCGCGGGCAGCCTTGGGCGGTAGCTGGCGCAGCATGGCGTCGATTTCATGCAGCGCCTGGAGTACGGCGGTCTGGTCTTCGGCGGAGGGGACGCTGGCCTCGGGCTGGGCGGCAATGGCGTCGGCCCAGGCGCGTTCGATTTCGCGGTGGCGCCACAGGTCGATGCACAGGCCGTTGGCGATGGTGCGCAGGTAGGCGCGGGCCTGCTGGCGGTTGTCGAGGCGGCTGCTGTCCAGGCTGCGGGGGCGGGTCATCAGGCGCAGGAAGGTGTCGTGCGCCAGGTCGGCAGCGTCGCAGGCGTTGCCCATGCGATGGCGCAACCAGCCTTGCAGCCAGCCGTGGTGATCGGTGTAGAGGGTTTCGACCTGTTGCCGAAGTTTGAACTCTGGGGTGCCCACGATGCCTTCCTGTGCCCGATGACCGGCGCAAGGCCGGGGATGAGGATTTTTAATGAGAATTAAACTCATTTTATAGGACTGGCGAGGGGTGGCCGCGCGGCACAGTGCGGGGAATGAGCAGGGGCGGCAAGGGAAGGGGAAAACAGAAAAGCCGCTGTGCGGTAACACAGCGGCTTTGAATGGTGCCCAGGAGAGGACTCGAACCTCCACGCCTCGCAGCGCTAGTACCTGAAACTAGTGCGTCTACCAATTCCGCCACCTGGGCTGATCAACCGGCCTTTTCTTCGGGGTGTGGTAGCACCCGGCTGGCTGTCTGCAAATTTTCAAATCATTCAACGACTTTGGTGCCCAGGAGAGGACTCGAACCTCCACGCCTCGCAGCGCTAGTACCTGAAACTAGTGCGTCTACCAATTCCGCCACCTGGGCTAGTTGTTAAAGCACGTTGAATAAATTTTGATTCCTGAATTCTTTTCGCAATCTGGTGAAGACTTTCACCGCATGTCGTTAAACTTGGTGCCCAGGAGAGGACTCGAACCTCCACGCCTCTCAGCGCTAGTACCTGAAACTAGTGCGTCTACCAATTCCGCCACCTGGGCATTTCAGGAAAGATTTAAATTGTATATTAAAAAAAACGCCTCTCGCAATAACTCTCGCGAGTTTTTGAAAGAAATTGAAGGCCAGGTTCAGGGCCACCGCGATGGACACGGGTTTGTGCTGCGCGGCGATGGGCAGTCGGACATCTTTTTACCCCCCAATGAAATGCGGGCCGTGCTGCACCAGGACAAGGTGCGCGTGCGCATCACCGGGCAGGATCGCAAGGGCCGCCCCGAGGGGCATGTGCTGGAAATCGTCGAGCGCCCGGTGCGCCAGCTGATTGGCCGCCTGTTGCAGGAAAGCGGCGTGTGGCTGCTGGCCCCGGAGGACAAGCGCTTCGGCCAGGACGTGCTGCTGCCGCAAGGGCCGGGGGAGGGGAAGGCGGGGCAGGTCGTCGTCGTGGCCCTGACCGAGGCGCCGGCGCTGTACGGCCAGCCGGTGGGCAAGGTCACCGAGGTGCTGGGCGAGGTGGACGACCCCGGCATGGAGATCGAAATTGCGGTGCGCAAATACAGCGTGCCGCATGTGTTTTCCGAAGCCTGTCTGGCCGCCGCCCAGGCGCTGCCGGAAAAAGTCATGGCCAAGGATTGCAAGGACCGGGTGGACCTGCGTGACGTGCCGCTGGTGACGATCGACGGCGAGGACGCCCGCGACTTTGACGATGCCGTCTACTGCGAGAGCGCCAGGATCGGCCGCGCCAAGGGCTGGCGCCTGCTGGTGGCGATTGCCGACGTCAGCCACTATGTGCAGAACGGCAATGCCATTGACGTCGATGCCTACGACCGGGCGACCAGCGTGTATTTCCCGCGCCGGGTGATTCCCATGCTGCCGGAGAAACTCAGCAACGGCCTGTGCTCGCTCAATCCCGAGGTCGATCGCCTGTGCCTGGTGTGCGACATGCTGATTACCGCCGAGGGGCAGTTGCACGCCTACCAGTTCTACCCGGCGGTGATGAACAGCCATGCACGGCTGACGTATACCGAAGTGGCTGCCATTCTGGGCAACACCCGTGGCCCGGAAGCCGCCCAGCGTGCCGCGCTGCTGCCGCACCTGCTGGATTTGCATGGCGTCTACAGCGCCCTGCTCAAGGCCCGCGAGGTGCGCGGCGCGGTGGACTTCGATACGGTGGAGACGCAGATCGTCAGCGACGAGACCGGGCGCATCGAGAAAATCGTACCGCGCCAGCGCAACCAGGCGCACCGGCTGATCGAGGAGTGCATGTTGGCGGCCAACGTCAGCGCAGCCGATTTCGTGCTGCACAACCAGCGCCTGGCGCTGTTTCGCGTACACGACAAGCCGTCGATCGAGAAGATCGAAATCCTGCGGACTTATCTGAAAGCCCTGGCGATTCCCGCCAGCATCAGCGATCACCCCAGCGCGGCAGAATTCCAGGCCATCGCCAAGGCCACGCACGACCGGCCCGATGCGCTGCAGGTGCATACCATGCTGCTGCGCTCGATGATGCAGGCCATGTATACGCCGGAGAACACCGGCCACTTCGGGCTGGCGTATGACGCGTATACCCACTTCACCAGCCCGATCCGCCGCTACCCGGACTTGCTGCTGCACCGCGTTATCAAGGCCATCCTGACGGACAAGCCCTACATCCTGCCGGCCCTGCCCACGCCGGGCGAGGCCCAGGCCAAGCTGGCCAAGCGGCTGGCCGAGCGCGTGACCGCACCGAAAAGCACCACTGCCACGCTCAGCCGGGTCAAGCAGGCGCAGATGCAGGGCTGGGAAGCCGCCGGCCTGCATTGCAGCGCCAACGAACGCCGGGCCGACGAGGCTAGCCGTGATGTGGAGGCCTGGCTGAAATGCAAATACATGCGCGATTACCTGGGCGAGGAGTTCCAGGGCACGGTATCCGCCGTCACCAGCTTTGGCCTGTTCGTCACGCTGGATGCCATGTATGTGGAGGGGTTGGTACACATCAGCGAGCTGGGCGGCGATTACTTCCGCTTCGACGAGATGCGCCAGGAGCTGCGTGGCGAGCGCACCGGGGTGCGTTACGCCATCGGCACGCGGATGCAGGTGCAGGTCAGCCGCGTCGATCTGGATGCCCGGCGCATTGACTTCTGCCTGGTGCGCGATGAGGAGGAGGCGGCACCCTTGCCCCAGCGTGGCTCCGGGCGCAGCCGTGCGGCGCGGCGTACTGCGGCATTGCTGCAGCAGCAGGAGGACGAGGGGGTTTCGGTGTCCGCCACCGCCCGCCCGGCCGAGGTGGTCAAGGCGGTGAAGAAGAGCAAGGCCGTAGCTGCAGCCAAGGGCGGGAAGGCAGCCGCAGGCAGCCGGAAGAAAGGGAAATAAAAAAAGATAGCTGCTTCCGTCTATTCAACATTGCTTTCAATATTGTTCGATTGTGAAAGCAGTGTTGGAAAAGTGGGTGCAGCTATCTTTTTATTGGAATCATGCCCTGGCGGGCAGGCCGTCAGGACTTGGGGAGTGCCTGCTTGGCTTGCTCCGGGTCTTCGCCCAGGCGGATTTTTCCGAGGAAGAGGATCGTGAACCAGATCCACATGACGATCAGGATCACGATCACCGCCAAGCTCATCAGGCCATAGTCGGTAGAGAACAAATCAATCAGCATCTGCATAACAGCCCTCGGTTGGTCAAAGTTGATAGTGTTCCAAATATCCCTGTTCTCAGTGGTTTTTTGTTTGATGAAAATCAATAGCCAGTATTAACCCTAGATGATCGCGCCCCGACTCTCCCGAATGCGCCTTGCAAAGGCTTGACCATGATGGACATCACCACCGTTTCCGAAAGCGTGCAACTGGCCCTGGCGCCTGTGTTCTTCCTCACGGCCGTGGCCGGGATGATTGCCGTGGTCGCCGGGCGGCTGGCCCGGATCGTGGACCGGGCGCGGGTGGTGGAACAGGTCATCGAGGCCTCCGCCCACAGCGTCGAGGTGGAGCGGGCGTTGCTGGAGCTGCGCTATCTGCGCTCACGCGGACGGCTGGCCAATGGGTCGATCGGCCTGCTGACGTTGTGCGGCTTCCTGATCGGCCTGACGATTGTGTTGCTGTTCCTGGGGCGGGAGTGGGGCGTACACGGCCAGGGCGCGGCCGTGCTGTGTTTCCTGGCCGGGGTGGTGTCGTTCATCGCCGCGCTGATCGGCTTCTTGTGGGAAACCGTGCTGGCCATGCAGCTGTTCAACTTCAACGTGCTGGAAGTGGGGCGGCGGGCGAACCACTGAGCGCCGCGCCGCCGTGGCGCCGGGTAATGCTCAATCCAGGCGGGCCAGGGCCTCCAGCAGCCCCCACTGGTTGGCCAGAATCTGATACTGGCCGGTCTGCCCGGTTTTCTGGCTTTCGCCCTGGATGACGACCACGTTGCCCATGGCCTGGGCCTTGGCCGGGAGGGGCTTGATCTTGTCGTACTGGTAGTTCTCGGCGATGTCGCCCCGGAAGTTGATGATTTTCGGGTTGCCCGAGCCCATTTGCTGCGCGTGGATGGAGAGGGTGCGCTCGCGCGTGACCTCGCTCAGTCCCTGGGTGATGGCTTTTTCCAATGCGACGGAAGGGGTGTTGTCTGTCATCCTGAATGTCCTTGACGTAAATCAGCCGCGCATCATGCCAGCACCTGGGGATTTGGGTAAGGGGGCTGGGGAGGATATGGCAGCAGGCTAACGCATCGTCACGAACTCTTCGCCCGCCGTGGGATGGATGGCGATGGTGTTGTCCAGATCCTTTTTGGTGGCGCCCATTTTCAGGGCGACGGCGAAGCCCTGGAGGATTTCGTCCATGCCGTGGCCGATGCCGTGAATCCCGACCACGCGTTCCTCGGGGCCGACGCATACCAGCTTCATCCGCGCTGGCTGCCGGTGCCGGGTGACGGCGGTATACATGGCGGTGAATGCGGTGTGATAGACCTTCACCTGTGCATCGCCATGCTGCAGGCGTGCCTGCGGCTCGCTCAGGCCCACGGTGCCGATGGGGGGATGGCTGAACACCACGGTCGGGACATCTTCATAGACCAGGTGTTCGTCCGGCTTGCCGTTGAACAGGCGTTCGGACAAGCGCCTTCCGGCAGCGACTGCCACTGGCGTCAGGTCAATGCGGCCAGTGATGTCCCCCACGGCATAAATGCCGGGCGTGCTGGTGTTCTGGTACTTGTCCACCTGGATGTGGCCGGTGCTGCTGAGCGCCACGCCCGCCGCTTCCAGCCCCAGGCCGGATGTGTCCGGTTGACGGCCGATGGCCCACACCACGCAGTCGGCGACATGGCTTTGGCCATTGTCGAGTTGCAGGGTCAGGCTGCCGTCCGCGTTCTTGACGATGGCCTTGGGGGCGGCGTGCCGGTGCAGCGTTGGCCCGTCGGCTTCCATCACTTGCACCAGGGTTTCGCGCAGCATCGGGTCGAAGTGGCGCAGCGGCGTCTCGTGGCGGATGAACAGGTGCGTCTGCGAGCCCAGGGCGTGGAGCACGCCTGCCAGTTCCACCGCGATGTAGCCTGCGCCCACGACGGCGGTGCGCCTGGGCAGCGCCGGCAGCGCGAAGAACTGGTCGGAATCCAGCCCGTACTCCGCGCCCGGAATGCGCGGGCGGGCGGGCCGGGTGCCGGTGGCGACGAGGATGTGGCCGGCGCCCAGCCGCTCGCCATTGACTTCGACGGTGCGGGCATCGGCCAAGCGGGCAAAGCCGTGGAGGACGTCGACTTTGTTACGCGCCAGGCTGGCGTTGTAGGAGGCGTGGATGCGCTCGATGTAGGCGCTGCGGTTGGCAATCAGGCGGGCCCAATCGAAACGCTCCACGGTGGTATCGAAGCCATAGTCCGGGCCGTAGCGGTGGATGGCCTCGGCAATCTGCGCCGCGTGCCACATGACCTTCTTCGGCACGCAGCCGACGTTGACGCAGGTTCCGCCGATGGCCCCGGCCTCGATCAGCGCACAGGACTTGCCGTACAAGGCGGCCCTGTTGGCGGAGGCGATGCCGCCGCTGCCGCCTCCGATGACGATGTAGTCGTAGTGTTTCGTGCTCATGTGCGAACCTCCCCGTTCCAAACCTGGTGTTGCCGGATGTCATGCGCTGGCCTGCGCCAGCGGCATGGCTGCGATTGTCGGGTGAGCCCTTGCGGAAAAAGTTCTCTTTTTCGCAATATGTGCCGATGGCACGCCGGCATCCACCTACCCCTCGGAGACCGACGGTATTTTTCGGGATCTGAGGGAGGGCCGCAGCTCGCTGACGATGACGCCGATGACGATAAAGGCACCGCCCAGCAAGGCCAGCGCCGGGAGCCGGTCGCCGGCCAGCCGCCCGACCACGCCGCCCCACACCGGCTCCCCGGCGTAGATGAGCGTGGCGCGGGTTGGCGATACCGACTTTTGTGCCCAGTTCATCGTCCACTGGATGATGGCGCTGGCCAGTCCCAGGCCCGCTGCGGCACACAGCCAGACCCAGGAGAACGCGGGAATGCCCTCGCCGGCAGCCGGCATCAGCAGCAGGGACAAGGCCCCGGCGACCAGCAGTTGCACGATGGTGACGCGGCGGCTGTCGACCGACGTGGCGTACCGGCTGATAAGAATGATTTCTGCGGCGATCGCCAGCGCCGAGGCCACGGTGGCGATCTCGCCCGTGCTCAGGGAAATCCCCCCGGCCTGCGGCCCGGCCAGCAGGAGAAGCCCGGCAAACGCGAATGCCACGCCCAGCCAGCTCATGAAATGCGGTGGCCGCCGCAGCATCGCCCATTGCAGGAGCGGCACCATCGGCACGTACAGCGCCGTCAGGAACGCCGACTGGCTGCTCGAAATGGTTTGCAGCCCATACGTTTGCAGCCAGTAGCCTGCAAAGAGCGCCACGCCGATCACCGACCCGGCCTTGACTTCGCGCCGGGTCAGCCCGTTCAGGCTCCTGCGAAACAGCAGCGCCGTGATCGCCCCGGCAATGAGGAAGCGGATTCCTACGAAGAACAGCGGCCCGCTGTGGCGCATGGCAAGGTGGATGACCAGGAACGTCGTCCCCCAGACCATCGTGACCACAATGAGCGCCAGCTCCTGGCGGGACAACGCAAAAGGAGCCCGTGACGGGCGCGAATCGTTCATGGATACAGGGACACAGGAAGGACGAATCCGGCGGTAAAAAACGCCGCGCGGGAGGCATCCCTGCGCGGCGTTGGTGGGGGGGTGACGTGGTTTTTCGCGGTTTTTAGAACGCGGGCACCACGGCGCCCTTGTATTTCTCTTCGATGAATTTCTTCACTTCGGGACTGTGCAGGGCTTTCATCAGCTTGGCGATGTCGGCACCTTCGGCGCGGTCCTTGCGAGCGGCGACGATGTTGGTGTAGGGCGAATCAGCGCCCTCGATGAACAGCGCATCCTTGGTGGGGTTGAGCTTGGCTTCCATCGCGTAGTTGGTGTTGATCAGCGCCAGCTCCACATCGGCCAGGGCGCGGGGCAGCAGGGGGGCTTCCAGTTCCTTGAACTTGAGTTTCTTGGGGTTCTTCACGATGTCCAGGGGCGTGGGCGTCAGGCTGGCGGGGTCTTTCAGCTCGATCAGGCCTTGCTTTGCCAGCAGGATCAGGGCGCGGCCACCGTTGGAGGGGTCGTTGGGGATGGCCACCGTTGCGCCGTCCTTCAGCTCGGCCACGGTCTTGACCTTGCTGGAGTAGGCACCGAACGGCTCGACGTGCACCTTGCCGTTGGGCACGGTGACCAGGCTGCTCTTGCGATCCTTGTTGTAGCTGTCCAGGTAGGGCTGGTGCTGGAAGAAGTTGGCGTCGAGCTGCTTGTCTTCCACGGCGGCGTTGGGCTGCACGTAGTCGCTGAATTCGCGCACTTGCAGCTCGATGCCGTCGGCCTTGAGCTGGGGTTTGATGAAGTTCAGGATTTCAGCGTGCGGCACGGCGGTGGCGGCCACTTTGAGCACGTCGGCAGCTTGGGCGGTGAACGCCAGGGTGGCGATGGCGACGGCAGTCAGGGTTTTTTTCAACATGGTGGTCAATAAACAGGTTGTGGGGATTCCCAGGGCCGTCGGGTTGCTGCCGCAGGCCGTGGCGTGACAAGGCGCATAGTCTAGTGCGGTTGGCGGGGGCGCATCGGAATCTTTTCTTATTTGGTTATAAGAAATCGGTTTTTTATGCTCAAAGCACTGATGTGGTGTAGGTGTAATTATAAAAATAGCTTTTTCCGCTTGAGAACAAAGGATTTCAGATAGTTTTGCATCTGAAATCCTTATTTCAAAAACGGAAGAAGCTTGCTTTTTTATAGCTAAAGGAAGGTATTCAGCGCAGCACTTCCAGCAGCCGGTCCAGCCCGCCTTCGTTGATGCACACCTGGGCCACGCTGCGCACGCGCGGCTTGGCGTGGTAGGCCACGGACAGACCGGCGGCCTCCATCATCGGAATGTCGTTGCTGCCGTCGCCCACGGCAATGCACTGCGCGGGCGCAATGCCCATCAGGCTGGCCACTTCCAGCAGGGTGCGGCGTTTTTCCGCGCCGTCGCAGATGTCGCCCCAGCACTGGCGCACCAGGCCGCCGGTGAGGATGCCGTCCTGCGCCTCCAGCACGTTGGCACGCACGAAGTCGATGTTCAGCAGGCCACGCACGTATTCGGCAAAAAAGGTGAAGCCGCCGGAGACCAGCAGCACTTTCAGCCCCGCCGCCTGGGCGGCTTTCACCAGGGTGTCCGCGCCAGGGGACAGGCGAAGGCGTTCCTGGCGCACTTGCAGCATTTGCGCCTCGGTCACGCCGCGCAGCTTGGCCACGCGCTGGCGCAGGCTGTCCTTGAAGTCGGTGATCTCGCCGCGCATGGTGGCCTCGGTAATGGCGGCAACCTCGGCCTTTTTGCCGGTCACGTCGGCAATCTCGTCGATGCACTCGATGGTGATGAGGGTCGAGTCCATGTCGAAGGCGATGAGCTTGTAGTCGCCCAGTTTGTGCAGCGCGGCGGTGTTCTGAAGGGTCAGGCCGGGGGAAATTTCAGTAGACATAGACCGGAGGGGGGGAGGAGGGGGAACAAAGGGGGAAAAAGGAAAGCAAATCGACAGATTGATGGAAATCGATCCGCAGCGCAGGCTTATCGCTCCATTTGTGCAGCGTTACCGCACCAGCTTGCGCTCGCCATTTTTGTCCAGTTCAAAGACGACAAAATCGAAATTCTTCAAGTCTCCCTTGCCATCGAAGGCGACCGAACCAATGACCGTGCCAAAGCGGTTGGCGTGCATGTAGTCGGCCACTTTCTTGGGGTCAGGCCCGACGGCTTTCATGCTTTCATGCAGTACCTGCATGGCGGCATAGGCTGTCATTTGGTAATTGCCGTTGGCGGGGCGCCGGGCTTTTCGGAAGGTTTCGACGATAGCCTGATTTTCTGGCCGGGCACTGAAATCTATGGGGCTGGCAAATACCATCCCCTCGACGGCGGCCCCGGCAATATCCATCAGGCTTGGGCTATAAACCCCTTCGGAGCCTATAAATCTGGTTTGCAGACCTTGTTCTTTGGCCTGGCGCAACAGCAAGCCCATTTCCGGGGTATATCCGCCAAAGAAAACCGCATCCGGGGCGATGGACTTCAATTTTGTAATGACGTCGGAATAGTCTTTGGCCCCTGCCTTAATACCTTGGGAGAGGGCGATGGGCGCACCGAATTTTTCCAGTGAATTCTTTACGTATTGGGCCATGTTGGCCCCATAGGCCTCGCCGTCATGCAGCAAAGCTATTTTTTTGGCTTTGAGGCGGGCAACGATCACGCTGGCGATGTAGGCACCCTGCAGATCATCGCGGCCAATCGTGCGGAAAAAGTGGCGTCCCCGGAGCGCATCGGTTACTTCGGGAGCCGTCGCCCCTGGGGTAATGGCGACAATGCCTTCTTTTTCATAAATTTTTGCGGCGGCTATGGTGGCATCCGAACAGATATGCGCCACGGCAAATTTGATCCCGGATTGAATGGCTTGGTGGGCGGCCTGAATGGATTGCTTTGGGTCGCAGGCATCGTCGATCAATACGGGTTCGTACGGACGGCCATTGAGGCCCCCTGCGGTATTTAATTTTTCAATGGCCGTGAGCACCCCTGCCTGGAGTTCGGTTCCATATTCGGCAGTGGACCCCGCCATGGGCGATAGCACACCAATGAAAATAGGCTCGGGGGCTGCCGTTGCTGTGCCGATCAAACTGGCTGCAATAAGGGGAATAATGGCACGAAGAAAATGAGTCCGAGGCATGGGCACGTTTTTTAAGGTCTATGAGCAGGTTTTAAGCCAACGTTGCGGATCGGGATGGATGCAAGGCGTAAATCCTCGCCATGGCACTGCCACGGCGAGGATTTGCAACGCTACCGACTATACAGGGCTGTAGCTGTGGGGTTTGCCGACAGCCCTTAACCTTAACGCACCAGGCGGCGGCTGCCGTCCTTGGACAGTTCGAACACGACGAACTCGAAGTTTTTCAGGTCGCCCTTGGTGTCGAAGGCGACGGCGCCGATGACGGTGTCAAAGCGGCTGGCGTGCATGTAGTCGGCGACTTTTTTCGGGTCGGGGCCGACGGCCTGCAGGCTCTTGTGCAGTACCTGCATGGCGGCATAGGCGGGCATCTGGTAAGCGCCGTTGGCCGGGCGCTTGGCTTTCTCGAAGGCTTGCACCACAGCCTTGTTTTCCGGGCGCTGGCTGAAGTCGGCGGGGTAGGTGAACATCATCCCTTCCAGCGCCGGGCCGGCGATCTCGACCAGGCTCTGGTTGAATGCGCCTTCCGCGCCCATGAAGCGGGTTTGCAGCCCCTGCTCCCTGGCCTGGCGCAGCAGCAGGCCCATTTCCGGGGGATAGCCGCCGAAGAACACCACGTCGGGCTTGAGGGTCTTGAGCCTGGTGATGACGGCGGAGTAGTCGCTATCGCCCGCGTTGATGCCGTCGTACAGGGCCACGGGGGTGCCCAGTTTTTCCAGCGATGCCTTGACGTGCTGGGCCACACCCGCGCCGTAGGTCTGCTTGTCGTGCAGCACCACCACGGTTTTGGGGTTCAGCCGGGCGGTGATGAAGCTGGCGGCAAACGGGCCTTGCTGGTCGTCGCGGCCAATGGTGCGGAAGAAGTGGTGGCCCCGGAGGTTGTCCGTCACCTGCGGGGCGGTGGCGCCGGGGGTGATGGCGACGATGCCCTCGTCCTCGTAGATGCGGGCGGCGGGCACGGTCACGCCCGAGCAGACGTGGGCCACGGCGAATTTCGCGCCGGAGTTGAGCACGCGGTTGGCCGCCTGCACGGCCTGCTTGGGTTCGCAGGCATCGTCGATCAGCACGGCCTCGTAGGGGCGGCCATTCATGCCGCCAGCGGCGTTGAGGGTTTCGATGGCGGTCAGCACCCCGGCTTTGAGTTCATCGCCGTACTGCGTGTTCGGCCCGGTCATGGGCGCGGGCACGCCGATCAGGATGGGATCGGGGGCGGCGCTGGCGGCACCCATCAGGCTGGCGGCGGCCAGGGCGATGCTGGCGCGAAGGAAAGTGGTGCGTTGCATGGGCAAACTCTCGAAAAAGAAAACACAAAGGGGGCATTGTTCAACCCTTGCCCCAGGTTTTTTCCCTGGGATTTCCCGCAAGTTTGTCTGCAATCCAACAGTGCCTGGGGGAATTGGCTCCAGCCATGTCCCCGATGGGACAAAACGCAGCGGCTGGCCTTCCCTAGAATGTGATTTTTAGAACGTTCGTTCTATTCTTATCTATCCAAGGAGACCTGTGATGACGGTTCATTACCAAGTCCACACCGATGTGGCTGTGCTGACCCTTGATCTGCCCCCTGTCAACAGCCTGGGGCTGGCCATGCGCCAGGCGCTGGCCGCTGGCCTGCAACGCGCCCAGGACGATGTTCAGGTGCAGGCGATCGTGCTGACCGGCGCGGGCAAGGCGTTTTCCGGTGGTGCCGACATTACCGAGTTCGGCCAGGATGCCGCGTTTGCCGAACCCAACCTGCACACCCTGATTGCCATGGTGGAAGCCTGCAGCAAGCCCGTGGTGGCGGCGCTGCACAGCGTCTGCATGGGCGGCGGGCTGGAGCTGTCGCTGGCCTGCCACTACCGCATTGCCGCCCCCGATTGCAAGCTGGGCCTGCCCGAAGTGAAGCTGGGCCTGCTGCCCGGCGCAGGCGGCACGCAGCGCCTGCCGCGTGCCCTGGGGGTGGAGCCGGCGCTGAACATGATCGTCAGCGGCGAGCCGGTGCCTGCTGCCCTGCTGGCCCAGGTGCCGGGGCAAAAGCTCATCACCCGACTGGCGGCCAGTGCCGCCAGCCTGGGAGAAGAAGCGCTGGCCCTGGCCCGCAGCGTGGCTGGCACCCGTCCGCTGCCCCTGGTGCGTGACCTGCGTGCCCGGCACCCGCAGGGTGATGCCTATTTTCAGTTTGCCCGCAACATGGTCAAGGGCATGGCGAAAAACTTCCCCGCCCCGGCCAAGTGCGTGGATGCGGTGGAAGCGGCCACCCGGAAAAAAATCGCCGACGGCCTGGCCACCGAGCGCGACCTGTTCCTGCAACTGATGTTCACCCCCGAATCGCGGGCGTTGCGCCACCTGTTCTTTGCCGAGCGGGCCGCCAGCAAGATTCCGGACGTACCTGCCGACACCCCCTTGCGTACTATTGAAAGCGTAGCTGTCATCGGTGCAGGCACGATGGGTGGCGGCATTGCCATGAACTTCTTGAATGCTGGCGTGCCGGTCAAGCTCCTGGAAACGAAGCAGGAAGCGCTGGAGCGCGGCGTTGCCACCATCCGCAAGAACTACGAAGGGCAGGTGGCCAAGAAAAAGCTCAAGCAGGACAAGTACGAGCAGCGCATGGCCCTGCTCTCCACCACGCTGGACTATGCCGACCTGAAGGATGCCGACCTGATCATCGAAGCCGTGTTCGAGGACATGGGCGTCAAGCAGGCCGTGTTCACGCAACTGGATGCCGTGGCCAAGCCCGGCGCCATCCTGGCCAGCAACACCTCCACGCTGGACCTGAACCAGATCGCCGCCTTCACCCAGCGCCCGCAGGACGTGGTGGGCCTGCACTTCTTCAGCCCGGCCAACATCATGAAGCTGCTGGAAGTGGTGCGCGGCGCGAAAACCGCCAAGGACGTGCTGGCCACCGTCATGGCCGTGGCGAAAAAAATCCGCAAGACAGCGGTGCTTTCGGGCGTGTGCGACGGCTTCATCGGCAACCGCATGATCGAGCGCTACAGCCAGCAGGCCGGTTTTCTGCTGGACGAAGGCTGCACGCCCGAACAGGTCGACAAGGCGGCCGAAAAATTCGGCTTTGCCATGGGGCCGTTCCGCATGAGCGACCTGGCGGGCAACGACATCGGCTGGGCCATCCGCAAGCGCCGTGCCGTGGAGCGCCCGGACATCAAATACAGCAAGACCGCCGACCTGCTGTGCGAGCAGGGCCGTTTCGGCCAGAAAACCGGCGCGGGCTGGTACGACTACCTGCCGGGCAAGCGCAACGCCATCCCCAACGCCGACGTGGTGGCCATGATCGCCGCCAACCGCCAGGCCCAGGGCATCACGCCGCGCAAGATTGCGGACGAGGAAATCGTCCAGCGCCTGGTGTTCAGCCTGGTGAACGAGGCCGCACACATCCTGGAAGAAGGCATTGCCACCAAGGCCAGCGACATCGACGTGGTCTACATCTTCGGCTACGGCTTCCCGGTGCATCGTGGCGGGCCGCTGTGCCATGCCAACGAGGTCGGCCTGTTCAACGTCGTGGCCGCCATGCAGCGCTTTGCCCAAAACCCCCACGACGATGCCGCTTTCTGGCAGCCCGCGCCGCTTTTGCAGCGCCTGGTGGCCGAAGGCAAGCAGTTCTGATCGCAACGTATTGAAGGGAATAGTGCTATGACTTCCGCAGTAATCGTCTCCACCGCCCGCACCCCGCTTGCCAAGAGCTGGAAGGGCGCTTTCAACATGACCTATGGCCCCACCCTGGGCGGCCATGCCGTGCGCCATGCCGTGCAGCGTGCCGGCATCGACGCGGCTTTGGTCGAAGATGTCATCATGGGCTGCGCCCTGCCCGAAGGCACCACCGGCGCCAACGTGGCGCGGCTGATCGCCATCCAGGCGGGCCTGCCCGTCACGGCCTCGGGCCTGACCATCAACCGCTTCTGCTCCTCCGGCCTGCAATCCATCGCCCTGGCCGCGCAGCGCATCATCGCCGGGGAAAACGACGTGCTGGTCGCCGGCGGCGTGGAAAGCATCTCCTGCGTGCAGCAGGAAGTGAACATGCACATGGCGCAAGACCCGGCCCTGGCCGCCACCAAGCCGGAAATCTACTGGAACATGCTGCAAACGGCAGAGAACGTCGCCCAACGCTACGGCATTGGCCGCGATGCGATGGACGCCTATGGCGCTGCCAGCCAGCAGAAGGCCTGCGCGGCCCAGGCCGCCGGGCTGTTCGATGCCGAAATCGCCCCCATCACCGTCACCGCCGGGATTGCCGACAAGCAGCTGGGCCTGATCACCAAGGAAGTGACCGTGGCCAGGGACGAGGGCACGCGCGAAGGCACCACAGTGCAAGCCGTCAGCGGCCTGAAAAGCGCCATCCCCGGTGGCCTGATCACGGCAGGCAATGCCAGCCAGTTCAGCGACGGTGCCGGTGCCTGCGTGGTGGTGAGCGAGGACTTCGCCGCCCGCAACGGCCTGCAACCCCTGGGCCGCTTCCTGGGCTTTGCCGTGGCCGGTTGCGAGCCGGACGAGATGGGCATCGGCCCCGTCTTTGCCGTGCCCAAGGTGCTGAAAAAACTGGGCCTGACCGTGCAGGACATCGATCTGTGGGAGCTGAACGAAGCCTTCGCCGTGCAGGTGCTCTATTGCCGCGACAAGCTGGGCATCCCCGATGAGCGCCTGAACGTCAATGGCGGTGCCATTGCCCTGGGCCACCCCTACGGCGTCAGCGGCCAGCGCCTGACCGGCCACGCCCTGATCGAAGGCAAGCGCCGGGGCGCCAAGCGCGTGTGCGTCACCATGTGCATCGGCGGTGGCATGGGCGCTGCCGGGGTGTTTGAAGTGCTGTAAGCGTTGGCTTCTCTTTACGTGAAACACCGTCTGGACTGAAAAGTTCAGGCGGTGTTTTTTTATCGCTTTTAGGGATCTTCTGTCTCAATCACCGAGCCGTGTGCACCAGCGGTCTCGGGTGGTCTGCTGCGTTTGCGCCTTGCAGCCCATCCCGATCCGCTGCGCACACTTGCCGTTTGATTCGTGCAGAGCATCCTTAGCGCTGCTTGAAGGCACGAATATAGGAGCGAAAAATAGAACTTGAGTTGGTATTGAATTTTTAGGATGGACGCTTCTTCAACTTTCCAAACATTGAAAGTAACGATCCATCTTCCTTGCCTTCCAGGATGACTGTTCCTTCCGGGGTCAGAAGCTTGACATCTTTGCCTTCGACTTCATAGGGGTACTCCATCATCCCCATGAAAACGGCTTTTCCATTAGGTTTCAGCACCAAGGTAGGTTCTTCAGAGGACTCTTGGTAATAAGAGCCTTCCATTTTTCCTCCTCCACATGCGGTCAAAGCGAGGGCAAGTAGCAGGGGGATAGCAAAAGTCTTCATGGATCTTCCTAGTGGTCTCATTAGATGAAGTTGTGGATGGGATGGCCGATGCCGGGAGTAGATTGTGCCTGCTTTTTGTTGTCTATAGACACGTGTCTTTAGATAACTAAAAACACATAGTGCGGGCGATGCGACCGAGCCGTAATGCACTTCTTTTGCAAGCGTTAGGGATTGCTCTGAAAGAGCGACGGCGTGAGCTTGGGCGCACCCAGGAGGATGTAGCTGGTGCAGCAGAGATTGACCGCCCGTTTGTGACGTTAATTGAGTCTGCGGCAAAGCAGCCGACCATCAGCGTGTTGTGGCGGTTAGCGGCAGCTTTGGAACTTACGCCTGCTGAGTTTGTGATGCGCGTGGATCAGCGATATCAAGTGATTCGTGCAGTGCATCATGATTCGACGGATGCAGTATGAATCGGTACCGGAGGGTGTTTGCAGGAATTTAGCGAGCACGGCATGGGGGCAGCCGGGGTGTTTGAAGTGCTGTAAGCGTTGGCTTGCTTTTGTTGCGTAAGAACACCGCGCAGGCCGCAAGGTCTGGCGGTGTTTCTTTTTTTAAGAGCTTGTTCCGCTGATAAATAAACGATTTCAGATATTTTTATGCTTGAGATTATTTGTTTTCCGGCGGAAATAGCTCTATTTTTATTGATGAAGCCGAGGCAACCGGGGCATGGTGTGATTCACAGAATGCTCCAGCGCAGATGGATGGGCCAGACGATGGCGCGGCGGCAGGCCGGGGCGCCCCATAGTTCGGCAAGGTCGGTTGCAAAGTTTTGCAGCAGGTCTTCGCGTCCGGCCTCGCGGGCCTGGCGCACGGCCGACCAGGTGGCGATGTAGCCCAGCAGCGCGGGCAAATCCCACTGCTTGCGGATGTCCAGTGCGGGCGCGGCCTGCTCGGCGAAGGGGAAGGGCAGGTCGGCATAGCCGCTGTCCACCAGCTTGCGTTCGGCGGGCCAGTAGGGGCCGATCTCCTGCGTGTAGAAATGCTGGAAGCGTGCGTGCAGCGCATCGTCGTCCAGCCGCAGCACGCCGTAGCCGATCAGGGCCAGCACCGCGCCGCTTTGGCCGATGCGGCGGGCCTCGGCATAAAAGCGCGGCAGGTCGAACCAGTGTGCGGCCTGGGCGGCGGCGATCAGGCTGGCGCTGCCGGTGGGCACGGGCAGCGCTTCCGCCGGGGCGCAGGCATAGGCCACGCGCGGGTGGGCGGCGGCATGGGCGAGCTGCTCGCGGCTGGGGTCGAGGCCGAGCACCCGCTGGAAGTGTTCGGCCAACTGGGCGGTGAGCTGGCCGTTGCCGCAGCCCACGTCCACCGCCAGGGCGTGACCATGATGGGGCGCTTGCGCCGCCAGCCAGCGGGCCAGCTCGGGCGGGTATTCGGGGCGGAAGCGGGCGTAGGCTGCGCCCCCTTGGTCGAACCAGTTGCGGTGGTGGTGTGGCGCGGGATGGGGCATTTTTCCGGGTTCCTGGGAACGTGTCTGGATCTGGAGATGGAATTACGTCCTGTTGCCTGTGCATTGCGGGGTGCCGATGCCCAGGCGTTCCATCACCCGCACGGCATTGTCCTGGCAGGTCATGGTGGCGGGTTTGGTGGTGATCTGCTGCACCAGGGATTGCAGGTGCGCCTTGTTTTGTGCCAGCCGGGCCTGGAGGGCTTCGATGTCTGCTATCTTTTTCTGTAGCGCGGCCAGCAGGTCGTCGTGTTGCCACTGGGTGATGTCCTGTGGCAGGAGGTGCCTGATTTCTTCCAGTGTGAAGCCTGCCTGCTGGGCGCTGGCGATGATGGCCAGCACGGCCACGGCTTCCGGCGGGTAGGCGCGGTAGCCGTTGGCCTGCCGGTCGGCCATGCGGAGCAGCCCTTTCGATTCATAGAAGCGGATGGTGGAGGCCGCCAGGCCGCTGCGCCGGGCGAGTTCGCCGATTTTCATGGTGGGTTTCCTGTGTGCGTGTGCCGCTGGAAGGTCAAACAGGCTGCTGGCAAATAAAAAGTGCGAAAAATGGCTTGACCTTCAAGTTCGCTTGAATCTTATCGTCCGGCCATCGTAAATTTTCTGGAGTACCGCATGGCGCACGACCTGGCACCGTCCCCCCTTTTTGCACCGCTGACCTTGCCCAACGGGGCCATTGTTCCCAACCGCATCGCCAAGGCAGCGATGGAGGAAAACATGGCGGATGCCGACCATGCGCCTTCGGCGGCGCTGATCCGGCTGTACCGCACCTGGGCGGAGGGCGGCGCGGGCCTCCTGATTACCGGCAACGTGATGGTCGATCGCCGTGCCATGACCGGGCCGGGCGGGGTGGTGCTGGAGTCCGAGGCGTTTGGCGAGCGTTTTGCCGCCTGGGCACAGGCCGCACGTTCGCAGGGGGCGCAGGCGTGGGTGCAGCTCAACCACCCGGGGCGGCAGATGCCGGCGGGGCTGGGGCAGGAAACCTGGGCGCCTTCGGCAGTGGCGCTGGAGCTGGGCAGTTTCTCCAAACGATTCGCCCTGCCCCGGGAGATGGCCGAGGCGGATATCCAGGCGGTGAAGGAGCGTTTCATCCGTTCGGCGTTGCTGGCGGAAAAGTTCGGCTTTACCGGGGTGCAGATTCACGCTGCGCATGGCTATCTGCTCAGTCAGTTTCTGTCGCCCCTGACCAACCGGCGCCGGGATGCCTGGGGCGGCACGCTGGCCAACCGGGCGCGGCTGCTGGTGGAGATCGTGCAGGGCGTGCGCTCTGCCGTGCAGCCGGGTTTTGCAGTGGCCGTCAAGCTCAATTCGGCGGACTTCCAGCGTGGCGGCTTCAGCGCCGACGATGCCCGGCAGGTGGTGGCGCTGCTCAACCCGCTGGGCGTGGATGTGGTCGAGCTGTCCGGCGGCAGCTACGAAGCGCCCGCCATGCACGGCCAGGCCCGCGACGGGCGCACGCTGGCACGCGAAGCCTACTTTCTGGAATTTGCCCAGGACATCGCCGCCGTGGCGCAGATGCCGCTGATGGTGACGGGCGGCATCCGCCGCTATCCGGTGGCTGCGCAGGTGGTGAACAGCGGCATTGCCCTGGTGGGCATGGCGACTGCGCTGGCCGTCGAGCCGCGTTTGCCCTTGGTGTGGTGCAGCGACCCGGCTGCTGCGTCCACGCTGGCGCCTGCGCTGCGGCCCATCACGTTCAAGAACAAGGTGCTGGCCTCGGTGGCGTATATGGCGATGGTCAAGCACCAGCTGCATCGCCTGAGCCTGGGGCGGGCCGCCAATCCGCAGGTACACCCTGGCCTGGCGTTGCTGGAACAGCAGTGGGAAAACCGCCTGAAGAACCGGCGCTACCGTCACTGGATGCGGCGGAAGGCGGGATGACCGATCCTGGTGCAAACCCTGGTATCCAAAGGCTTGCCGAAAAATTTTCTTATCCGATAATTTTCGTATCGGAAAATTTTTTGGAGTGGGTATGCAGCAGGACATTTGGGATTTCGTCGTCGTCGGCGCCGGCATGGCCGGGGCATCGGTGGCCTACCGGCTGGCGCAGTCCGGGGCATCGGTGCTGGTGCTGGAGGGGGAGGCGCAGCCCGGCTACCACAGCACGGGCCGGTCGGCGGCGCTGTTCATGGAAAGCTACGGCACGCCGCAGATTCGCGCCCTGACACGCGCCAGCCGGGCCTTTTACCTGGCACCGCCCGCCGGTTTTTGCCGCCACGCGCTGGTGCAGCCGCGCGGCACGCTGTACGTGGCGCGGGCCGGGCAGGAGGGGCTGCTGGACCAGGCGCTGGCCACGTACCGGGCCGAGGGGCTGCGTGCCCGGCGCATCGGTGCGGACGAGGCGCTGGCCCTGGTGCCCTGCCTGAAGGCCGAGGGGCTGGTGGGCGCGGTGCATGACCTGGATGCCATGGACATCGATGTGGCCGAGCTGCACCAGGGCTTTCTGCGCGGCATGGCCCAGGCCGGGGCCAGCCTGCGCTGCAATGCCGCGCTGCTCCAGGCCCGCAGGGAGGCCGGGGAAGAAGGGCAGGCGCTCTGGGTGCTGGGCCTGCGCGATGGCAGTGAGGTGCGTGGCCGTGCCGTGGTGAATGCCGCCGGGGCCTGGGCCGACACCGTGGCCCAGGTGTGCGGCGTGCGTCCGCTGGGCATTCAGCCCAAGCGGCGCACGGCATTCACCTTTGCGCCGCCGCCAGGGGTGTCCATCCAGTCCTGGCCTGCGGTGATCGGGGCGGATGAGAGCTTTTATTTCAAGCCCGACGCGGGCCAGTTGCTGGGGTCGCCTGCCAATGCCGACCCGGTACCGCCGCACGACGTGGTGGCCGAGGAGCTGGACGTGGCCACCGGCATCTACCACATCGAGGAATGGAGCCACCTGCGCATACGCCGCCCCGGCCATGTCTGGGCAGGGCTGCGCAGCTTTGCGCCCGATGGCGATTTCGTCATCGGCTGGGACAGCGGCTGCCCGGGCTTTTTCTGGCTGGCCGGGCAGGGCGGCTACGGCATCCAGACGGCAGCCGGGGCATCGGCGGCGGCCAGCGCCTTGCTGCTGGGCCAGCCGCTGCCGCCGGAACTGGTGGCGCAGGGCGTGGACCCGGCCCGGCTCAGTCCTGCGCGGCTGGCGGGCGAGCAGGGTTGATGCCGGGGCCGAGGGAACCCAATCATTCAAAGAGATAAATCAGGAGACAAAAATGCGTGAATTCAAGGAAGTGAGCAAGATCGCCGGGGCTTTCGTCGGCGTCATCGTCGGGGCCGGTTTTGCCTCGGGGCAGGAGTTGTTGCAGTTCTTCGCCGCTTTTGGCCGCATCGGCCTGTGGGGCGCGTTGGTGGCCGGGCTGGCCTTCGTATTCCTGTCGATGGTGTTCTCCACCATGGGCCAGGCGATGCGGGCCAGCTCGCACAAGGAAGTGGTGCAGGCCCTGCTGGGGCGGCACCTGGGCTGGGTGTTCGACGTGCTGATCACCTTCTTCCTGTTCGCCATCACGGTGGTGATGCTGGCAGGCGCGGGGGCCTTGCTGCAACAGTGGCTGGGCCTGCCGGTGGTCTGGGGCAGTGTGCTGGCCACGGTGGCGACGGTGCTGATCGTCTCCCTGGACGTGCGCCGTGTGATCGCGTTCATCGGGGCCGTCACCCCGCTGCTGATGCTGATGACGGTGGTCGTCGCCGCCTACGTGCTCTCCTCCCCCCACGCCGATGCCGTGGCGCTGGAGGCGGCCGCGACGCAGCAGGCCAAGGGGGCCGGCCACTGGCTGGTGGCTGCATTTCTGTACGTCTCCTACAACGTGGTGGCGGGGATGCCGTTCCTGGTCATCATGGGCGGGCAGGCCAGCTCGCGCCGCACGGCGTTGTGGGGCGGGGTGCTCGGCGGCCTGCTGCTGGGCCTGCTGATGCTGGCGATTGCCGCCGCCATGTATTGGCGCATGGACACCCTGGGCGGCGTGGCCATGCCCATGCTGGCCCTGGCGACGCAAATCTCGCCCTGGCTGGGGCACCTGATGTCGCTGGTCATCTTCGGCATGATTCTGAACACTGCCGTCGGCATGCTGTACGCCTTCATGGCCCGTATCCTGCCGGCCAACACGTCCCGCTTTCGCTGGGGCAGCGGGGTGGCGGGTGCGGCAGCGCTGGGCGGCAGCTTCGTCGGCTTCATCACGCTGGTGGGGGTGGTCTATCCCATCTACGGCTACATCGGATTTGCGCTGATGGCGTGTGCCTTCATCGGCTGGCTGCGCATGGGTAGGGTGGCCAAATAGGGGGTTGAAACTGCGAGAATGGCCGCCTTTGCCTGCGCCCTTTCCCGTGCCCTGTTTCGCCCATGAACCGCCCCGTGATGTCCGACCTGCCCGCCACGCTGACTCCTGAACAAATACTGGCCGCAGTATTGCCGGGCGTGGCGGCGGCGGGGGGCGATGAAACCCCGCCGGTGGGCAAGTGCGAGGTGGGCGCCAAGCTGCGCCGCGCCCGCAAGGCACGCGGCCTGACCTTGCAGCAACTGGCTGCCCACAGCGGGCTGGCCGTGTCCACCATCTCCAAGGCCGAGCGCGGGCAGATTGCCCTGAGCTACGAAAAAATGCTCAAGCTGGGCAACGCGCTGGAGATCGACCTGACCCGGCTGTTCATGGTCGGCGATGCGCCTGCCGCCGCCGGGGAGGAGCGGCCCACGGTGGTCAAGGACCGCTTTGCCGACGTGCAGCACTACGAAACCGGGCAATACGCCTACAGCGTGCTGTGCGGGGCGTATCCGGCCAAGAAGATGCAGCCGCTGATGGCCGTGATCCACGCCCGCGAGGCCGCCGACTTTGCCGAAACCATTCGCCACCCGGGCCAGGAATTCGTGATGGTGCTGGAGGGCGAGGTGCGCATCCTGTTTGAAAACGGCCAGTCCATCGAACTGGCCCGGCACGAGGCCGCGTATTTCGACAGCGGCATCGGCCATGTCTACGTGAGTCTGAGCGAGCAGCCCGCGCAGGTGCTGTCCGTGTGCTGCTGATTTACAGCCCCAGCTTTTCCGCCACGTAGTCCGCATCCTTGTCGCCCCGGCCGGAGAGGTTCACCAGGATGTGGCAATCGGCGGGCAGGGTCGGCGCCACGCGCATGGCCCAGGCGACGGCATGGGCGCTTTCCAGCGCGGGGATGATGCCTTCCACGCGCGACAGTTGCATGAAGGCGCCCAGCGTTTCCTGGTCGTCCGCCGTTGCGTATTGCGCACGGCCCAGATCCTTCAGGTAGCTGTGCTGCGGGCCGATGCCGGGGTAGTCCAGGCCCGAGGCGATGCTGTGCACGGCGGCGGGCTGGCCGTCGGCATCTTCCAGCACGTAGCACTTCATGCCGTGGATTTCGCCGGGCTGGCCCATGGTCAGGGTGGCGGCGTGGCGGCCGGGTTTGTCGGTGCCTTCGCCGGCAGGCTCCACGCCCACCAGCTTGACGCTGGCGTCGTTCAGGAAGGCGGTGAACATGCCGATGGCGTTGCTACCGCCGCCCACGCAGGCGGCGACGTAATCGGGCAGGCGGCCATGCTTGGCCTGGAATTGCTCGCGGGCCTCGCGGCCGATGATGCTCTGGAAGTCCCGCACCATCATGGGGAAGGGATGCGGGCCGACCACCGAGCCGATGGCGTACAGGTAATCCGTGGGGTTGGAGAGGTATTCCTCGAAGGCACTGTCGACCGCCTCTTTCAGCGTGGCCGCGCCGCGTGTCACCGGCACCAGCTTGCAGCCCAGGATGCGCATCTTGGTGACGTTGGGGTGCTCTTTCTCGATATCGACCTGGCCCATGTGGATTTCGCAGGGGATGCCGACCAGGGCGCAGGCCGTGGCCAGGGCCACGCCGTGCTGGCCGGCGCCGGTTTCGGCGATGACCTTTTTCTTGCCCATGAACTTGGCCAGCAGCGCCTCGCCCAGGCAGTGGTTGATCTTGTGCGCCCCGGTGTGGTTGAGGTCTTCGCGCTTCAGGTGGATTTGCGCCCCGCCCAGTTGCTGCGACAGGCGGCGGGCGTGAAAGATGGGGCTGGGGCGGCCCACGTAGTCGGCAAAGAGCTGGGCCAGCTCGTCCTGAAAGTCCTGGCGCCGGGTGATTTCGGCGTAGGCAGCGTTGATGGCGTCCATGGCCTGCTTCAAATGCGGGGGCACGAGCTGGCCGCCGTAGGGGCCGAAGAAGCCCTGGGCATCGGGCATGGGGGCAAAAGTGGGCAGGGGAGCAGCAGCGTTCATGGCTTGTCTCGGGGTTGGGTTTTAAAAAGTGGAGCTGTTAGCGCTTGTTGGATAAGGGTTTGATGCCGATTTTGTTTAAAAACTGCGATCACGCAATGGTAATTGTGCAGTTTGGCAACTCAGGGGAAACCAGATAGCCATTACCAGTCGTTTTTATTGACAATCATCGCCACTGGCGTGGCCAGTATTGCCAAAGTGCTGTGCCACAAGTGCCGCGCTTTGGTGGCTATTCAAACGCACGCAACCCGTGCAAGGAGATTCAACCTATGACAGCGTTACGGCTGCACGTGCCCGAGCCTACCGGCAGACCGGGCGGAAAAACCGATTTTTCCTACCTCATGGTTTCGCCAGCAGGCGTGACCCGCAGACCCCCCACCGATACCCCCGCTGCCGACACAGCCGATCTGGCGACCAGCCTGGTGCGCGTGCTCGACGACGATGGCAAGGCGCAAGGCCCCTGGGCACCGGCCATCCATCCCGAGCGCTTGCGCCGTGGCCTGCGTGCCATGATGAAGACGCGCATCTTCGATGCCCGCATGGTGCTGGCCCAGCGCCAGAAAAAGCTGTCGTTCTACATGCAGTGCCTGGGTGAGGAAGCCATTGCGGTGGCGCAGGCGGCGGCCTTGCAAGAGGGGGACATGCACTTCCCCACCTACCGCCAGCAGGGGCTGCTGCTCTCGCGCGACGATATTTCCATGGTCGAGCTGATGTGCCAGCTCATGAGCAACGTGCGCGACCCGAACAAGGGCCGCCAGTTGCCGGTGATGTATTCGTACAAGCGGGCCGGGTTTTTCTCCATCTCCGGCAACCTGGCCACCCAGGTGCCGCAAGCGGTGGGCTGGGCCATGGCCTCGGCCATCAAGGGCGATACCAAGATCGCCTCGGCCTGGATTGGCGACGGCTCCACGGCCGAATCGGACTTTCACACCGCGCTGACCTTTGCCCACGTGTACAAGGCCCCCGTCATCGTGAACGTGGTGAACAACCAGTGGGCGATTTCCAGCTTCCAGTCGATTGCCGGGGGCGAGGGCACCACCTTTGCCCAGCGCGGTGTGGGGGTGGGCATTGCCTCGCTGCGCGTCGATGGCAACGACTTTTTGGCCGTGTACGCCGCCTCGCAATGGGCCGCAGAGCGTGCCCGCAGCAACCATGGCCCCACCTTGATCGAGTGGGAAACCTACCGTGCCGGGCCGCATTCCACCTCGGACGACCCAAGCAAATACCGCCCGGCCGACGACTGGAAGCACTTCCCCCTGGGCGACCCGATCGAGCGCCTGAAACAACACCTCATCGTGATTGGCGAGTGGAGCGAGGAACAGCACGCCCAGGCCCAGCAGGAGCTGGAAGCCGAAGTGCTGGCCGCGCAAAAAGAGGCCGAAAGCTACGGCAGCCTGCTCGATGGCCGCGTGCCCAGCGCCGCGACCATTTTTGACGATGTCTATAAAGAAATGCCGGAGCACCTGCGCCGGCAGCGCCAGCAGATGGGGGTGTAAGCCATGAGTGAAATGACCAGCAACGCCGCGCCGCAAGAGGCGCAGGCAGTTTCTTCCATGACCATGATCCAGGCGCTGCGCTCGGGTCTGGACGTGATGATGGCCAAGGACGACAATGTGATCGTCTATGGCGAGGACGTGGGCTACTTCGGCGGCGTGTTCCGCGTCACCGAAGGCTTGCAGAAAAAATACGGCAAAACGCGCTGCTTTGATGCGCCCATCTCAGAGGCCGGCATCGTCGGCACCGCCATTGGCATGGCCGCCTACGGCCTGCGCCCGGCCGTCGAGATCCAGTTTGCTGATTACGTGTACCCGGCGTACGACCAGATCGTCTCCGAGCTGGCCCGCTTGCGCCACCGTTCGGCGGGCGACTTTTTTGCCCCCATCACCATCCGCATGCCCTGCGGCGGCGGCATTTACGGCGGGCAAACGCACAGCCAAAGCCCCGAGGCGGTGTTCACCCATGTGAGCGGCCTGCGCACCGTCATGCCCAGCAACCCGATTGATGCCAAAGGAATGCTGATTGCCTCGATGGAGTGCGACGACCCGGTGATCTTCCTGGAGCCCAAGCGCCTCTATAACGGCCCCTTTGACGGCCACCACGACCGGCCGGTGCAGCCCTGGAACAAGCACGAGCTGGGCAAGGTGCCCGAAGGCTATTACACCGTGCCGCTGGACAAGGCCGCCATCTTCCGCCCGGGCAAGGCGGTCACGGTGCTGGCCTACGGCACTATGGTCTGGGTGGCCGAGTGCGCCGCCCGCGAAACCGGCATCGATGCCGAGGTGATTGACCTGCGCAGCCTGTGGCCGCTGGACCTGGACACCATCGTCGAATCGGTCAAAAAAACCGGCCGCTGTGTGGTCGTGCACGAGGCCACGCGCACCAGCGGCTTTGGTGCCGAACTGGTGGCCCTGGTGCAAGAGCACTGCTTCTACCACCTGGAAGCGCCCATTGAGCGCGTGACGGGCTGGGACACCCCCTACCCGCACGCCCAAGAGTGGGCTTACTTTCCTGGCCCCGCCCGTGTGGGTGCGGCTTTGCAACGCGCAGTGGAGGCATAAAAAATGGGTATTTACGTTATTCGCGTGCCCGATATCGGCGAAGGCATTGCTGAGGTGGAACTGGTTGCCTGGCACGTCGCGCTGGGTGAGAGCGTCAAGGAAGACCAGCCCGTGGCCGATGTCATGACCGACAAGGCCAGCGTGGAAATTCCCTGCCATGTGCATGGCAAAGTGATTGCCCTGGGCGCGGCCGTGGGGCAGATGATTTCGGTCGGTGCCGAGTTGATTCGCCTGGAAGTCGAGGGCGAAGGCAACTTAAAAGACGATGCTGCACCGGCGGCATCTCCGGCTCCAGCTATACAAATTGCAGCTGCTCCCGCAGAAAAATCAAAGCAATCAGATACAAAAGCATCTGAAAACATTGCAATACCAGCGGTACAAGCTCCGAAACAAGCATCTGCTCCGGCAGCCCGCCCTGCCGCCCGCGCCCCCGTGGCCCAGGCCCGCAAGGAAGGGGAGCGCCCGCTGGCTGCGCCCTCGGTGCGCCGCCGCGCCCTGGACATGGGGGTGGACTTGCGCCTGGTACACGGCAGCGGCCCGGCCGGGCAGATTTCCCACGCCGACCTGGAAGCCTTTGCCGCTGGCCAGGGCCCGGTGCTGGGGGGCAACCCGCAGTATGTTGAGCGCCACGGCGAGGAAGCGATTCCCGTCATCGGCCTGCGCCGCAAGATTGCGCAGAAGATGCAGGAGGCCAAGCGCCGCATCCCGCACTTCAGCTATGTGGAAGAAGTGGACGTGACCGAGCTGGAGCAGCTGCGCCAGCAGCTCAACAAAATCCACGGCGCTACGCGCGGCAAGCTCACGCTGCTGCCGTTTTTGGCCCGCGCCATGGTGCTGGCGCTGCGCCAGTTTCCGCAGATCAACGCCCGGTATGACGACGATGCCGGGGTGGTTACCCGCTACGAGGCCGTCCACCTGGGCATTGCCGCGCAAACCGACGGCGGCCTGATGGTGCCCGTGCTGCGCCATGCCGAAAGCCTGGACCTGTGGGCCAGCGCCGCCGGGATTGCCCGCGTGGCCGAGGGGGCCAAATCCGGCAAGCTGGGCCGCGAGGAGCTGACCGGCTCCACCATCACCCTGACCAGCCTGGGGGCGCTGGGCGGCATCGTCAGCACCCCGGTGATCAACCATCCAGAGGTGGCCATCGTCGGCGTAAACCGCATGGTCGAGCGCCCCATGCTGCGCAACGGGCAAGTGGTGGCGCGGCAGCTAATGAATCTGTCCTCGTCGTTTGACCACCGCGTGGTCGATGGCATGGATGCGGCGCAATTCATCCAGGCCATCCGCGCCCTGCTGGAAACCCCGGCACTGCTGTTTGTCGATTAACCGGGAGAGGATAAAAAGATGAAAGAAATTTCCACCAAACTGCTCGTCATCGGCGGCGGCCCCGGCGGCTACGTGGCCGCCATCCGCGCCGGGCAACTGGGCATTCCTACGGTGCTGGCCGAAGGGGCCAGCCTGGGCGGCACCTGTTTGAACATTGGCTGCATCCCGTCCAAGGCGCTGATCCATGCGGCGCAAGAGTTTGCGCACGCCCGCCAGTTTGGCGCAGGCACCTCGCCCCTGGGCATCAAGGTGACCAATCCGCAGATCGACATTGCGCAAACCGTGCGCTGGAAGGATGGCATCGTCGCCCGCCTGTCCGGCGGTGTCGGGGCGCTGCTGCGCAAGGCCGGGGTGCAGGTGCAGCGCGGTTGGGCGCAGATTGAGGATGGCAAAACCGCCGTCATCACCCCGCACGACGGCGGCGAACCGGTGCGCGTGCATTGCGAGCATCTGCTGCTGGCCACGGGCTCGGAGCCGGTTTCGCTGCCTTCTATGCCGTTTGGCGGGGCCATTTGGTCGTCCACCGATGCGCTCTCGCCCGATGTGCTGCCCAAGCGGCTGGTCGTGGTTGGCGCAGGCTATATCGGCTTGGAGCTGGGCATGGCCTACCGCAAGCTGGGCGTGGAAGTCACCGTGGTGGAAGCTGCCCAGCGCGTACTGCCCAGCTATGACGAAGAGCTGACCCAGCCCGTGCTGGAAGCCTTGAAGCGCAGCGGCGTAGTGCTGCACCTGGGCTGCAGCGTGGCCGGCTACGACGCGCAGCAGGGCGTGCACGTGCGCAATGCCCGGGCCGACGAATTTGCCCTGCCGGCCGAGCGCGTGCTGGTCGCCGTGGGCCGCCGCCCGCGCACCCAGGGCTTTGGCCTGGAAGGGCTGCAGCTGGACATGGCGGGGCGCTTTGTCGCGGTCGATGCGCATTGCCGCACCTCCATGCGCAATGTCTGGGCCATTGGCGACGTGACCGGCGAACCCATGCTGGCCCACCGCGCCATGGCCCAGGGCGAATGCGTGGCCGAGCAGATTGCCGGCAAGAACCGGCGTTTTGAGCCCATGGCCATCCCGGCGGTGTGCTTTACCGACCCCGAGGTGGTGGTGGTTGGCCAAACCCCGCCCCAGGCCGAGGCGGCGGGTGTGGAGGCCATCACCGCCACCTTCCCCTTCGCTGCCAATGGCCGTGCCATGACGCTGGAGGCCACCGGCGGCTTCGTGCGCGTGGTGGCCCGCAAGAGCGACCACCTCATCCTGGGCTGGCAGGCCGTCGGCCAGGGCGTGGCCGAACTGGTCGCCGCCTTTGCCCAATCCCTGGAAATGGGCGCGCGCCTGGAGGATGTGGCCCACACCATCCACGCCCACCCGACCCTGGGCGAAGCGGTGCAGGAAGCCGCGCTCAAGGCACTGGGACAGGCGCTGCATATCTGATCGGATGTGCCGACCCTTGAAACGGGCGCTGCGGGAAACCGCAGCGCCTGTTTTTTTCTGTGAGAACCTGTTTACGATCTCCGCGCGAAGGGGTGCGGGATGCGGATCGGGATGGGCTGCTAGGCGCAAACCGCAGCCATAGCGGTGCTATGGCGAGGATTTGCAACACCGCAGACCGCCCGAGGCCGCGACTGCACACCCGCGCGGAGATCGTAAACAGGTTCTGAGAAGCCCGTGGGGATAATGTGCCGGCCACAGATTCAAGGAGAGGTGCCATGACTCAGCCCGTTGCTTCCACCATTGACCGCATTCCCGCCCGCAAAAGCACGCTGGGCGAGGGCATGGAGATCACCCGGGCCTTGCCCACGCGCGGGCGGCGCATGATTGGCGCCTGGTGCTTTCTCGACCACCTCGGCCCGATCCGGTTTGCGCCGGGGCAGGGGATGCACGTCGGGGCGCATCCGCATACGCGCCTGCAAACCTTTACCTGGGTGATCGAGGGCGAAATCCTGCACCGCGACAGCCTGGGGTCGGAGCAGATCGTGCGCCCCGGGCAGGTCAACCTGATGACGGCGGGCTACGGCATCTCGCACACCGAAGACTCCCTGGCCCCCGGCACGCGCCTGCACGCCGCGCAACTGTGGATTGCCTTGCCCCATGCCGTGGCCGACCAGCCGCCCGCCTTTGCCCACTACCCGCAACTGCCGCAGTGGCAGGCGCAGGGCTGCACTTGGTCGCTGATGGCGGGTTGCTACGACGGGCACACCGCGCCGACGGCCTTGCACTCCCCCCTGGTCGGGCTGGAGGTGCTGGGGGATGCCGCTGGCCCCGTGCATCTGGCGCTGCGGCCAGACTTCGAATACGGCCTGATGGCGCTGACCGGCGGCTTCGGCATCGATGGCGCGGCTTTCCCGCAGGACGAACTGGCCTACCTCGCCCCCGGGCGCGACAGCCTGGCGTTGCAACTGCAGGCCAACACACGCCTGCTGCTGATCGGCGGAGCGCCCTTTGCCGAGGCCGTCACCATGTGGTGGAACTTCGTTGCTGCCGACATGCCCGGTATCCGCGCCTACCGCGCCGCCTGGGAGGCGCAGGATGCCCGCTTTGGCACGGTGCCTGGGGGCGAAGGCCGCCGCCTGCCCGCACCGGCGCTGCCCTGAACAACCATCGGCACAAGGAGAAACCGATCTTGAATACACGCAGCCAGACCACCCGCCATGCGGTATGGCGTATGCACGCAGGCATCGCCATCTTCTGGGTGGCGGTGCTGGGCCTGCTGTACCTGGGCATGGAACGCTACTTGCAGCCATCGGCCGCCGTGGTCACCAGCAGCGGCAGCCTGCAGATCGAGCGGCACCGGGACGGGCATTTCTACGCCGATGGCAGCATCAACGGCCAGCCGGTGCGCTTCATGGTCGATACCGGCGCCACCTACATCGCCGTGACCGATGCTCTGGCCGAAAGCGCCGGGCTGCACGGCGGGGAGGTGGTGCAATTTCGCACGGCCAACGGCACGCGCACCGGGCGGCTGGTGCGCACGCAGCACATCACCGTGGGGCCGTTGCAAGTGCAGAACCTGACGGTGGGCACCGGCTACACCGGCCGCAGCGGGCAGGATGCCCTGCTGGGCCAGAACTTTCTGCGCCAGTTCGACGTGCTGATGCGCGACGATGTGCTGGAACTGCGGCCACGGTAAGCCCGCAGGAAAACACCAATGAACGCCAAGGAAAACGGGCGCTGCAACCCGCGTTGCAGCGCCCGTGCCGTTGGTGGTGACAAGCCGCCTTGTTACCCCTGTTTTTGCAGCATCTTGATCACGCTGGAGAAATCTTCTGCGCCATGCCCGCTCAGGCTGTGCGCGGCGTAGAGGGAGCGGGCCATGCCGCCCAGGGGGGTGCTGGCCTTGACGGCGGTGGCGTTTTCCTGCGCCAGGCCCAGGTCCTTGAGCATCAGGTCGGTGCCGAAGCCGCCGGTGTAGCCGCGCGTGGCGGCGCTGGCTTCCTGTACGCCGGGGTAGGGGTTGTAGACCTCCAGCGCCCAGTTGCCGCCGGAGCTGCGGCGCATGATTTCACTGAGCACCTTGGGGTCGAGGCCGTTGGCCACGCCCAGGGCGATGGCTTCGGACGTGCCGACCATCAAAATGCCCAGCAGCATGTTGTTGCAGATCTTGGCCGTCTGGCCCGCGCCGACGCTGCCGGCGTGGAAGATGTTCTTGCCCATTTTCTCCAGCAGCGGGCGGGCGCGTTCCAGGTGCTCGGCGCTGCCGCCGACCATGAAGGTGAGGGTGCCGGCAATGGCCCCGCCGGTGCCGCCGGAGACGGGCGCGTCGATGAAGGCGATGCCTGCGGCCTCTAGTGCCCGGGCCACTTTCTGGCTGGTGGCGGCGGCGATGGTGGAGCTGTCGATGACCAGGGCACCCTGGGCGATGCTGGCCAGCAGGCCGCTTTGGCCGTCGCGGCCCAGGAACAGCCCTTCGACGTGCTGGCTGGCGGGCAGCATGGTGACGATGACTTCTGCGCCCTGTGCAGCGTCCTGTGCGCTGCCGGCGGCCTGTCCGCCTGCGGCGACGACTTTGGCGATGGCTTCCTGGCTCAGGTCGAAAGCCTTGACGCTGTGCCCGGCCTTGGCCAGGTTGATGGCCATGGGGCCGCCCATGTTGCCCAGGCCGATGAATCCGATTTGCATGGTGGTGTCTCCTGTGGTGGTGGATGGAATGCTTGTTTTCTAATAGCTGTTTCCACTGGTTTTATATGGATTTCAGAGTATTTTGTTTCTTGAATCCATATATGACATGTGGAAGCAGCTATGTTTATGGGTTCATCGGATGGCGTCCGGCGCATCGCCGTCCAGCATCCGCCGCCCGATGATGACGCGCATGATCTCGTTCGTGCCTTCCAGAATCTGGTGGACGCGGGCGTCGCGCAGCAGGCGCTCCAGCGGGTATTCGCGGATGTAGCCGTAGCCGCCGTGCAGTTGCAGCGCGTCGTTGACGACGCCAAAGCCCGCATCGGTGGCAAAGCGCTTGGCCATGGCGCAGTAGGTGCTGGCATCGGGCGCACCGGCGTCGAGCTTGGCTGCAGCCAGCCGCACCATGTGTCGCGCGGCGACCAGTTCGGTGGCCATGTCGGCCAGCTTGAATTGCAGCGCCTGGAAGGCGGCCAGCGGTTTGCCGAACTGCTTGCGCTCCTGCATGTAGCGCTGGGCGTGGGTCAAAGCGCCTTGCGCCGCGCCGACGGAGCAGGTGGCGATGTTGATGCGCCCGCCGTCCAGCCCTTTCATGGCGATCTTGAAGCCCTCGCCCTCGCGGCCCAGCAGGTGGTTGGCGGGGATGCGCACGTTGTCGAAGTTGATGACGCGCGTGGGCTGGCTGTTCCAGCCCATTTTTTCTTCCTTCTTGCCGTAGGTGATGCCGGGCAGGTCGGCAGGCACGGCAAAGGCGCTGATGCCGGAGGCACCCGATTGCGCATCGCCCGTGCGGGCCATCAGCACCAGCACGTCGGTACTGCCCGCGCCGCTGATGAAGGCCTTGCTGCCGTTGATGACGTATTCGCTGCCCACCAGCTCGGCACGGGTCTTGATGCTGGCCGCGTCCGAGCCGCTGCCCGGTTCCGTCAGGCAGTAGCTGGCCAGCTTCTGGCCGCTGGTCAAGGCCTCGCCCCATTGCGCCCGCACGTCGTCGGTGGCCCAGGTGCCCAGCATCCAGGTCGCCATGTTGTGGATGGTGATGAAGGCGGTGGTGGAGGGGTCGATGGCGGCCAGTTCCTCGAACACCAGGGTGGCATCCAGCCGGGGCAGTTGCAGGCCGCTGATGCATTCGGGCGCGTACAGGCCGCAAAAGCCCAGCTCGCCCGCCTTGGCGATGGCGTCCACGGGGAAGATGCCCTGGGCATCCCACTCGGCGGCATGGGGGGCCAGCTCGGCCTGGGCGAATTGCCGCGCGGTGTCGGCAAAGGCACGTTGGTCTGCGCTGAGTTCAAAGTCCATGTGGTTCTCCTTTTCTTGTAGTTTTCATGGCTGCTTGGGCTTGACTGGCAAGCCCAAGCAGCGGTTTTAAGCAAAAACGGCCAGCAAGGGCTGGCCGCAGGGGGCTTACTTCAGGCTGATGGTGGTGTTCACGCCCTGGCCCAGGGTGCTGTCGTCGAACCAGCGGGCGGTGACGGTCTTGGTCTGCGTGTAGAACAGCACGACTTGCTTGCCGTAGGGGCCGAGGTCGCCCAGCTTGGAGGCGCGGCTGCCGGTGAAGGAGAACAGCGGCACGGGCACCGGCACCGGCACGTTGATGCCGACCTGGCCGACGTCGATCTCCTCCTGGAACTTGCGTGCTGCGCCGCCCGACTGGGTGAAGATGGCGGTGCCGTTGCCGTTGGGGTTGTCGTTGATGAAGGCGATGGCTTCGTCCAGCGTGGCGGCCTCGACCACGCACAGCACGGGGCCGAAGATTTCCTGGTCGTACACGCTCATGCCGGGTTTCACGCCGCTGAAGATGGTCGGGCCGACGAAGTTGCCTTTTTCGTAGCCGGGCACGGTGGGCTTGCGGCCATCGAGTACCAGCTTGGCGCCATCGGCAATGCCGCGTTCGATCAGGCCCTCGATGCGGCTCAGGGCGCTGCACGAGATGACGGGGCCGAGGTCGGTGCCCGGCTCGGTGCCGCCGCTGATCTTGAGGGATTTGGCCTTCTCGATCAGGTCGGGCAGCCATTTTTGGGCTTCGCCCACCAGCATGACCACGGGCAGGGCCATGCAGCGCTGGCCGGCGGCGCCGAAGGAGGCACCGGCGATGGCGTTCAAGGTTTGCTCCTTGTTGGCATCGGGCAGCACGATGGCGTGGTTCTTCGCGCCCATCATGCACTGCACGCGCTTGCCGTTCAGGCTGGCGCGGTTGTAGACGTGGGTGCCGACGTGGGTGGAGCCGACGAAGCTGATGGCCTTGATGTCCTTGTGGTCGCAAATGGCGTTCACGGCATCTTCACCGCCGTGAATCACGTTCAGCACCCCGGCAGGAATGCCCGCTTGCAGCGCCAGCTCGCACAGGCGCATGGTGACCATGGGGTCTTGCTCGGAAGGTTTCAGCACGAAGGTGTTGCCGGTGGCAATGGCCATGGGGAACATCCACAGCGGAATCATGGCCGGGAAGTTGAACGGGGTGATGCCTGCGCACACGCCCAGGGGTTGCAGCACCGAATAGGTATCCACCCCGTTGGCCACGTTGTTGGCCAGCTCGCCCAGTTGGAGGTTGCCGATGCCGGCGGCATGTTCCACCACCTCCAGGCCACGGAAAACGTCGCCTTCGGCATCCGGCAGGGTCTTGCCCTGTTCGGCGGTCAGCAGGGCGGCCAGTTCGCCCATGTTTTCGCGGATGAGCTGTTGCAGCTTCAGGAAGATGCGGGCGCGGGCGCCGATGGGGGTTTTCTTCCAGGTCTTGAAAGCTTCCTTGGCGGCAGCCACGGCGGCGTTGATCTCGTCCTGCGTGGCAAAGGGCACGCGGGCCAGCACTTCCTGCGTGGCGGGGTTGACCACATCGCGCCACTGGGTGGTTTTCGATTCGACAAATTCGCCGTTGATCAGCAGCTTGACGGTAGGGATGCTCATGGGGGGATGTCTCCTGGTAAGAAAAAGAGGCCGGTCTTTAAGGATCCTCTGCACAAATCGCCGCGCCGCTTGCATCTGCGTGCAGGCTTACCGCTCGATTCGTGCAGAGGATCCTTAGTCGGACTGCTGCCCATGGTAATGTGCAAATTTGATAGGGCAATACCTGTTTTTGCAGTTCTTGTCTGCAAAAAAGCACAGTTAAACTGCACCCTCATGGATTGGGATCACTTGCGTTTTTTTGCCGCCCTGGCGCAGGCCGGCTCCCTGGCAGGCGCGGCGCGGCTGCTGGGCGTGGAACACACCACGGTGGCGCGGCGCTTGCAGGCGCTGGAAAAAATCATGGGCCAGACGCTGTTCGTACGGCAGAAGGGGGGGCTGACGCTCACGCAGGCGGGCCAGCAGTTGCTCCCCGCCGTGCAGGCCATGGAAAAAGCCGTGCGCGGCGTGGAGCAGGTCGCCCTGCCCGATGGCACCGACGAGGCCCACCCTGCCGGACTGGTGCGCGTGGGCGTGACCGAAGGGCTGGGCACGGTGCTGCTGTCACGCCAGCTGGCGCTGCTGGCGCTGCGCTATCCGCAGTTGTCGATCGACCTGCTGGCCCTGCCGCGCCTGCTGCACCTGAGCCGGCGCGAGGCCGACATCGTCATCTCGCTGGAACGCCCCAAGCGCGGCTCGGTGGTGGTGAGCAAGCTCACCGACTACCACCTGTATCTGTACGGCGAGCGCCAGTACCTGGCCCGCCGCCCCCTGGTGCGCAGCAGCGACGATTTGCGCCACCACCAGTTCGTCCACTACGTGGACGACTTGCTGTTTTCCAAGGAATTGCAGCTTCTGGCGCAGCTCTACCGGCCTGCCCGGTTCGTGTTTCGCAGCACCAGCATTGCGGCGCAGTACGAGGCCGTGCGTGCCGGGGTCGGTCTGGCCGTGCTGCCCGCGTTCATGGCCGACCGCGACCCCACCCTGGTGCGGGTGCTGCCCGGGCAGGCCCGGTTTACCCGCACCTTCTGGATGAGCGTGCCCGAAGAAGCCAAGGCCGTGCCCCGCATCCAGGCGGTGTGGCGTTTCCTGAAAGACGTGGTGCGCGAGCAGCAGGCGTATTTGCAGCCCCCCGTGTCCGGGCCGGGTCAGTAGCAATAGCTGGTATTGCCCATGCCGTCGCTGCGGGGGATGGAGCTGCAAATGGGGGCCGCGCCTGCCGGGATGTCGCGGCGGTGCTGGCCTTGCCCCGTGGCGGGCTTGGAAGGCTTGGGAGGAGGGGTCACGTTGCCGGTGTAGGGCCGCACGCGGCGCAGGCTGACGGTTTCGTCGAAATGCTTGCCAAAACCGGTGTAGGTGACATCGCAGGTCTGGTAGTGCGGGTCTGCCCCGAGGATGCGGGCTTCATACCATTGCCCTGCCGACTGGGCTTCCACGCGGTTGCCGGTACGGCACAACTGCGCCAGGCCCGACTGGGGTGTGCTGGCCGATCGGGCCGCCGGTGCCTGCGGCACGACGTAATCGTTGGACCATTGGTCTGCCGCGTGGGCAGAAAAGGCTGCCAGGGTCAGGAGGCAGGACAGGGGAAGGCGGCAGATCGGTGGCATGGGGCGCTCCTGTGGAGGAATCGGTGCAGGCAGGCGGTCATTTTGCCGCACCGGAAAGGATTTCGGTCAGCACACCACGGGCGGTGGTTGCAGGCGTTTTCACTTTGAAAAATATAGCTTATTCCACTTGTGTTTATTGATTTTTATATGTTTTCATATCTGAAGCATAGTTTTTTACAGCGGAAGCAGCTCTCTTTTTGTTGAATTTTCATTCAAGCGGCTGAATTCGGAATTTGCAAGACAATCGCTGCCGTGTCGATTCCTGCTTCCTTTATCCAAGACCTGCTCCAGCGCGTCGATATCGTCGATGTCGTGGGGCGCTATGTGCCGCTGAAAAAAAGCGGGGCCAACTTCATGGGGCTGTGCCCGTTCCATGGGGAGAAATCACCCTCGTTCAGCGTCAGCCCGGTCAAACAGTTTTTCCATTGCTTCGGTTGCGGCAAGGGCGGGGACGCCATCGCCTTCCTGCGCGAGCACACCGGCATGGAGTTCATGGAGGCCGTGCAGTCCCTGGCCCAGGAGGTGGGAATGCAGGTGCCGCAGGAGGACATTTCCCCCCAGCAACGCGCCCAGCGCCAGGCCGTCAAACAACAGCAGGACAGCCTGGTGGCCACCATGGAGCGGGCCGCCCAGGCATATTGCGAACAGCTCAAGAGCGCCCCCCATGCCATCGACTACCTGAAGCGCCGGGGCGTCTCCGGCACGGTGAGCAGCCGCTACGGCCTGGGCTATGCCCCGGCGGGGTGGAATTACCTGGCCAGCGTCTTTCCCGACTACACCAGCCGCTTGCTGGAAGAGGGCGGCCTGGTCATCCACAGCGCCGAGGACGAGGACAAGCGCTACGACCGCTTCCGCGACCGCATCATGTTTCCGATCCGGGACGTGAAAGGCCAGTGCATCGGCTTTGGCGGGCGCGTGCTGGGGGACGACAAGCCCAAGTACCTCAACTCGCCGGAAACGCCGCTGTTCCACAAGGGCCGCGAGCTGTACGGCCTGCACGAGGCCCGCACCGACCTGCGCGAGGCCGGCTACGCCCTGGTGTGCGAGGGCTATATGGACGTGGTGGCGCTGGCGCAACTGGGTTTTCCCAACGCCGTGGCCACGCTGGGCACGGCCTGCACCGGCGAGCATGTGCACAAACTGTTTCGCTTTACCGAGGCGGTGGTGTTCAGCTTCGACGGCGATGCCGCCGGGCAGCGGGCCGCCCGCAAGGCGCTGGAGGCGGTGCTGCCGCTGGTCAATGACACGCGCAGCGTGAAATTTCTTTTTCTGCCGCCCGAACACGACCCGGACAGCTTCATCCGCACCCACGGTGCCGATGCCTTCACCCGCATGGTGCACGCCGCCATGCCGTTCAATCAGTTTTTATTGCAGGTGGCCAGCGAGGGCTGCGACCTGGGCACCGCGCCGGGCCGGGCACGCCTGTCCAACCAGGCGCAGCCGCTGTGGAGTCTGCTGCCCCCCAGCACCCTGAAGCGGCTGGTGCTGGACGAACTGGCCCAGCACATCGCCCTGCCGGCGCAGGAACTGGAAGCCATCTGGCAGCGCAGCATCCGCAATACCGCTCCGGTCACGATGGCCCCGCCCCCGCAGGATGGCTACCAGGGACACGGAAATCGCCGGGGCGAGCGCCTGCCGTGGGAGCCGGGCCGGGGGCGGCAGTCCGCCCCCCCGCCGCCCAGCCGCCGGGTGGAAATCACCACCGGGCCGGACCAGGCCGTGCGCCTGCTGCTGGGGCACATGGCCCTGCTGGAACGGCTGGACAACGATGACTGGGATGCCCTGGTGCATCTGCCCGCGCCCCATGGCCCCCTGTTTGCCTGGGCGGAGGCGTTTCACCAGGCGCACGGCACCCAAAGTTGGGCAGCGGTGCAGCAGCAACTGGATGCCACCGGGCACCGGGAATGGGTGCAGCGGCTGATGAGCGGCCCCCTGGGACACCCGGAAGACGACCCCCAGGCCCAGCACCAGGAGCTGCGCAGCATCCTGAAACCGCTCCTGACCCAGCGCATCCGCCAGTTGCAGACCCAGTTGGCCCAGGCCTACGCCAGCGACCCGGGCAACCAGGAATTGCGCCAGCGTTACCAGGCGTTGCTGGAACGCAGTAAAAATTTATAGACAGGGCTTGACATTTTTCTGGATTTTGGTCTTGAGTTTGCGGCGAACGCCTATAATTGCGCCCTTATCGGCAAGAGCGACAGCAGCACCTCCGAACCGGGTCGCGTGAAAGCGCATTCACGTTGAGCATCAGGCTCTGACCCACTCCCGCAAGGACTGCACACCAAATGATCGCCCACCATCTTGCCCGGGAGGCTTGACTCCCCACGCCCTGGCCCCAGGTGCGTGCGATGCAGACTCAATTGAACGGATTTGCCCGCCAGGGGGAGTGCTCTCTCGGCGTGCTGGTGGATATTGCGAAAAGGAACCCAAGTGGCAACCAAAGCTGAACTCAAAGCCATGGCCGATGCGCTGCTGGCCGCAGATGCGACCCCCAAACGCAGCCGTAAGCAGGCCGACACCGAAGAAGCCGCGCCGAAAAAGGCCGCAGCCAAGAAAACCACTGCCAAAAAAGCGGCTGAAACCGCTGTGGACAGCGCGGCAACCGTAGCCGCCCCGGTGGAAGCGGCGAAAAAACCCGCCGCCAAGAAAGCCAGCGCCAAGAAACCTGCCGAAAAGACCGTGGCAGAGGCCGTAGAGAGCGTCGAGAGCGCGAAAGCCGCTCCGAAGAAAGCTGCCGCCAAAAAAGCCCCTGCGGCGAAAAAAGCTGCCAAGGACGAGGCCGACAAGCCTGCCGCCAAACGCGGCCGCAAGCCCAAGACCAAGGAAGAGGGCCTGGACGACGATGCCGACCTGAGCGACATCGAAGCCGACCTGGAGCTGGAGGCCGAGCCGGAAGCCGAAGCCGCCCCTGCCGCCGAAGGCGTGGAAAAGGTCAAGCCCCTGCGCATGAAGATCAGCAAGGCCAAGGAACGCGCCCTGATGAAGGAATTCGGCCTGGACGAAACCGTCCTGACCGAAGAGGAAATGAACACCCGCCGCCAGCGCCTGAAACTGCTCATCAAGCTGGGCAAGACGCGCGGCTACCTGACCCACGCCGAGATCAACGACCACCTGCCCGATAAATTGGTCGATGCCGAAACGCTGGAAGTGGTCATCGCCATGCTCAGCGACATGGGCGTGGCCGTGTACGAGCAGACGCCGGATGCCGAAACCCTGCTGTTGAACAACACCGGCCAGTCCGCCACCACCGAGGAAGAGGCCGAGGAAGAAGCCGAGGCGGCCCTCTCGACCGTCGATAGCGAATTTGGCCGCACCACCGACCCCGTGCGCATGTACATGCGCGAAATGGGCACGGTCGAGCTGCTCACGCGCGAGGGCGAAATCGAAATCGCCAAGCGCATCGAGGGCGGCCTGATGGACATGATGGAGGCCATCTCCACCTCGCCCGCGACCATTGCCGAAGTGCTGCAAATGGCCGAAGACATCCGCGAGGGCAAGGTGGTGATCTCCACCATCGTCGACGGCTTCGTCAATGCCAATGAAAACGACGACTACGTGGCCGAGGAAGACTTCGACGAATACGACGAAGAGGATGACGACGACGGCAAGGGCGGCTCCAAGGCCATGACGCGCCTGCTGGAAAAGCTCAAGACCGATGCGCTGGAGCGCTTCGACCGGATGCGCGAGCTGTTCGACAAGCTGCGCAAGGCCTACGACAAGGATGGCTGGGGTTCGCCCACCTACGCCAAGGTGCAGAAATCGATCACCCAGGAGCTGATGACCATCCGCTTCACCGCCAAGACCATCGAAAAACTGTGCGACATGGCCCGCGCCCAGGTCGATGACGTGCGCAAGAAAGAGCGCGAGCTGCGCAAGATCATCGTGGACAAGTGCGGCATGACGCAGGAGCAGTTCATCAAGGACTTCCCGCCCAACCTGCTGAACCTGCAATGGGTGGAAAAGCACGCTGCCGCCGGCAAGCCGTACAGCGCCATCCTGGGCCGCAACATCCCGGACGTGCAGGAATTGCAGCAAGCCCTGATCGACCTGCAGAACCGCGTGGTGGTGCCGCTGGAAGAACTCAAGCGCATCAACAAGCGCATGAACGACGGCGAACGCGCCAGCCGCTTTGCCAAGAAGGAAATGATCGAGGCCAACCTGCGCCTGGTGATCTCGATTGCCAAGAAGTACACCAACCGTGGCCTGCAGTTCCTCGACCTGATTCAAGAGGGCAACATCGGCCTGATGAAGGCAGTGGACAAGTTCGAATACCGCCGGGGCTACAAATTCTCGACCTACGCGACGTGGTGGATCCGCCAGGCCATCACCCGCTCCATCGCCGACCAGGCTCGCACCATCCGCATCCCGGTGCACATGATCGAGACGATCAACAAGATGAACCGCCTGTCGCGCCAGCACCTGCAGGAATTCGGCTTCGAGCCGGACGCCGCCCTGCTGGCCGAGAAGATGGAAATGGCCGAGGACAAGATCCGCAAGATCATGAAAATCGCCAAGGAGCCGATCTCGATGGAAACCCCCATCGGCGACGACGACGACAGCCACCTGGGCGACTTCATCGAGGACACCAACAACACCGCGCCGATGGATGCGGCCATGCAGGCCGGCCTGCGCGATGTGGTCAAGGACATCCTCGACGGCCTCACCCCGCGCGAGGCCAAGGTGCTGCGGATGCGCTTCGGCATCGAAATGTCCACCGACCACACGCTGGAAGAAGTGGGCAAGCAGTTCGACGTGACGCGCGAGCGCATCCGCCAGATCGAGGCCAAGGCCCTGCGCAAGTTGAAGCACCCCAGCCGCAGCGACAAGCTGCGCAGCTTCATCGATTCGCTGTAAAGCAGTCGCCTCACCCAGAAACGCCCCGTCAGGGGCGTTTTTTTATGCGCGTAAAGCCGTATGGCGCAACACCGGCTGACATTCAATAATTTTTTATGGAATGTTCCATCCAAGGAGGTGCCATGCAGAAGATTGCTGTTGTCGGGGCGGGCCGTATCGGGGCCACCATTGCCAGCTTGCTGGCCCATAGCGGGGACTACCAGGTGCAGGTATTCGACCCCAACGCCCAGGCGCTGGCGGCGTTGCCGAACCACCCGGCCATCACCCCCGCGCTGCTGGCGCCGGACGATGACGTGCGCCACCGGCTGGCCGGGGCATTTGCCCTGCTCAGTGCCGTGCCGTTTCACCAGATGGCGCGGCTGGCGCAGGCAGCGGTGGCCGTCGGGGCGCACTACCTGGACTTGACCGAGGACGTGGCCAGCACCCAGGCCATCCAGGCGCTGGCGGCGGATGCCCGCACGGCGCTGATCCCGCAATGCGGGCTGGCGCCGGGCTTTGTCTCGATGGCTGCGGCGCATTTGTGCCAGGGGTTTGACAGCCTGGATACCGTGCACCTGCGCGTCGGTGCGCTGCCGCGCTTTCCCGACAACGCCCTGGGCTACCAGCTGTCGTGGAGCACCGAGGGCGTCATCAACGAGTATTGCCAGCCGTGCGAAGCGATTGCCGACGGATGCCTGCAAACCGTCCCCGCCCTGCAAGGGCTGGAGCAACTGCGCGTGCTGGGGCAGGATTACGAGGCCTTCAACACCTCCGGCGGTCTGGGCAGCCTGGCGCACAGCCTGCAGGGGCGGGTGCGCGAACTGAATTACAAAACCCTGCGCTATCCCGGCCATGCGCGGCTGATGCGCTTTCTGCTCGATGAGCTGCGCCTGCGCGACGACCGTGCCTTGCTGCGGCAGGTGCTGGAAGGGGCGCTGCCCGCCACCGAACAGGATGTGGTGGTGGTTTTCATCAGCGTCAGCGGCCGGCAGGGCGGGCGCCTGCTGCAGCGCAACTATGCCCAGGAAATTCTGGGCACCACCCTGCATGGCCGCAGGATCAGCGCCATCCAGAACAGCACGGCATCCAGCATCTGCGCCGTGCTGGACTTGCTGGCCCAGGGGCAATTGCCCTGCACCGGCCTGGTGCGGCAGGAGGCGGTGGCCCTGCCGGTTTTCCTGGCCAACCGGTTCGGGGCGGTGTACGCCAACAGCGCTTGTATTTGAAGAAAGGAGACCGTCATGCCATCGACCGAATACGCTGCCACGGCAGCCCGGATTTTGCAGACCTTGGGGGTGGTGCTGCCCGCCCCGGCCGGGCCGGATGCGCCCCTGTTCGTCCACAGCCCTGTCGATGGGAGCCGCCTGGCGGCGCTGGCCTGCGCCACGGTGTCCCAGCTGCAGGCCCGGCTGACGCAAGCCCAGCGTGCGCAAGTCGATTGGCAGCAGGTGCCTGCGCCGCAGCGGGGGGCGGTGGTGCGCTCCTTCGGGGCGCTGGTGCGCCAGCACAAGGCAGCGCTGGCCGAGCTGATCAGCCTGGAGGTCGGAAAAATCCGCAGCGAAAGCCTGGGCGAGGTGCAGGAAGTCATCGACATGTGCGACTTTGCCCAGGGCCTGTCGCGCCAGTTGTACGGGCTGACCATGCCCAGCGAGCGGCCCGAGCACCAATTGCGCGAAACCTGGCACCCGCTGGGGGTGGTGGGCATCGTCACGGCGTTCAATTTTCCGATGGCGGTGTGGGCGTGGAATGCCGCGCTGGCGCTGGTGTGCGGCAATGCCCTGGTGTGGAAGCCGTCGGAAAAAGCGCCGCTGTGCGCCCTGGCCTTGCACCGGCTGCTCCAGCAGGCGTTGCAGGAGGCGGGCCATGCGGCGGCCATTTCCAGCGTTCTCCTCGGCCAGGGCGAACTGGGGCAGGCGCTGGTCGAAGCGCCCGAGGTGCGGCTGGTCAGCGCCACCGGCTCCAGCCGCATGGGCCGGGCGGTGGGCCTGGCCTGCGCCCGGCACTTCAAGCGCAGCCTGCTGGAGCTGGGGGGCAACAACGCCGCCGTGGTCTGCCCCAGCGCCGATCTGGCGTTGGCGCTGCGGGCCATCGTGTTTGCTGCCGCCGGTACTGCCGGGCAGCGCTGCACCACGCTGCGGCGGCTGTTCATCCACCAGTCGCTGTATGCCGAGCTGGTGCCGAGGCTGCAGGCGGTGTATGCGCGGCTGCCGGTGGGCAATCCGCTGGCGGCGGACACGCTGGTCGGCCCCCTGGTGGACAACCTGGCGCTGGAGTCGATGCAGGTGGCCCTCATGGAAGCCCAGGCGCTGGGCGCCACGGTGCATGGCGGGCAGGCGCTGGCCTGCGGCGGCGGTAGCTACGTGCGCCCGGCGCTGGTGGAAATGCCCGGGCACGGCGGCCCCATGCTGCGCGAGACGTTTGCGCCGATCCTGTACCTGCTGCCGTTTGCCGATCTGCACGAGGCCATCGCCCTGGTCAATGCCAGCGAGCATGGGCTGTCGGCCTCCATCTTCACCAACGACCTGCGCGAAGCCGAGCTTTTCTGCAGCGCCCGGGGTGCGGACTGCGGCATCGTGAACGTGAACATCGGCACCTCGGGGGCCGAAATCGGCGGGGCCTTTGGCGGCGAGAAAGCCACCGGCGGCGGGCGCGAGGCCGGCTCGGACGCCTGGAAAGCCTATATGCGCCGCGCCACCAACACCGTCAACTACGGCCACAGCCTGCCGCTGGCGCAGGGGGTGCAGTTCGATGTCTGATTGAAAAGGATAGCTTGCCCCGCTTTTATCAAAAGGATTTCAGTATCAAAAATACCTGAAATCCTTTGTTCTCAAGCGGAAGAAGCTTCTTTTTTTAATCCTATCCCTAGATGTTCTGGGCCAGCGCCTGGCTTTCCAGGCTGGTGCCGGCGGCCTCGACCAGATGGGCGAGCAATTGCGGGATGTGCTCGCCGCTGTGCACCAGGTCCATCTGCCAGTCGCCCATGAAGCCGTGGGTGACCGTGGAATGCAGGAACTGCAGCAGGCTGTCGTAATACCCGGCCACGTTCAGCAGGCCGATGGGCTTGTCGTGGTAGCCCAGTTGGCGCCACGTCCAGACCTCGAACAGCTCCTCGAAAGTGCCGATGCCGCCGGGCAGGGCCAGAAAGGCGTGGCTGCGCTCGGCCATCATGGCCTTGCGCTGGTGCATGTTGGCGACGATGTGCAGCTCGTCGCACAGGGTGTTGGCCATTTCCCGGTCGACCAGCGCCTGCGGGATGATGCCCACCACGCGCCCGCCCGCCTGGCGGGTGGCCTCGGCCACCTGTCCCATCAGGCCGGTGCATCCGCCGCCGTAGACCAGTTGGCCGCCGTGCTGGCCGATCCATTGGCCCACGGCGGTGGCCGCTTCCAGGTAGGCAGCATCGCTGCCGGGGCGCGAGCCGCAGTAGACGCACAGGGAGAAGGTGGGTTCGGAAGCAGGAGGAGTGGTCGTCACGGTAGAAATCTTTCCAGTAAGGCACTGCCCCAGGCCAGGCCGGCCAGCAGCAGACTCAGAAGTACGGCGGCGCTGCCCAGGTCCTTGGCTTTTTTCGACAAGGGGTGCAGCTCCAGGCCAATGCGGTCGATGGCCGCTTCGATGCCGCTGTTGAGCAGCTCGACTATCAGCACCAGGAGCACGCTGCCCGCCAGCACGGTGCGCTCCACCCAGGTCTGGCCCAGGAAAAAAGCGGCTGGCAGCAGCACCAGCGCCAGTTGCGCCTCCAGCCGGAAGGCTTTTTCCTGCCAGCCCGCCTGCAGGCCCTGCAGCGAATAACCTGCGGCGTGCCACAGGCGCGAGAGGCCCCGGCGGGCCTTGTGGGGGTGGGGTGTGCTCATGGCGCCTGCACCAGTCGGGTACCGGCCCAGGCGTCGTGCCAGAACTGGCCCTGCGGGTGCAGGCGGCTGGCCACCGTCCATAGCACCACCCAGGCGGCCAGGGCGATGGCCAGCTCCTGCACCGTCAGATGCCAGGGGGTGAGCTGCACCAGCAGGGGCAGGCCCCAGATCCAGCTGAAGGCGTAGCGGGTCAGCGCCCGGGCGCGGGTCAGGGGGCGGCCCTGGGTATCCCGCACCGCGATGCGCCAGGTTTTCATCGGCAGGGTCTGGCCGCGCTGCCAGAAATAGATGAAGTAGGCCCCCCACAGCGCCAGGGTGGTCGCCTGCAGCAGGGCCGGGTGGTTCAGCGCCGGCAGCAGCAGGGCCAGGGCGCTTTGCAGCAGCACGGCCACCATCATCAGGGCGAACAGCACGATGCCTTCGTACAGCCAGCAGGCCATGCGCCGGGCCAGTCCGGCCGGGGCCGGGGAGCGGGAGGAGGGGGAAGAAGCAGACATGCCGAAGGAGGATGGGTGGAGGCGAAAAAAGGGATGGGACGCGGCAGTCTTCACGGCGGCGGATCGGCGGCCGGGGGCGCCGCTGTGGGGGCCAGCGGCGGCAATTCCATGGTGTACATCTGCTGGGGCACCTGCACCGGGGCCGGGGCCGCTTCGATCAGCGGCGGCAGGGCGGTGGCCTGGACGGGCGGAGCCGAGGTGACGGCAGAAGTCACCGGTGCGGCCGGGGATTCGGTGGGCAGCGCAGGGGCCGGGTCGGGCGGCGGTGCCGGTCTGGCCGGTGGCGTGGAACCCAGCAGCTTGCGCCGGGTGTTTTTCGCCTTGCGCTCTTTTTCGGCTTTGATGCCTTCGGCCTTGAGGCGCTCTTTTTCCGCCTCGGTCAGGGCCTGGTATTCCTGCCATTTGGCCAGCAGTTCGGCAACGGTGAGGCGCTTGACGTTGGAGAAGTTGAACCGCGCCTGATTACGCTGCTGGGCGCTCAGGGTGGCCCAGGAAAGCATCCGCTCGTGCAGCTTGGCCTGCTCTTTTTCATCCATGTGCGGGTAGCGGTCGGCCAGCACCAGCCAGCGGCGCTTGGTCAGCGCTCCCATGGCGGGCCATTGCAGGTGCAGCGGCTCCAGCACCTTGCGCTGGGCGGCGGTGATGTCCTGCCATTCAGGCCCGGCACTGCTCAGGCGCAGCTTGTTGGGGGTGTCGGTGGTCAGGCGTGTGCTGCCTTCGCCCTCATGCACGGCCAGCGCCGGCGGCACGGCGCTGGGGGCCATGGCCATGTACGGCAGCAACCACACGCCGATGCACGCCAGCAGCGCCAGCACCGCGCCGGCCAGGGCCAGGGGAAGGCGGGCGGTAGATGCTTGCAGGGGCGGTGAAGGGGGGCTGGGCGGCATGCCGTGCAAAAAAGAGCCTTATGAAGCGATTCAGTGGGTGGCGGTCTGGCTGGTTTGCAGGAAGTGCAGGAAGCCCGGGTCGGTGTAGGCGTCTGGCGGCAAGGCGCTGGTGAGCAGCTCGGCATCGAGTTCGGCCACGCCGACCGTGGCCCGCTGGTCCTGTTGCACGCTGATGGTGACCAGGCCGATGGCCAGGGCCAGCAGGGGCAGCAGCGTCAGCGCCCGGCGCAGCCACACGGGGGTGTTGTCGTGCAGGCCGCCGCCGGCGCCAGCCGTTTGCAACTGGGCCGCCGGGGCGTGCTGGTACAGGGGCGTGCTGGCGCGTTTGCGCTGGGCCACGGCTTGCTCGCGGGCGGCCCGCAGGCGCTCGGTGACGACGTAGGGCAGCGCCTCCTGCGAGTGGTTCAGGTGTGCCACCAGGGTTCGGGCAAAGCGCTCCTGCGCCTGCTCGTCCAGGGGCGTGAAGGAGGGGGAGGGGGTTGTCGTCATAGTTCGATTCCTTGTGCTTTCAAAGCCTTGCTCAAGGCTTGCACGGCCCGAAAGCAATGGGTTTTGACGCTGCCTTCGGAGCAGCCCATGGCGGCCGCCGTTTCGGCAACGTCCAGCTCTTCCCAGTAACGCAACAAAAAGGCTTCACGTTGACGTGCGGGCAACATTTGGATTTCTTTTTCAATACTTTGCAGCAGTTGTTTGCGTTCGGTCAGTGCTTCGGCGCTATTGTCGGTACTGTCCTGGGCGTTGCTGGCATAGGTCTGCATCCAGTCGAAGTCTTCGTGCTCGGCCCCCGCCGCATGTTCCAGGTCGGAGAGGTTGGTGAACAGGGCATTGCGGGTTTTTTGCCGCCGAAACCAGTCCAGTGTGCTGTTGGCCAGGATGCGGTGAAACAGCATGGGCAGCTCCTGCACCGGCTTGTCGCCGTAGTGCTGGCTGAGCTTGAGCATACTATCCTGCACGATGTCCAGGGCGGCCTCCTCGTCGCGCACCTGGTAGAAGGTGCGTTTGAAAGCGCGTTTGTCGACGCTTTGCAGGAAGTTGTTGAGCTCTTGTGCGGTGGCCAAGGGGCAGCGGACGTGAAAGAGGAAAAGTGTGCAGGCGCTCTCGCCTACGGGAAAAGGTGGATTATCGCATTGCGTGGGCTTGTGCCGTAAAAGGCGCGGGTGCGCCGATGTTGCAGTGCCATAATGCCCTCTCGCATTGCAGCATGTATTGCAATCGACAAAGGCAAACGGGTCACGGTTCGGCGGTTACGTAGCAACGCCCATGATCGTGGCCCTAAGTCCCGAGCCGGTCCCACAAGGGCTGCGTGCAAGGGGCACCGAAGGTTTTTCGTCAGAGAAATTCACAAAGGTTGAATCACACATGGAACTCTCCAAATCCCAGGCGGCGCAGGCTGCCGATGCTTCTTCTTCCCCCTCGAATCCCGCGCCTGAACTGATGGGCTCGGAAATCGTCGTCAAGGCCTTGCAGGCCGAAGGCGTGCAGTACCTGTGGGGCTACCCCGGCGGGGCGGTGCTCTATATCTACGACGCGCTCTACAAGCAGGACACCATCCAGCACGTGCTGGTGCGCCACGAGCAGGCCGCCGTCCATGCTGCCGACGGTTTTGCCCGTGCCACGGGCGAAGTGGGCGTGGCGCTGGTCACTTCCGGCCCCGGCCTGACCAATGCCGTGACCGGCATTGCCACGGCGTATACCGATTCGATTCCGATGGTCATCATCGCGGGCCAGGTACCCACGGGGGCCATCGGCCAGGATGCTTTCCAGGAATGCGACACGGTGGGCATCACCCGCCCGGTGGTCAAGCACAACTTCCTGGTGAAGGACGTGCGCGAGCTGGCCGTGACGCTGAAAAAAGCCTTCCACGTGGCCCGCTCGGGCCGCCCCGGCCCGGTGGTGGTGGACATCCCGAAGGACGTGTCGTTCAAGAAAACCCCCTTTGCCGGCTACCCGCGCGAGGTGGAGATGCGCTCCTACAACCCGGTGCGCAAGGGCCACTCCGGCCAGATCCGCAAGGCCCTGCAACTGCTGCTGGCGGCCAAGCGCCCCTATATCTACACCGGCGGCGGCGTGCTGCTGGGCAATGCCTGTGCCGAGCTGCGCACCCTGGTCGACATGCTGGGCTACCCCATCACCCACACCCTGATGGGCCTGGGCGCCTATCCGGCCAGCGACAAGAAATACCTGGGCATGCTGGGGATGCACGGCACCATGGAGGCCAACAACGCCATGCAGCATTGCGACGTGCTGCTGGCCCTGGGTGCCCGCTTCGACGACCGTGTGATCGGCAACCCCAAGCACTTCCAGGCGGCCGACCGCAAGATCATCCATGTGGACGTCGATCCCTCGGTCATCGCCAAGCGCGTGAAGGTGGACATTCCTATCGTCGGCGATGTGAAGGAAGTGCTCGCCGAGCTGATCGCCATGATCCAGGAAACCGAGCAGCGCCCCGACAGCGGTGCCCTGGCCGCCTGGTGGGAGCAGATCGAGGCCTGGCGTGGCCGCAACTGCCTGCATTACAGCAAGGGCAAGGGCGACGTCATCAAGCCCCAACACGTCGTGGAAACCCTGTGGAACCTGACCAAGGACACCGAGGCGTACATCACCTCCGACGTCGGCCAGCACCAGATGTGGGCCGCGCAGTACTACCGCTTCGACGAGCCGCGCCGCTGGATCAACTCCGGCGGGCTGGGCACCATGGGCGTGGGCCTGCCGTATGCCATGGGCATCAAGCTGGCCAAGCCCGATGCCGAGGTGTTCTGCATCACCGGCGAAGGCTCCATCCAGATGAACATCCAGGAGCTGGCCACCTGCTTCCAGTACAGCACGCCGGTGGTGATCTGCGCCCTGAACAACCGCTTCCTGGGCATGGTGCGCCAGTGGCAGGAAATCGAATACGCCGGGCGCTACAGCCACAGCTACATGGATTCGCTGCCCGACTTCGTCAAGCTGGCCGAGGCTTACGGCCACGCTGGCATCAAGATCGAAGACCCGGCGCAGATCGAATGGGCCTTGCAGGAGGCGCGGCGCATCGTGCGCGAGGAAGGCAAGACCGTCTTCCTCGACTTCCGCACCGACCCGACGGAAAACGTCTTCCCCATGGTGCAGGCCGGTAAGGGCATTACCGAGATGCTGCTGGGCAAGGACGATCTGTAATCCTTAAACCATAGCTGCTACCGCTGACATTCATTGGTTTTCAGATATAAAACTATCTGAAAATAAAGAGTGACAAGCGCAAACAGCTCCTTATCTTGAAGAATCTATTGCCTGCCAAGCCTGGCGCTTACCGGCGCCGGGGGAGGGCAGCAAAAAGAGGAAGCACCCCATGAAACACATCATTGCCGTCCTGATCGAAAACGAAGCCGGAGCGCTGTCGCGCGTCGTCGGCCTGTTCTCGGCGCGTGGCTACAACATCGAATCGCTCACCGTCGCGCCCACCGAGGACGCCTCGCTGTCGCGCATGACCATCCAGACCACCGGTTCGGACGACGTGATCGAGCAGATCACCAAGCACCTGAACCGCCTGATCGAAGTCGTCAAGGTGGTCGACCTGACCGAAGGCGCCTACACCGAGCGCGAGCTGATGATGGTCAAGGTGCGGGCCGTCGGCAAGGAGCGCGAGGAGATGAAGCGCATGGCCGACATCTTCCGGGGCCGCATCATCGACGTGACCGACAAGAGCTACACCATCGAAGTGACCGGCGACGCCACCAAGAACGACGCCTTCCTGCAAGCCATCGACCGCAGCGCCATCCTGGAGACGGTGCGCACCGGTGCCTGCGGCATTGGCCGGGGCGAGCGCATTTTGCGGGTGTAATAGCGGGTTCGATGGCGCCCGGACTTTTGCTTCCGTTCCCTGTTCATTTCAACAACCCAACGTATTTTTCTGGAGTCAAACATGAAAGTTTTCTACGACAAGGACTGTGACCTGTCCCTCATCAAAGGCAAGACCGTCGCCATCATCGGCTACGGCAGCCAGGGCCATGCCCACGCGCAGAACCTGAACGACAGCGGCGTGAAAGTCGTGGTCGGCCTGCGCAAGGGCGGCGCCTCCTGGGACAAGGTCGGCAAGGCCGGCCTGACCGTGATGGAAGTGGACGAGGCCGTCAAGGCCGCCGACGTGGTCATGATCCTGCTGCCCGACGAAAACATTCCCGACGTGTACAAGAACAACGTCGAACCCAACATCAAGCAAGGCGGCACGCTGGCCTTTGCCCACGGCTTCAACGTGCACTACAACCAGGTCGTGCCCCGCGCCGACCTGGACGTGATCATGGTCGCCCCCAAAGGCCCCGGCCACACCGTGCGCTCCGAATACCTCAAGGGCGGCGGCGTGCCTTCCCTGATCGCCATCTACCAGGACAAGAGCGGCAAGGCCCGTGACGTGGCCCTGTCCTACGCCATGGCCAACGGCGGCGGCAAGGGCGGCATCATCGAAACCAACTTCAAGGAAGAAACCGAAACCGACCTGTTCGGCGAGCAGGCCGTGCTGTGCGGCGGCGCGGTGGAACTGGTGAAGATGGGCTTCGAGACCCTGACCGAAGCCGGCTACGCCCCCGAAATGGCCTACTTCGAGTGCCTGCACGAGTTGAAGCTGATCGTCGACCTGATGTACGAAGGCGGCATCGCCAACATGAACTACTCCATCTCCAACAACGCGGAGTATGGCGAGTACGTGACCGGCCCCGAAGTCATCAACGAGGAATCGCGCAAGGCCATGCGCAATGCCCTGAAGCGCATCCAGAACGGCGAATACGCCAAGATGTTCATCCTGGAAGGCAAGACCAACTACCCGAGCATGACCGCCCGCCGTCGCCAGAACGCCGAGCACGCCATCGAGCAGGTGGGCGGCCAGCTGCGTGCCATGATGCCCTGGATCGCCAAGAACAAGCTGGTCGATCAGACCCGCAACTAAGCGCAACGGCATCTTTGCTGTACAAGGCCACTTCGGTGGCCTTTTTCGTGGGCGCTGCGGTGGTGCGGCCCTGCGTAAAATAGGACGGTTTTAACGGCTGCTTCCTGATGGGCAGTTTTCAAGAGAGCAACATTCCATGCAAGACAGTGACAGCGCCGCCGGCGTCATCGTGCGCAAGCGCCGCAAGGGCATCTACATCCTGCCCAACCTGTTTACCCTGGCGGCCCTGTTCGGCGGCTTTTATTCCATCGTCATGGCCATGAACGGCCGCTTCACCCTGGCGGCCTACGGCGTGCTGTGCGCCATGGTGTTCGACAGCCTCGATGGCCGCGTGGCCCGCATGACCAACACCCAAAGCGCCTTTGGCGAGCAGATGGATTCGCTTTCGGACATGGTGTCCTTCGGCGTGGCCCCGGCGCTGATCTCCTACATCTGGGCGCTCAATGGGCTGGGGCGCTGGGGCTGGATCGCCGCCTTCGTCTACTGCTCGTGCGCCGCGCTGCGCCTGGCGCGGTTCAACGTCAATACCGGGGTGGTCGATAAACGCTGGTTCCAGGGCCTGCCCTCGCCCGCTGCGGCGGCCCTGGTCGTCGGCTTCATCTGGCTGATGGACGATTACGGCGTCGTGCGCGGCAGCGACGACGGGCTGCTCACCTGGCGGCAAATGTCCTGGGTGATGTTCGGCCTGACGCTGTACGCCGGCTTGACGATGGTTACCAACGCCCCGTTCTACAGCTTCAAAGACATCAACTTCAAGCGCAGCGTGCCTTTTGCCGTGGTGGTCCTGATCCCGCTGGTGATTGCGTTGATCAACATCCACGCCCCTTCGGTGCTGTTTGCGGTGTTTGCCATTTATGGTTTCAGCGGCTACGGCGTCTACCTGTGGCGCAAGGCCAAGGGCCAGCCCACCAGCGTCATCAGCACCTCCAAGGACGAGCCGGACGAGCGCGGCCTGCACCAGTAACGGTCTGATGGTGTATCGAAATGCGTGCGTAGCCTGCGTCAACCGCGTTGGGTGCGGTGCAGCAAGGTGTGCTAGAGTGCAACCCATGTTTACGCAGCAAATCACCCTACTACTACGCATGTCCTCCGGGCAGAGCTAGTAGCGCACGCGTTCTCACACCACTACTTTCTTGCGGCCCGTAGCTTTCAGCGACGGGCCGTTTTTGTTTTTCCGGGCCACAAGCCCTTTTTTTCACCAGAGAGACACCACCATGTTGCACAACCCTTCCAGCAAATACCGCCCCTTTGCCCCCGTGAACTTGCGTGACCGCACCTGGCCGGATGCGCAGATCACCCACCCGCCCATCTGGTGCAGCGTCGATTTGCGCGACGGCAACCAGGCACTGATCGAGCCGATGGACGTGGAGCGCAAGATCCGCATGTTCGAGCAACTGGTGAAAATCGGCTTCAAGCAGATCGAGGTAGGTTTCCCCTCGGCCTCGCAGACCGAGTTCGATTTCATGCGCAAGCTGATCGAGGAAAAGCGCATTCCCGACGACGTGACGGTGCAGGTGCTGACCCAGGCCCGCGAGCACCTGATCCACCGCACCTTTGAAGCCCTGGAAGGCGTGCCCCGCGCCATCGTCCACCTCTACAACGCCACTGCGCCGGTGATGCGCCGCGTGGTGCTGAACATGAGCGAGGACGAAATCGTCGAGCTGGCCCGCACCCACGCGCAGATGTTCAAGGACCTGGCCGCGCAGTATCCGCAGACGCAGTGGCAGTTCGAATACTCGCCCGAGATGTATTCGGATACCGAACTGGAGTTTTCCACGCGTGTGATCGATGCCGTGACCGAGGTCTGGGAGGCTGCCCCCCATAAAAAATGCATCATCAACCTGCCCACCACGGTGGAGCATTCCAGCCCGAACATCTTTGCCGACATGGTGGAGTGGACCTGCCGCCACATCCAGCGCCGCGATGGCGTGATCGTCTCGGTTCACCCGCACAACGACCGGGGCACGGGCACGGCCACCGCCGAACTGGCCCTGATGGCCGGGGCGGATCGCCTGGAAGGCTGTTTGTTCGGCAATGGCGAGCGCACCGGCAACCTGGACATCGTGAACGTGGCGTTGAACATGTATATCCAGGGCGTGAACCCGGGGCTGGACTTTTCCGACATCGACGCCATCCGCGCCACGGTGGAGTATTGCAACCAGTTGCCGGTGCATCCGCGCCATCCGTATGTGGGCGATCTGGTCTATACCTCGTTCTCCGGCTCGCACCAGGATGCGATCAAGAAAGCCTTCGCGGCCCGCAAGGAGGGGGAAATCTGGGACATGCCCTACCTGCCCATCGACCCGAAGGATCTGGGCCGCAGCTACGAAGCCGTGATCCGGGTGAACAGCCAGTCCGGCAAGGGCGGCATTGCCTACCTGCTGGAGGCCGAATACGGCGTGCAATTGCCGCGCCGCCTGCAAATCGAATTCAGCCAGGTGGTGCAGCAGGAGATGGATGCCCTGGGCACCGAGTTTGCCGCTGCCGATCTGTGGAAGGTTTTTGAAAAGGAATACGGCCTGTTCAGCGACCACGGTCTGCAATACGCCATGCAGCAGGAAAAGGGTCTGGTCAAATTGCAGGGGAACCTGCAATGGCAGGGCCAGGACGTGCAGTTGCAGGGCAGCGGCAATGGCGCGATCGATGCCTTCGTGCAGGCGCTGTCGGATGCGCTGGGCTGCACCCTGCGCGTGCAGGACTACAGCGAGCACGCCATCGGCCAGGGGGCCAATGCCCAGGCGATGGCCTATGTCGAACTGCGGGTGAACAACGAGCAGACCATCTACGGCGTAGGTACCGATGCCAATATCGTCTCCGCCTCCATGCACGCTATTCTGTCCGGGCTGCAACGCTCCAAAGTCAAGGCGGTTGTGGCGGCATAAACCGGTCGGCGCCGGGGGTAGGGAAATACACAAGGGGGCTTCATGAGCAACGGGCAACTCATCATTTTCGACACGACCTTGCGCGACGGCGAGCAATCGCCCGGCGCCGCCATGACGCGCGACGAGAAGGTGCGCATTGCCCGCCAGCTGGAACGCCTGCGTGTGGACGTGATCGAGGCCGGGTTTGCGGCGGCCTCCAACGGCGACTTCGAGTCCGTGCAGGCCATTGCCCGGACGGTGAAAGACGCCACGGTGTGTTCGCTGTCGCGGGCCAATGACCGGGACATTGCCCGCTCTGCCGAGGCATTGCAGGATGCCCGCCGCGCCCGCATCCACACTTTCATCGCCACCAGCCCGCTGCACATGGAGAAAAAGCTGCGCATGTCCCCCGAGGAGGTGCTGGAGCAGGCCCGGCGCAGCGTGCGCTTTGCCCGCAATCTGCTCGATGACATCGAGTTCAGCGCCGAGGACGGCTACCGCAGCGAGCCGGACTTTCTGGCCCGCGTGATCGAGGCGGTGATTCATGAGGGCGCCACCACCATCAACATCCCCGACACCGTGGGTTATGCCATTCCCGCGTTGTACGGCAACTTCATCAAGGACCTGCGCGAGCGCGTGCCCAATGCGGACAAGGCGGTCTGGAGCGTGCACTGCCACAACGACCTGGGCATGGCCGTGGCCAACAGCCTGGCGGGCGTGAAGATCGGCGGGGCGCGGCAGGTGGAGTGCACCATCAACGGCCTGGGCGAACGGGCGGGCAATTGCGCCCTGGAAGAAATCGTCATGGCCGTGAAAACCCGGCGCGATTATTTCGACCTGGGCGTGAACATTGCCACCGAGCACATCGTGGCCACCAGCCGCATGGTCAGCCAGACCACCGGCTTTGTCGTGCAGCCGAACAAGGCGGTGGTCGGGGCCAATGCCTTTGCCCATGCCAGCGGCATTCACCAGGACGGCGTGCTCAAGGCGCGGGACACCTACGAAATCATGCGGGCCGAGGACGTGGGCTGGGCCGCCAACAAGATCGTGCTGGGCAAGCTCTCCGGGCGCAACGCCTTCAAGCAGCGCCTGCAGGAACTGGGGGTGGAGCTGGACAGCGAAGCGGCCATCAACACCGCCTTTGCCGGTTTCAAGGAGCTGGCCGACCGCAAGAGCGAGATTTTCGACGAGGACATCCTGGCCCTGGTGCAGATGGAAGGCGCGAAAACGCCGGACGACATCTTTGCCTTCGTCTCCCTCTCCCAGCACAGCGAAACCGGCGAGCCTTCGCACGCCGAAGTGGTGTTCCAGCACGCGGGCCGGGAAGTCAAGGCCTGCGCCCAGGGCAACGGCCCGGTCGATGCCTGCTTCAAGGCCATCGAAAGCCAGGTCGGCAGCGGCGCGGAAATGCTGCTGTTTTCCATCAACGCCATCAGCGGCTCGACCGAGAGCCAGGGCGAGGTGACGGTGCGCTTGCAGCGGGCCGGTCGCGTGGTCAATGGCGTGGGGGCCGACCCGGACATCGTCGTCGCCTCGGCCAGGGGCTATCTGAATGCGCTCAATCGTCTGTATACCCAGTCGGATTTTGTCGTGGCGCAGGATGGCGCAGCCATATAATTTTTCCCTTTGTAAGAACCTGTTTACGATCTCCACGCGGGTGTGCAGTCGCGGCCTCGGGCGCTCTGCGGCGTTGCAAATCCTCGCCATAGCACCGCTATGGCTGCGGTTTGCGCCTTGCAGCTCATCCCGATCCGCATCCCGCACCCCTTCGCGCTGAGATCGTAAACAGGTTCTAAGAACGTATTGCCAATGTTTGCAGTGTGTCTGCAATGTGGCGGTACGTTGGCGGTTTCCGGCACCAGCTTGGCAGTGGCTGGTAGCGGGTCATCAGGACAAGGTTGGTCGGTACAGGGTCAGGGAGCGTGGCGATGGGGAATGCCAAGGTTTTTTTCGGGCGGGTGGCCCGTGTCGTGTCGATGGTGGTGTTGGGGGCTGCGCTGGTTGTGCCGGTAGCCCATGCGGGCAAGGCCAATACCAGCAAGTCCAATAAACCGGCGGCAGCGGCCGCCAAGAAAGCACCGGCCAAGAAAACCGTTGCCAAGGCAGCGCCTGCCCGCAAGACGGCTGCCAAGAAAGCCGCACCTGCGCGGGGCGGCAAGACCGTGGCCGGGAAAAAGACGGCGGCCCGGGCCGCCGTGGCTGCGGCGGCGGTGGCACCGCGCCCGTCTTTCGGGCAACTGGCCGGGCTGCACCAAGTGCACGACCCCCTGGCTTTGGAGTCCAGCGTTGCCCTGGTGATGGACCAGGACACCAAGGAGGTGCTGCTCAGCAAGAACGAGCAGGCGGTGCTGCCGATTGCCTCCATCTCCAAACTCATGACCGGGCTGGTGGTGGCGAATGCCCAGTTGCCGATGGATGAACTCATCACCATCACCCAGGCCGATGTGGATACCGTCAAGCGCAGCAGCTCGCGCCTGCAAGTGGGCACGACGCTGTCGCGCCGCGAACTGCTGCATCTGGCGCTGATGTCCAGCGAAAACCGGGCAGCACACGCGCTGGGACGGACTTACCCGGGTGGCATGGATGCCTTTGTCGAGCAAATGAATTTCAAGGCCAAGTTGCTGGGCATGACGGCCACGCGCTTTGTCGAGCCGACGGGCCTGTCCAGCAGCAACCAGTCCAGCGCCCGCGATCTGGCCACGCTGGTGAACGTGGCACATGCCGAGCCGCTGCTGCGCTCGTTTTCCACCTGGCCCAGCGCCGAGGTTGAAGTGGGCAAGCGCACCCTGCAATTCAACAACACCAACCGCCTGGTCAAGAGCGAGGACTGGGAAATCGGCCTGCAAAAGACCGGTTACATCTCGGAGGCCGGGCGCTGCCTAGTGATGCAGGCCGAGGTCGCCGGGCGCAACCTGATCATGGTGTTCCTGGACTCCGTCGGCAAATACAGCCGCCTGGGCGATGCCCAGCGTGTGCGCCAGTGGGTGGAGGCCGGGGCGAACCACTCCTGAGAGCGTGCACACATTCTGAGATTTTTTAAAAAAGAGAGCTGTTTGCGCTTTCTTCATCGGTATTTCAGGTTTAAATGAACCTGAAATCATTGAAGATAAAGCGCAAACAGCTCTTTTTTTCATTGCTTGATAATCAAGCGCGTTTTTGTCCCGGCGTCGCCCGTGCGACAAAAACGTCTTTTCCAGTCACCCATAGGACAGACCATGGACAACCCGATTCTTACGATCGAGGAACGCGAGGCCATTAACGCCGGGCGTTGGTTCTCGACCCTCTCTCCCACCCTGAAACACGATATTTTGCGATGTGCCTACGTCAAACGCTTCAAGGACGGTGCTTTGATCTGCGCCCGGGGCGAAGCCCCCGAGGAGTGGATTGCCTGTGCCAAGGGGGCGGTGCGCGTCAGTTCCACCTCCATCTCGGGCAAGCAGATCACGCTGACCTACGTGGAGCCGGGCGTGTGGTTCGGCGAGGTCTCCATCTTCGATGGCGACCGGCGCACCCACGATGCCTATGCCCACGGCGCCACCACGCTCTTGTGCGTGGCCAAGGCCGATTTCAAGCGCATCCTGAGCACCCATGTCGAGTTTTACGAAGCCATGCTGTGGTTGCAGGCGCGACGCATTCGCCAGTTGTACGGGTTGGTGGAGGATCTCAACACCCTGCCGCTGCGGGCGCGTCTGGCCAAGCAGTTGCTGCACCTGGTGCGCAGCTATGGCATTCCCTGCCTGGAAAACGGCAAGGAAGTGCGCATCGGCCTGCAACTGGCGCAGGAGGAACTGGCCCAGTTGCTGGGGGCCTCGCGCCAGCGCGTGAACCAGGAACTCAAAACCATGGAGCGCGAGGACGTCATCCGTATCGAACCCGGCGGTCTGGTAGTGCGCGACAGCGAAGCACTGCTGGGCATTGCCGGGGCAACCACCTAGGAAGTTATGCCAAATTTTGACCATTTTGTAGGGACCAAACCCGTTGCCGCTGCCCACGCCCTGGATGAGCAGGTGCTCACGACCTGGCTGGCGGCCCACATTCCCGGCTTTGCCGGGCCGCTGGCGGTGGAGATGTTCAAGGGCGGCCAGTCCAACCCCACCTACAAATTGGTCACCCCGCAGGCCAGTTACGTCATGCGGGCCAAACCCGGGCCGGTGGCCAGGCTGCTGCCCTCGGCCCATGCCATCGAGCGCGAGTACCAGGTCATGCACGCCCTGGCCGGTTCGGCGGTGCCGGTGCCGAAAATGCTGGCGCTGTGCGAGGACGAATCCGTCATTGGCCGCGCCTTCTACGTCATGGAATTCAAGGCCGGGCGCGTGCTGTGGGACCAGTCCCTGCCCGGCATGAGCGGGGCCGAGCGTGCCGCCATCTATGACGAGATGAACCGCATCATCGCCGCCCTGCACAGCGTCGATGTCGCTGCCTGCGGCCTGGCCGACTTTGGCAAACCCGGCAATTACTTCGAGCGCCAGATCGGCCGCTGGAGCAAGCAGTACCAGGCCAGCATCACCACGCCGATTGCCGAGATGGATCGGCTCATGGACTGGCTGCCGCAGAACATTCCGGCCAGCGCCCGCGATGAAAGCCGTATGGCCATCGTCCATGGCGATTACCGGCTGGACAACCTGATTTTTGCCGCCGAGGGCACCCAGGCCCTGGCCGTGCTCGACTGGGAACTGTCCACCCTGGGCCACCCGCTGGCCGACTTTGCCTACCACTGCATGAGCTGGCACATCCCGGCCAGCCTGGGCCGGGGCATCGGCGGCCTCGATCTGGCCGCCCTGGGCATTCCTGATGAAGAGGAATACGTGCAGCGTTATTGCCAGCGCACCGGCTTTGCCGACCCGCAGCAGCTCCTGGCCGACTGGCACTTTTACCTGGCCTACAACATGTTCCGCATCGCCGCCATCCTGCAAGGCATTGCCAAGCGGGTGGAAAACGGCACGGCTGCCAGCGCCCAGGCCAAGGCCTCCGGTGCCCTGGCCCGGCCCATGGCCGAGATGGCCTGGCAGCAGGCATTGCAACATCAGAAAAAATAGCTGGTAGCGCCGACCAATTCACGGTTTAAAGCCGTTATTGCTTCAAATCTCACGGTATCCCTGCGGCACGTGCTACAGGGATAGGGATTTCTTTCGTCCATTTTTCAGGAGGATACCCCCATGGACTTTGCCTATTCCGCCAAAACTCAGGACTTGCAGCAGCGCCTGCTGCGCTTCATGGATGCGCACATCTACCCCAACGAGGCCGAGTTCCAGCGCGAGCTGGCCGCCAACACTGCGGCCGGAAAGCGCTGGACGCCGCTCACCCTGCTGGCCCGCCTGAAGGACGAGGCCAAGGCCCAGGGGCTGTGGAACCTGTTCCTGCCCGTGGATACCGCCGAAGCCTCCGGCTACCACGGCGCGGGCCTGACCAATGCCGAATACGCCCCGCTGGCCGAGATCATGGGCCGCGTCTTCTGGGCCAGCGAAGTGTTCAACTGCTCCGCCCCCGACACCGGCAACATGGAAACCATTGCCCGCTACGGCAGCGAAGCCATCAAGGCGCGGTGGCTCAAGCCTTTGCTGGAAGGCGAGATCCGCTCCGGCTTTGCCATGACCGAGCCGGAAGTGGCCTCCAGCGACGCCACCAACATCTGCACCCGCATTGAGCGCGACGGCGACCACTACGTCATCAACGGGCGCAAGTGGTGGACCTCGGGCGCCAACGACCCGCGCTGCAAGGTCTTCATCACCATGGGCAAGACCGACCCGGACGCCCCCAAGCATGTGCAGCAAAGCATGATCGTCGTGCCCGCCGACACCCCCGGCATCACCATCGTGCGCCCGGTGCAGGTGTTCGGCTACGACGATGCGCCGCACGGCCACGGCGAGGTGCTGTTCGAGAACGTGCGCGTGCCCGTCGAAAACATTCTGCTGGGCGAGGGCCGGGGCTTTGAAATTGCCCAGGGCCGCCTTGGCCCCGGGCGCATTCACCACTGTATGCGCCTGATCGGCCAGGCCGAGCGGGCGCTGGAACTGATGTGCCAACGCGCCCTGTCGCGCACGGCCTTCGGCAAGCTGCTGGCCCAGCAGGGCGTGACGCAGGAGCGCATCGCCAATGCCCGCTGCCAGATCGACATGGCGCGGCTCTTGACGCTGAAAGCCGCCTGGATGATGGACACCGTGGGCAACAAGGTGGCGAAAACCGAAATCGCCATGATCAAGGTCGTCGCCCCTAGCCTGGCTTGCCAGGTCATCGACTGGGCCATGCAGGTATACGGCGGGGCCGGTGTGAGCGAGGACACACCGCTGGCCTTCGCCTACGCCAACGCCCGCACGCTGCGCTTTGCCGACGGCCCGGATGAGGTACACCGTGCCGCCATTGCCAAATGGGAGCTGGCCAAGTGGCTGCCGCCCAAGGAGCGCCTGCCCCGGTAATCACCGGGCATTACGACGGATCACCAGTGCGGGCCAGCGGGGGTTCGATGCCCCCACTTGGTGAAACCCCGCTAATACGAACGACCGTGCAGAAATTACCATGCACGGTTGTTCCCGTCAGGGATGACATACACACAAGGAGACGCCGAATGCAAGGCTTGATGCAGAACCAGCAACTGTTGATTTCTTCCATGGTCGAATTTGCGGCCCGTTACCACGGCACGACCGAGGTCGTCTCGCGCCGGGTGGAGGGCGATATCCATCGCTACACCTGGGCCGATGTGTGCCAGCGTTCCAAGCAATTGGCGCAGGCGCTGGATGCGCTGGGCCTGGCCCACGGCGCCCGGGTGGCCAGCATTGCCTGGAATGGCTACCGCCACCTGGAGATGTATTACGGTGTCAGCGGCTCGGGCCGGGTGCTGCACACCATCAACCCGCGCCTGCACTTCGAGCAGGTGGCCTGGATCGTCAACCATGCCGAAGACGAGGTGCTGTGCTTCGACCTGAGCTTTTTGCCCCTGGTGCAAGCCGTGCACAGCCATTGCCGCACGGTCAAACAATGGGTGGCGCTGTGCGATGCCGACAAGCTGCCCGAGGGCAGCGGCATCCCCGGCCTGGTCAGCTACGAGACGTGGATTGCCGCCCACGATGGCCGCTACCACTGGCCGCAGTTCGATGAAAACACTGCATCGAGCCTGTGCTACACCAGCGGCACCACGGGCAACCCCAAAGGGGCGTTGTACAGCCACCGTTCCAGCACCCTGCACGCCTATGCCGCAGCGCTGCCTGACTCCATGGGCCTGTCGGCGCGGGACGTGATCCTGCCCGTCGTGCCCATGTTCCACGTCAATGCCTGGGGCATTCCGTACACCGCCGCGCAAATCGGGGCCAAGCTGGTGCTGCCCGGCCCGGCGCTGGATGGCAAATCCCTGTATGAACTGATGGAGGCCGAAGGCGTCACCTTTGCCGCTGGCGTGCCCACCATCTGGCAGATGCTGCTGGGCCACGTGCAGCCGCAGCAACTGCGCTTCAGCAGCCTGAAGCGCACCGTGATTGGCGGCGCGGCCTGCCCGCCGGCCATGATTGCGGCCTTCGAAGACGGGTTTGGCGTGCAGGTGCTGCACGCCTGGGGCATGACCGAGACCAGCCCCCTGGGCGCAGTCTGCACTTTCAAGGCCGGGCAAATGGCCTTGCCCAAGGAGGAACAGCGCAAGATCAGCGCCAAACAGGGCCGGGCGATTTACGGGGTGGAGATGAAAATCGTCGGCGGCGATGGCCGCGACCAGCCCTGGGACGGCAAGACCTATGGCGATCTGCTGGTGCGCGGGCCGTGGATCCTGCAGCAGTACTACAAGGGCGATAGCCCGCTGATCGTCGACGAGGCCGGCCTGGGCTGGCTGCCCACGGGCGACGTGGCCACCATCGATGCCGATGGCTTCATGCAGATTACCGACCGCAGCAAGGACGTGATCAAGTCCGGCGGCGAATGGATCAGCTCCATCGACATCGAGAACATCGCCATGGGTCACCCGGCCGTGGCCATGGCTGCCTGTGTCGGGATGCCGCACCCCAAATGGGACGAGCGCCCGATTGTCGTGGTCGCCACCAAGCCCGGGGCCAGCGTCTCGCGCGAAGCCCTGCTGGACTTTTATGCGGGCAAGCTGGCCAAGTGGCAAATCCCGGATGACGTGGTGTTTGTCGATGCCATCCCGCTGGGCGCCACCGGCAAGATGCTCAAAACCAGGCTGCGGGAGGTTCTGGCCGGGTACCAATTGCCGGATTTGCGGTAAGAACCTGTTCACGATCTTTTCATGGTGCCCGTTGCCCCGCCAAGGCGGCAGGTGCAAGGCGCAAACCGCAGTCGCCCTGGTGGGGCGGCGAGGATTTGCAACGCAGCAGATGCTGTCTTGGCGGGGCAACCCTTCGGGCA
>CABIIJ010000010.1 GCA_902175065.1 uncultured Comamonas sp. | reverse complement strand
CGGCGTGCGTGATGTGCGTGACTACCGTATGTACCAGGACGGGGCCGAGGTCATTACCGGCGGCAGCGCCTTCAACATCAAGGCCAAGTCTTTGCGCATGGGCAACTTCACCCGGGAAGAAACCCAGGCACTGTGGCTGCAGCACACCGAGGCCACCGGGCAGGTGTTCGATGCGGCCATCTTCCCCGCGCTGTGGCTGGATACCGAGGGCCAGCCCTGGCTGGTCAATGCCCTGGGCCATGAAGTGACCTGGGAGAACAGGGCCGCCCGCGACCGTAGCCGCCCGATCAGCCTGGCCGACTACAGCCAAGCGCGTGAGCGCCTGATCTACTCGCGGGCCACGCACCTGGACCAACTCAGCGACAAGCTGCGCGAGCCGCGCGTACACAGTGTCTTGAGCGCCATCATCGGCAGCAAGGACGAGCAGGGTCTGGGGTCCGTGCTACCGGATGACCAGCAGTATGTGGCCGATCTGGGCCTGATCGTGACCCGGCCATCCGTGCGCATCAGCAACCGCATTTATCAGGAAGTGATTCCACGCGAGCTGACCTGGGTGGCACAAACGCGCATCGCCAACCAGGAGCAAAGCTGGTACGTCACGCCCGAGCACCGGCTGGACATGCCCAAGCTGCTTAAAGCCTTCCAGCAGTTCTTTCGCGAACACAGCGACATCTGGAGCGAAGGCTTCAGCTACAAGGAAGCGGCCCCGCAACTCATCATGCAGGCCTTTTTGCAGCGCATCATCAACGGCGGCGGGCGCATCAACCGCGAATACGGGCTGGGACGCAAGCGCACGGACTTGTTCATCGAATGGCCGACCGACCCCGAGCAAGGCATGTACGGCCCGCTGCAACGCATCGTGATCGAGCTGAAAATCCAGCGCGGCGGCCTGGAGCCGGTGCTGGCGGTGGGGCTGGAGCAGACGGCCGACTACACCCGGCAGGTGGGGGCGGACGAGGCGCACCTGATCGTGTTCAACCGCAACCCGGATGTGCCGTGGGACGACAAGATCTGGCAGCGCCAGGAGCACTTCGGCAGCCTGCCGATCGGGGTGTGGGGGGCTTGACGGGGGCGCGGAATCTCACCCCCACGCCAGGCCGCTCAGGTCATTGACGGCAATCGGCATGTCGTTCCATAGGCCGCGCAGGCCGGTTTTGGCGATGGTGACCCACTGGGGCTGGTACAGGAAGATGTTCACGCAGTCCTGGGCCAGCAGGCGCTGGGCGGCGGCCAGGTGCTGGTTGCGTTCCTCGGGGTCGGTGCTGGTCTGGATGCGCTGGTAGAGCTGGTCGAAGGCGCCGGAGCGGTAGTTCCAGTAGTAATCGGCCTTGGCGTAGTTGCCCAGGTCGAGCGGTTCGACGTGGCTGATGAGGGTCAGGTCGTACTGTTTGGCGCCGTAGGTTTGACTGAGCCACTGCGCCCATTCGACGTTGACGAGCTGCACCTGCACGCCGACCTGGGCCAACTGGGCGGCGATGATTTCCCCGCCCTGGCGGGCGTAGGGGGTGGGCGGCAGCGTCATTTGCAGTTTGAGCGGCAGGGCTACGCCGGCGTCCTGCAAAAGCTGGCGGGCTTTTTCCGGGTTGAAGGGGTTGATGCCGGTGGTGTCGATATAGCCGGGGGCGCCGGGCGTGTAGTGGCTGCCGATGGGCACGCCAAAGCCGTCGGCTGCGCCGGTGATGACGGCCTGGCGGTCGATGGCGGCGGCCAGGGCGCGGCGCACGCGCACGTCGTTCAAGGGCGGACGGGCGTTGTTGATGCTGACGATGGTTTTGGCCCGCGAGCCGCTGACGATGACCTGAAAGCGCGGGTCGTGCTGGAACTGCACCACGCTGCGGGCGCCGATGCGCGGGAAAACGTCCACATCCCCGGCGAGCAGGGCGGTGGCCTGAGCGGCGGCGTCCGGGATGAAGCGGAAGGTGACGCGCTGCAGGGCGATGCGTCCGGCCTCGCGCCATTGCGGCCAGGCCAGCAGGGTCAGGCGGCTGCCTTTTTGCCATTGCTGCACGCGGTAGGGGCCGGTGCCGACGGGGGCGATGCTGTTGGTGGCGGCGCTGCCGGGTTCGACGATGATGGCCGTGGCCTGGCCCAGGGCAAAGAGCAGGTCCGGGTTGCTGTGGGCACTGGCCACGACCACGGTGTAGCGGTCCGGGGTGCTGACGGTGAGCTGGGCGAACAGCGCCTTGTCCTTGTTCGTGCTGGTGCTGCTGGCGGCACGGTCGAAGCTGAATTTCACGCTGTCGGCAGTCAGCGGCACGCCGTTGTGAAACTGCGCGTCCTGGCGCAGGTGGAAGGTGATGGTCTTCCAGTCCGGGGCAATGTCCCAGCGCTGGGCCAGCAGCGGGGTGACGGTGCCCTGGGGGGTGATCTTGACCAGCGTCTCGAACAGGTTGTAGTGGACGATCTCGCCAATCGCCGCCGCAGCGCTGGCCGTGGGGTCGAGCGCCGGCGGCTCCAGCGCCATGCCCAGGGTCAGGCTGTTTTTGCTGGCGCTGCCTTGCGCCAGGCTGGGCAGGGGCAGCAGCGCCGGCAGCACGGTGGCGGCGGCATGGGCAAGCAGGTGGCGGCGGGTGGGCATGGGGATTCTCCTGAAATAAGAGCTTTTTCCACTGATAAAACAATAGTTTTAGGCATTTTTATACCTAAGATCGTTTATTTATCAGTGGAAAAAGCTTTTTTATTCATAGCAAAACGCAGGCGGGCAGCGCCCGGGGTCATGGTCGGGACGCTGCGCAGCAGCGCCTGGGTGACCGGGTGGCGGGCAGCGTGCAGCAGTTGCTGCGGGGTGCCGCTTTCTACCACTTCTCCCTGGTGCAGTACCAGCACCTGGTCGCACAGGTGGTGGATGACGGCCAGATCGTGGCTGATGAGCAGGTAGCCCAGGCCCAGGCGCTGTTGCAGCTCCAGCAGCAGGTTGAGCACCTGGGCCTGCACGGACACGTCCAGGGCGCTGACCGGCTCGTCCAGCACCAGCAGGCGCGGGCGGGTGACGATGGCGCGGGCCAGGGCAATGCGCTGGCGCTGCCCGCCGGAGAAGCTGCCGGGCAGGCGCCGGGCATCCTGCGCCCGCAGGCCGACGTCTTCCAGCGCCTGGGCCACGCGCTGTGTGATTTCGGCAGGGGCCAGGGGCGGCTGCAGCACGGTCAAAGGCTCGGCCACGCTCCAGCCGATGCTGCGGCGCGGGTTGAGCGCGGTGGCTGGATCCTGGAATACCAGCGCCATGTGCTGGCGTGCCTGGCGCAAGGCGGCGGCGGGCAGGCGGTGCAGGTCTTCCCCGTCCAGCAGCACCTGGCCGCTGGTCGGGGTGGCCAGCGCCAGCACCAGCCGCGCCAGGGTGGATTTGCCGCTGCCCGAAGCGCCGACCAGCCCCAGGCAGCGCCCGGCCTGCAAGGTGAAGCCGACGTTGTGCAGCACTGGGTGCAGTTGTGGCCGGGCGAACAGGCCGGGCCGGGGGGCGGCGTAGCTGTGGCACAACTGGCGCACTTCGAGCAGTGGCGGGGGCAGGGCGGCGGCGTCCATGTCGGGATTTACTCCTGCCAGCGCTGCGTGCTGCCCGCCTGGAGCGCCTCGGGGCGCAGGCACCAGACATGGTGGGCCTGCAGGCTGCTGTGCGGCGGGATGTCGCACAGGCTGGGAATGGCGATGCGCGGCGGTGTTTGCGCCTGGCATTCGGCCTGGGCAAAGCCGCAGCGGTTGGCAAACGGGCAGCCGTTGCCCCAGTCCGCGAGGCTGGGCACCTGGCCGGGAATGGTCATCAACGGATACGGCCTGCCGCTGGGCTGGCGCGGCGCCCCCAGGCGCGGGCGGGCGGCCAGCAACGCCCGGCTGTACGGGTGGGCCATGTGCCTGAACAGGGCGGCGGTGGGGCCGCTTTCGACAATCTGGCCGCCGTACATGACCAGGATGTCGTCGGCGTGCTGCGCGATCACGCCCAGGTCGTGGCTGATGAGCAGCAGGGCCATGGCCCGCTCCTCGACCAAACGGTGCAGCAGGTCCAGGATGTGCTGCTGCACCGTGGTGTCCAGGGCGGTGGTCGGCTCGTCGGCAATCAGCACGTCGGGCGCACAGGCCAGCGCCATGGCGATGGTGATGCGCTGGCGCTGCCCGCCGGAGAACTGGTGCGGGTAGTCGCCCAGGCGCTGGCGGGCAATGCCGACCTGGGCCAGCAGATCGGCAGCCTGCGCCAGTGCCGCGCGGCGGCCCAGGCCCTGGTGGCGGCGCAGCGGCTCGGCCACCTGGGCACCGATGGGGTGGACGGGGTTCAGGGCGCTGCCCGGGTCCTGGAACACCATGGCCATGCGGTTGCCGCGCAGGCGCTGCCAGGCCGCTTCGCTCTGGCCCAGGATGTCCTGGCCGTCCAGCCGCAGGTGGCCGCTGAGCAGGCTGCCGCCGGGCGCCAGGCCCAGCAGGCTCAGGGCCAGCAGGCTTTTGCCGCTGCCCGATTCGCCCACCACCCCCAGGCAGCTGCCGCGCTGCAATTGAAAGCCGATGTCGCGCAGCGCGTGCAGCCGCCGTCCGCCCGGGGCGGGCAGCAGCAGGTTCAGGCGGGCGGCTTCCAGCATCACCATCACCATGCGGGCCGGGCGGGCGTTGGCGGGTCGAGCCGGGCACGCAGCCCCTCGCCCAGCAGGTTCAGCCCCAGCACGGCCAGCGCAATCGCCACGCCGGGGAAGACGGCCAGCAGCGGTGCCTGGTAGAGCAGGCTTTGCGCCTCGCTGAGCATCCGCCCCCAGGACGGCTGGGGCGCCTGCACGCCCAGGCCGAGGTAGGACAGCGCCGCCTCGGCCAGCAGCGCCAGGGCGAACTGGCTGCTGGCCTGGGCGATGAGCACGCCGGCAGTGTTGGGCAGGATGTGCTCCCAGGTGATGCGCCAGCGGTTCTTGCCGCAGGCGCGGGCGGCCAGCACGTAGTTCTGCGCCCAGATACCGGCCGCACTGGCACGGGCCAGGCGAGCAAATACGGGGATGTTGAGCACGGCAATGGCCAGCACCGCATTGCCCATGCCCGGCCCGCGCACGGCGGTGAGCAGGATGGCGGTGAGCAGCGCCGGGAACGCCAGGGTGAAGTCCGCCAGCCGCATGGTGAGCTGGTCGAGCCAGCCCCGGCGGGCCGCTGCCAGCAGGCCCAGGCCGCTGCCCAGCAGCAGCCCCAGCCCCACGGCGGCGGCCCCGACGGCCAGCGAACTGCGGGCGCCCACCAGCAACTGGCTGGCCACGTCGCGGCCATAGGCATCGGTGCCCAGCCAGTGCCGGGCGCCGGGGGCTTGCAGGCGGCTGTCCATGGCCATGGCGTCGAAGGCGTGCGGCGTCCAGACCCAGGAGAGCAGGGCCGCCAGCAGCAGCGTGCCCGTCAGCGCCAGTCCGGCCCATAGACGCAGGTTGTGGCGGGTATGGCCGTGGCGCGTCATGCCGCCCCCGTGCGGATGCGCGGGTCCAGCCAGGCGTGCAGCACGTCCACGGCAAAATTCACCAGCATGACCAGCGCCACCAGCAGCAGCACGCCGTTCTGCACCACCAGCAGGTCGCGGTTGGCCACTGCCTGGAACAGCAGGCGCCCCAGCCCCGGCAGGTAAAACACGTTTTCCACCACGATGGCCCCGGCCAGCAAATTGGCGAATTGCAGCCCCAGCAGGGTCAGGATCGGCCCCATGGCGTTGCGCAGCACATGGCCCCACAGCACCTGGTGGCGGCTCAGGCCCTTGGCGCGGGCGGTGCGCACGAAGTCGGCGCCCACATGCTCCAGCACCGCCGCGCGGGTCAGCCGCGCCAGGATCGCCGTCTGCACGGCGGCCAGCGCCAGGGTGGGCAGCACCAGGGCGTGCAGCGCGGGCAGCAGGCCGCCGCCTTCGTCCGCACTCCAGCCCGGAAAGCCGCCCGCCGCAAACCATTGCAGGCGCACGGCAAAAAACACGATCAGCAGCATGGCCAGCCAGAAGCTGGGCAGGGCCAGGCCGATCTGCGTCAGCCCCATCAGCGCCCGGTCGGGCCAGCGGCCCTGGTGCGCGGCGGCGTACACGCCGATCGGCAGGGCCAGCAGGCTGCTGACGGCCAGCGCCAGCATGGCCAGGGGCAGGGTGAGCTGCAGGCGTTCCAGCAGCAAATCCAGCACCGGCTCGCCGTAGGCGTAGCTCATTCCCAGGTCGCCGTGCAGCAGGCCGGCCAGCCAGCCGGCAAAGCGCTGCCAGGCGGGCGCATCCAGCCCCAGTTGCACGGCCAGGGCGGCCACGGCCTCGGGGTCGGCATCCGGCCCCATCAGCACCTGGGCGGCATTGCCCGGCAGCAGGTGCAGCACGGCAAACACCACGGCAGCGGCCATGAGCAGGGTGAACAGCAAAATCAGGAGCTTTTTCCGCAGGAATAACGCCATATTCAAAGATGAATCTATCGTGAATGCCGATGAATAAAGCGGGACTAGCTCTTTATTTCTTGACCGGCCGCCTGCGGCGCAGCGGCCCGGGGCGGCTTGGCACGCGGGGGCTTGTTGGTGTTGATCTGCGCGGTGGCTTTGTCCATGTCCCCGGCCACCAGCAGCGGCCAGGCCTTGAGGCTGTGGGCAAGGCTCTCTTCAATGGCTTGCTGTTGGTCGTTGGGCGCTTTTTTCAGCACCCAGCTGGTGACTTCGCTTTTGTTGCCCGGATGGCCGATGCCCAGGCGCAGCCGCCAGTAGTCGCCACTGCCCAGCTGGGCGTGGATGTCGCGCAGGCCGTTGTGGCCGCCGTGGCTACCGCCTTTTTTCAGCTTGACCTGGCCGGGGGCAAAGTCCAGCTCGTCATGCGCCACCAGGATTTGATCGGGCTGGATCTTGAAGAACCGGGCCAGCGCCCCCACCGATTTGCCCGACAGATTCATGAACGTCTGCGGCTGCAACAGCCACACCGCCTGCCCCTGCACATTGGCGCGGGCGGCCAGGCCCCAGTAGCTGCGCTCGGGCTGCAAATGCACTTTCAGCTCGCGGGCCAGCGCGTCGACCCACCAGAAACCGGCGTTGTGGCGTGTGGCGGCGTATTCCGGGCCGGGATTGCCCAGGCCGACAAATAACTTGATCATGGGGCGGATTATCGCGGGGGCAAAGACAAATGGCCCACCGAGGTGGGCCATCGAGAGGTGGCAAGCCCGGTGGCCGGGCCTGCCGGGCGTGAAGAATTACTTCTTGCCCTTCTTGGCAGGAGCGGCGGGTGCCGGGGCAGCGCCTTCTGCGGGGGCCACTTCCGGCAGCTTGATGCTGACCAGGGCGGGGTTCTTGTTGGAACCGCGCACCACGGCCTTGACGCCGTAGGGCATCTTCACCAGGTTGTTCAGGCCCAGGGCGCTCTTGACGGTCAGGCCCGACAGATCGACCACGATGTTCTCGGGCAGGTGGGCGGGCATGCACACCACGGCCAGTTCGTGGATCAGCGGGGTGACGGTGCACTTGTCTTCCTTGACGGCGACGGAGTTGTCGGCGCCTTCAAAGTGCAGGGGCACGCGCATTTCGATCTTGGTCTTGTCGTCCACGCGCTGGAAGTCGATGTGCAGGATTTGCTGTTTGAAGGGGTGGTACTGCACGTCGCGCAGCACCACTTTGGTGGTTTTGCCGTCCACTTCCAGGTCCAGCACGGACGAGTGGAAAACTTCTTTTTTCAGCGCGTGGAAAATGGCGTTGTGGTCCATTTCGATCAGTTGGGGCTGCTCGCCGGCACCGTAGACGATGCCCGGGGTCTTGCCGGTAATGCGCATACGGCGGCTCGCACCCGTACCTTGTTGTGCGCGTGTAGTGGCTGCAAATTGCATGGTTTTAACTCCAGAATGGTGGGCCGCGACCAGCCTCACCGGGTTGAGAAAAGACGGCGGCTGCCGTCTTTGGGGGGGAAAAAACGAAAAGTCCGCGCTCAGTCTTCGAACAGGCAACTGACCGATTCGCCGTTTTGCACGCGGCGGATGGTTTCGGCAAACAGCGGGGCCACGGAAACCTGGCGGATCTTGCCGCAGGCCTTGGCCGCAGCCGACAGCGGAATGGTGTTGGTCACGACCACTTCGTCCAGGGCGTTGCCCTTGGCGATGCGCTCGATGGCCGGGCCGGAGAAGATGGGGTGGGTGCAGTAGGCGTAGACCTGCTTGGCACCGCGCTCCTTGAGCACCTCGGCGGCTTTGACCAGGGTGCCGGCGGTGTCGATCATGTCGTCCATGATGACGCAGTTGCGCCCTTCGATGTCGCCGATGACGTGCATCACTTCCGAGACGTTGGCCTTGGGACGGCGCTTGTCGATGATGGCCAGATCGCAGCCCAGCTGCTTGGCCAGCGCACGGGCCCGCACCACGCCGCCCACGTCGGGACTGACGACGATCAGGTCTTCGTACTGCTTTTGCTTGAGGTCGCCCAGCAGCACCGGCGAGGCGTAGATGTTGTCCACCGGGATGTCGAAAAAGCCCTGGATCTGGTCGGCGTGCAGGTCCATGGTCAGCACGCGCGAGACGCCGGCGGCCTGCAGCATGTTGGCCACCACCTTGGCGGTGATCGGCACGCGGGTGGAGCGCACGCGGCGGTCCTGGCGGGCGTAGCCGAAATAGGGGATGACGGCGCAGATGCTTTCCGCCGAGGCGCGTTTGAGCGCATCGACCATCACCAGCAGCTCCATCAGGTTGTCGTTGGTGGGGGCGCAGGTGGGCTGCACGATGAAGACGTTGCGCGTGCGCACGTTCTGCTTGATTTCGACGGTGACTTCACCGTCGGAGAAACGGCCAACGTCGGCATCGCCCAGGGACGTGCCGAGATACTGGGCGATTTCCTCGGCCATGCCACGATTGGCATTGCCGGTAAACACCACAAAATTGGAGGGTATGGAGGGCATAAGCTATCCCAGTGCTGGGTGCTGAAAGCAAACGTAAACGCAAAGGATGTGGCAGGGGAGGAAGGACTCGAACCCTCGCATGCCGGAATCAAAATCCGGTGCCTTAACCAACTTGGCGACTCCCCTACACGAATGAATCCGGTAGTTTTAATCCTGCGCCCATTCAAGCAATGGGTGCTCTTGCAGGTTCTCACAAACCCTGGTCTGCCAATCAGAAGCTGCATTGGCAAGGCTGGGGGTTTGCTCGATTTTTGCAAACACTGCGCTCCCTGAACCCGTCATTCTAGCCGCAAAACCCTGTTGCTCCAAAAAAGCGATGGCGTTTTGCATCTCCGGACACAGGCCGCTGGCGGCATGTTGCAGGTCATTGTGACCAAACCCGTAGTGATCTGCTGCAAAGCCCGCTATTGTAGCGTGCTTTGTATCTCTTCGCAAAAAAGGACTGGAAAAAATTTTGCCGGTGTCCAGTCCGGCCCGGGGTTTGATGACGAGGAAGCGGGCGGGCGGCAGGGCGGCAGGGCCGGTCAGCGGGGTGATCTGTTCGCCCACGCCCTCGACCCAGGCGTTGTGCCCGCGCAGGAAGAACGGCACGTCGGCCCCCAGCGTCAGGCCGATGCGTTCCAGGTCCCGGCGCGGCAGGTGCAGTTGCCACAGGCGGTTCAGGGCCAGCAGGGTGGTTGCGGCATTGGACGAGCCGCCGCCCATGCCGGCCTGGGCGGGGATGGTTTTTTCCAGACCGATCTGCACGCCCTGCGTGCAGCCCGTGGCCGCTTGCAGGGCGCGGGCGGCCCGCACGCACAAATCGTCGGCGGGCAGGGCGGCGGTGCCCGCCAGGTCGTCGCGGGCAATGGTGCTGTCGGCGCGGCGCTCGAAGTGCAGCCGGTCCTGCCAGTCCAGCAGCATGAAGACCGATTGCAGCAGGTGGTAGCCGTCGCTGCGCCGCCCGGTCACGTGCAGGAACAGGTTCAGCTTGGCCGGGGCCGGAACGTCGTAGAGGGTGCGCATGGCAGCAGGAATCAGGGAAGGTCAAGGCGCGGCAGGCGCTTGCAAAATAATTTTCAGTTGCGCCTGCGGCAGCGGCTGCAGGCGCTGGGCGCGGATGCGGCCCTGGGGGTATTGGCCGAGGTCCGCCTGCCAGCCTTCGGCATCGTGGGGGCGGCCTTGCAGCCAGGCAAAAAAGGCCTCGATGGGCAAGGCGGTGCCCAGGCTGCGCTCGACCAGGGCGGCCAGGGAGGCCGAGGGCACCTGCTGCTGGCCCTGGCGCAGCAGGGCGCCGGCGGGGCTCCATTGCAGCAGCGCCAGCTGGGCGCCGAGCGGGCTGAAGATGTCCAGCTGCCCCTGCTCGGGCGTGCCCTGCAGGGTGAAGCTGGCGCTCCAGCTGTCCTGCTGGCTACCGTCTGGGTTGAAGGTTTGTAGCGCCATCCGCCCGTTCCATTTCATTTCAGATGGTTTTTTATCTGAAAATGGCGTACTGCAAGCGGCTAAAGCACCTGAAAAAATAGCATAAGCGGTGCTGCCAAGCAGCCGACGTCGGGATAGGGCGCGGGGCATCGGCTTCTCAGGGCTGCACGTTCAGGCGCTGCAGCGTGGAGCGCAGCACTTCGTTGTCCGGATCGCGTTGCAGGGCGGAGCGCCACAGGCTGCGGGCGCGTTGCCGGTCGCCCTGCGCCCACAGCGCTTCGGCCAGGTGGGTGGCGATTTCCACGTCGTCACGCAGGCTGTAGGCCTGTTCCAGCAGGGTGACGGCCCGCTCCGTATTGCCCTGGCGAAATTCCAGCCAGCCCAGGCTGTCGGTGATGAAGGGGTCGTCGGGGGCGTATTGCAGCGCGGTTTCGATCAGGCGGCGGGCTTCGTCGAGCTGCACCCCCCGATCGGCCAGCGAGTAGCCCAGGGCGTTGTAGGCGTGGTAGTAGTCCGGATGGCGGGCCATGATGCTGCGCAAAAGCTGCTCCATGGTGTCGAGCTGGCCGATTTTTTCGGCCAGCAGCGCGGTTTCGTAGGTGATGTCGGCATCTTCCGGGTCTTGCGCCTGCAGCCTGGCTTGCAGGGCGTAGGCCTGACCGTAGGCACCGGCGTCACGCAGCAACTGCACTTCGGCCTGGAGTTTGCGCTGCGCCTGTTGCCTGCCTTCTGCCGGCACGGCCTGGATCAGGCGGCGGGCCTGGGTGAGCTGGCCCTGGCGGGCCAGCAAGCCCGCCCGCAGCGCCTGGACGCGCAGGTTGTCCTCGGCATTGGGGATTTGCGCCAGCCATTGCGCGGCCAGATCATCGTTCCTGGCGGCCATGGCGCTGCGGGCGCCCAGGACACCGGCTTGCAGCCGGGCGGTATCGCGCTGCTGGGCGTCGGCCATGGCGGGGATGAGGGCGGCAAAGCCTTGCAGGGCCTGTTCGGCCTGCGGCCATTGGCCTTGCTGGGCGTGGACGGCGGCCAGGGTGAGCCAGGCTTCGGCGTTCTCGGGCGTTTGCGCCACCACGGCATCGAGCTGCACCAGCGCCTGGGGCAGGCGCCGCTGGTCGAGCAAGACCTTGGCGTAGGCCAGGCGGATGGTCGGGTTCGGGGTGTGCTGCAGGTAGTTCTGCACCAGGGGCTCGGCCTGGGGCAGCTTGTTTTCCAGCAGCTCCAGGGCCAGCAGGGCGGCGGCACCGTTGGCCGGGGCCAGTTGCTGCGACTGGGTGGCTGCCTGCAGGGCCTGCTCTTTCTGGTTGGCTGCCAGGTGCATGTGGCCGAGCATGGCCCAGGCGGCAGGGGCGGTCGCGGCGTGGCCCAGGTCGGCCTGCAGGGCTTGCTCGACCACGGCCGCTGCCAGTTTCTTGTCGCCGGTGTGGCGGTAGAGCTGGGCAATGGCCAGGTAGGCGGCGGGCTTGCTGGCGATGGGGGTGGCGGCCAGTTCCCGGGTCAGCGGCTCGACCGTGTCGGAGACGCGGTTGAGCATCAGCAGGATTTGCAGCAGGTAGCGGTTGGCCATGCGCGAAGCGGGAAAAGCCTGTTGCCAGGCTTGCGCCGCCATCAGTGCCTGGGGGCCGGAGCGCGAGCGCAGCGCCACGTCGGTCGCCCGCTGGTACAGCGCCTCGACGTTGGTCTGGCGGGCGGCGTCCAGGAACAGCGCCACGGCGTCCCGGGCATCGCCCTGGCTGGCGGTCAGTTCGCCGAGCAGCAGTTCGTAGAACAGCGGCCCATCCAGGGCGACGTTGCTGTTTGCGGCGGTGTCGGTGGCATCTGCCGGGGCCGCAGCTTGCGGTGCGGGCGGCACCTGGGCGCAGGCAGTCAATGTGCCGAGCACGGCGGCGGCACTGCCGAGCGTGCGCCATGAAGTGCGCCAGAACGGGCGCGTAGGGCAGGGTAAAGAGGCCATCCGGCCATAATAATCGAACGATGACGCCGGTTGCTCCGGCCCCGCCTTGATGAAGCACGATCCATGCCTGAGTTACCTGAAGTCGAAGTCACCCGGCGCAGTTTTGCCGCCGACATCGTTGCCGCGCAGATCCTGGCGGTGCGCCTGGGCAAGCCCTTGCGCTGGCCGCTGGGCTGCCCGCCGCAGGATTTGGTCGGGCAGACGGTGCAGCAGGTGCGCCGCCGGGGCAAATACCTGCTGCTGGACTTGAACGCCGGATTGCTCCTGCTGCACCTGGGCATGTCCGGCAGCCTGCGCTTTGCCCGCAGCTTTCCGGCGCCCGGAGCGCACGACCATTTCGACCTGACGACCAGCCAGGGCGTGCTGCGCCTGCACGACCCGCGCCGCTTTGGCGCCGTGGTGGCCGTGGCCGGGGAGGGCGACCCCCGGGCGCAAAAGTTGCTGGGCGGCCTGGGCATGGAGCCGCTGGACCCCGCCAGCTTTACCTGGGAGCGTTTTGCCGCTGGCCTGCACGCCAGCCGGGCGCCCGTCAAGGCGGTGCTGCTGGCCGGCAAACTGGTGGTGGGCGTGGGCAACATCTATGCCAGCGAAGTGCTGTTTGCCAGCCGCATCCACCCGGCCACGCCAGCGTGCGCCATCGGCCCGGTCAAGGCGCGGCGGCTGTTTGCGGCCATCGGGCAGGTGATCGCCCAGGCGGTGGAGCAAGGCGGCACCACGCTGCGCGATTTTTCCAACGCGCAGGGCATGGCCGGGCACTTCCAGCACGCGGTGCAGGTGTATGGCCGCGCCGGCCAGCCATGCCACCATTGCGGCCAGCCGGTGCGCCTGTTGCGCCAGGGACAGCGCAGCACCTACTACTGTCCGCGCTGCCAGAAATCCTAGGAAAAAGTCGGCGCAAGCGGTAACAAACCCGCCTGCTGCCGCTGCATGAGCGGGGTTATAGTCATTGCGCACGAATATCCACATTTCGGGAGAAAAACAGGTGGGCCCATCATTTAACGAGCAGTTTGACCAGCTGGGGGTGTGGCGCAAGGGGTTTGCCAGCCAATTGGCCGAGTTCCGCAGCTGGTTGGGCGAGCAGGAGCTGCTGGACGCAGCAGTGCAAGACCATTTGCAGCGCCTGGAAGGGCAGTTGCGTGACGACAAGGTGTGCGTGGCTTTCGTGGCCGAGTTCTCGCGCGGCAAGTCGGAGCTGATCAACGCCATCTTCTTTGCCCACTACGGGCGGCGCATCATGCCCGCCTCGCCCGGGCGCACCACCATGTGCCCGACCGAGCTGGGGTACGACCCCGCACTGCCGGCCTGCATGCGCCTGCTGCCCATCGAAACGCGTGAGCAGACCTACAGCCTGGCGCAATGGCGCAGCCGCCCTTCGACCTGGGTGCAGTTGCCGCTGGATGTGAACGACCCGGACCAGCTGGCCGCGCAGATTGCCAAGGTGGCCGAAACGCGCACCGTGACGGTGGAGGAGGCCCGCACCCTGGGCTTCTGGAACGATGCCCTGCCCCAGGACAACCCGATGGTCGATGACCGGGGTCTGGTCGAGGTGCCGCGCTGGCGCCACGCCCTGGTGAACATGGCGCACCCGCTGCTCAAGCAGGGCCTGGTGATTCTGGACACGCCGGGCCTGAACGCCGTGGGGGCGGAGCCGGAGCTGACGGTCAATCAGATCGCCCTGGCCCATGCGGTGGTGTTCCTGCTGGGGGCCGATACGGGCGTGACCAAGTCCGACTTGGCCATCTGGCGCGAGCACCTGCTGCCCAGCCACCGCGAGGGCGAATCGCACCTTGTGGTGCTCAACAAGATCGATGCGCTGTGGAACGGCATGGACAGCGCAGCGCAGGTGCAGGCCCAGCTGGAGCGCCAGCGCCAGCAAAGTGCGCAGATGCTGAACATCTCGCCCCAGCGCATCCTGCCGCTGTCGGCGCAGAAAGGGCTGCAGGCCAAGATCGAGCAGCGCCCCGACCTGCTGGCCGAGAGCGGCCTGCCCGCGTTCGAGGATGCCCTGGCCCAGGGCATCCTGGCGCACCGGCAGAGCATTCTGCTGTCCGCCGTCACCGGCGGCGTGCGGCAGATGCAGACCCAGGTGCGCCGGGCGATTCAAATCCGCCGCCGCGATCTGGACGAGCAGATGCTGGAGCTGCGCAGCCTGCGCGGCAAGAACGCCACGGTGATCGACAGCATGCGCCAGCGCATCGAGCAGGAGCAGCGCAGCTTCGATTCCAGCAGCACGCGCATCCTGGCGCTGCGCACCGTGCACCTGCGCCTGATGAACCAGGCCTTCCAGCACCTGGGCGCGACCTCGCAGCGCCGCGAGCTGGAGCAGCTGGCGCAGGCGCTGGAGCATTCCGGGCTGAAGCTGGGCGTGCGCAAGGTCTACGCCTCCACCTTCGAGCGCCTGCGCGAGCTGGGCGACAAGGTACGCGCCGCTGCCGCCGAGGTGCAGGCCATGCTGGGCGCCAGCTTCAAGGACCTGAACGCGGAATTCGGCTTTTCCCTGCTGTCGCCGGAGCCTTTGCAGCTGCACGACTTCGAGCAGGCGCTGGGCCAGCTGGAGCAAAGCTATCTGCAGTACCTGGGTTTTGGCAACGTGCTCAAGCTGGCCAACCCGCTGTTTGGCGAGCGCCTGATCAAGGCGCTGGGAATGCGCCTGCGCTCCATTTTTGAAAACGCTGCCAACGACCTGGATTTGTGGAGCAAGGCGGCCACGGCCCAGCTCGATGCCCAGCTCAAGGAGCGCAAGCGCAGCTTTGCCCGGCGCATCGAGGCCGTTGACCGCATCCAGCACGCAGCCAGCGGGCTGATGGAGCACATCGCCCAGGTGGAAAGCGCCGAAAGCCTGCTGCAGCAGCTCGACCAGCAACTGCACACCCGGTGCGAGCAACTGCTGCACCTGCCCGTGCTGGAGGGCGCGGCCTGTGCGGTCACTCCCGCAGTCACTCCTGTCGACGCGGCAGGCGACACGGAACCGCTCCAGCAATAACGCGCTGCGCCGCTACACTGCCGGGCTTTGCCTTCCGGCCCGCCGGCCCGGCCTTGTGGACGGGGCGGCGTGGTCGCTCGTTCATGCCTGCTCCTTCCTCTTCTTCTGCTTCGGCCCGGCTGCCCGCCATTGCCCCACCCCTGATCGACTGGCAGGTCCGCCATGGCCGCAACCACCTGCCCTGGCAGCATACGCAGGATCCGTACCGCGTCTGGCTGTCGGAAATCATGTTGCAGCAAACCCAGGTGACGACCGTGCTGGACTACTACCAGCGCTTCATCCAGGCGCTGCCCGACGTGGCCAGCCTGGCCGCTGCGCCCGCCGACCAGGTCATGGCGTTGTGGAGCGGCCTGGGCTACTACAGCCGCGCCCGCAATCTGCACCGCTGTGCCCAGGCCGTCATGGCCGAGCACGGCGGCCAGTTCCCGCGCAATGCCGCCACGCTGGCCACCCTGCCGGGCATTGGCCGCACCACGGCGGCGGCGATTGCGGCGTTCTGCTTTCGGGAGCGGGCGGCGATTCTGGACGCCAACGTCAAGCGGGTGCTCACCCGCGTGCTGGCGTTTTCCGGCGACCTGGCCCAGGCGCAGCAGGAAAAAGCGCTGTGGGCGCTGGCCGAGCAACTGTTGCCCGAGGCGGGTGCCGACATGCCGCGCTACACCCAGGCGCTGATGGATCTGGGCGCCACGGTGTGTACGCCCCGCCAGCCGGTGTGCCGGCAGTGCCCGCTGCAATGGCAGTGCCGGGCGCAGCAGGCGGGCAATCCGCAGGACTACCCCGTCAAGACCCGCAAGCTGCGCCGCAGCAGCCAGGCGTGGTGGCTGCTGTTTCTGCGCGATGCGCAGGGGCGCTACTGGCTGGAACGCCGCCCGGCACAAGGCGGCGCCAATGCGATCTGGGCCGGTTTGTTCAGCCCCTTGGTGTACCCCGGCGAGGCCGATCTGGCCCGGATGCTGGCCGCCTTGCCGCAGGCATCGCAGGCATCGCCAGCGCAGCAGCGCCACGATTTGCCCGTGGTGCTGCATGTGCTCACGCACCGCGACCTGTTCCTGCACCCGGTGGTGGTGCAACTGGCACCGGCCACGGACGGCTGCGCGGTGCCCGACATCCACCCTGCCGCCGGGGCCTGGTGTACCGGGCCGCAGGCGCTGGCCCTGGGGCTGCCTGCGCCGGTGCGCAAGCTGATGCTTTCTTTTGAGGAGCTGTTTCCGATGATGCAATAAAGCTTTCAAAGCTATTTGTATCTTGAATCGTTATTGCATCAGTGGAGGAAGCTACCCTTTTCATTCATGGCGCCGGTTTTACAATCCGCCCGTTGGCCCCGGCCAACACCAGCGTCTTCAGGGCGGGGCGAAATTCCCCACCGGCGGTAGGCGAGGCTGTGGCGCAATGCCACAGGGTCTTCGCAAGCCCGCGAGCGCCCATGGCGAGCGGCTGTTGATTCAGCAGGCGGCCATGGGGTCAGCAGATCTGGCACCACTCCAGAGCCGACGGTCACAGTCCGGATGCAAGAAGATGCGCCGCGCGTTGCTGCGCCCTGGACGACGGGGCGCAGCAACCGCTGCTGCGTGCCCCGAAAACGTCTTCTCCACTTGTTCTACCGAGGAGCGTTTCCCTATGTTTTCATCCCCCGTTGCCGAGCGCACTGCGCCGGATTTTCCTGAAATTTCCTCCACCCCCGAGGCGCTGCGCCAGCGCGTGCAGGCAGCCCTGCAGGCCGTGCGCGAAGGCGTGCCCGTCGTGCTGATGGACGACTATGACCGCGAGAACGAGGCCGACCTCATCTTCGCCGCCGAGCGCCTGACCGAGCGCGGCATGGCGCAAATGATCCGCGACGGCAGCGGCATCGTCTGCCTGTGCCTGACCGACGACACCCTGCAGCGCCTCGACCTGCCGCAAATGGTGGCGCACAACGGCAGCCCCTACGGCACGGCGTTTACCGTGACCATCGAGGCCCGCCACGGCGTCACCACCGGCGTCAGCGCCCGTGACCGGCTGACGACCATCCAGGCCGCCATCGCCCCCGAGGCCCGGCCGGACGACCTGGTGCGGCCCGGCCACGTCTTTCCCCTGCGGGCGCACCCCGGCGGGCTGGCGGCGCGGCAGGGGCATACCGAAGGCTCGGTCTGCCTGGCCCGCCTGGCCGGGCTGCGCCCGATGGGCGTGCTGTGCGAGCTGATGAACCCGGACGGCAGCATGATGCGCGGCGGCGATGTCTTCGCCTACGCTGCCCGGCATGGCCTGCCGGTGCTGGCGATTGCCGAGTTGCTCCAGTACGTGCGGGAGATCGAGGCTTAGCCTGCGCTACGGTTGAAGATAAAAGTAGCTTTTTCCACTGATAAACAAAGGGATTCAGGTATAAAACTACCTGAATCCCTTTGTTTTCAAGCGGAAGCAGCTCTTATTTTTGTAAAGCTCGCGCATCCATCTCCCGATGGCGCAGCAAGGTGCTCCACTGCCCACGGAAATGCGCCGCCAGTTGTTCGGTCAGGAAGACCGAGCGGTGCTGCCCCCCGGTGCAGCCGATGGCCACGGTGACGTAGCTGCGGTGGTTGGCCTGCAGCGCCGGCAGCCAGTGGGTGACGAATTGCCGGATATGCGTCTGCATCACCTGCACGTCGGCCTGCTGGCGCAGGAATTGCTGCACCGGCGCGTCCTTGCCGGTCAGGGGGCGCAGGAGGGGGTCGTAGTACGGGTTGGGCAACATGCGCACGTCGAACACGTAGTCCGCATCCAGCGGCAGGCCGTGCTTGAAGCCGAAAGACTGAAAAATCAGCGTGAGCTGGTTGGCCGGGGCCTGGATCAGCCCCTTGACGTAGCTTTGCAGCTGCGGGCCACGGATATTGCTGGTGTCGATCAGGTGGGCGTGTTCGCGCAGCGGGCCGAGCAGTTCGCGCTCGTGCTCGATGACCTGGGCCAGGGCGCCGCCATCGGGCACGTCGGTGGGCGAGAGCGGATGGCGGCGGCGCGTTTCGGAAAACCGCCGCACCAGCGTGGGCGTGTTCGCGTCCAGGAACAGGATGTGCAACTGCACCCCCTGGCTGCGCAGGTGCTGGAGCTGGCGCAGCTTTTTCGGCAGGTGCGGCAGGCTGGCGGCGCTGCGGGCGTCGATGGCAATGGCCACGCGCTTGCCGTGGTGGGCGTGCTGCAGACGCACGAAGGCGGGCAGCAGCTCCGGCGGCAGGTTGTCGACGCAGTAGTAGCCGACATCCTCCAGCGCTTTGAGGGCAATCGACTTGCCCGAGCCGGACAGGCCGGTGATCAAAACCACTTCCAGCGTCATGGTGCAGCTCCTCGGGTGGCTTGGGCCTGGGCCAGCATTTCGCGGGCGTGGGCCAGGGTGGTGTCGGAGATGGTCTGGCCGCCCAGCATCCGGGCGATTTCCTGCTCGCGCTGCGGCGCATCGGTGGCCAGTACCTGGCTGGTGGTGCCGGTTTTGCGCCGCTGCTTGTGCACCACGTAATGCTGGTGGGCAAAGGCGGCCACCTGCGGCAGGTGGGTGACGGCCAGCACCTGGCGGTTGGTGCCCAGGCGCTGCATGAGCGCACCGACGGTTTGCGCCACCGCGCCGCCAATGCCCGCGTCCACCTCGTCAAAAATCAGGGTGCCGGCGCTGCCCTGGGCGCTGGTGGCTACGGCCAGCGCCAGCGAGATGCGCGACAGCTCCCCGCCGGAGGCGACCTTGCCGATGGGCCGGGGCGTGGCGCCGGGGTGGCCGGCGACCAGAAACTGCACCTCGTCCAGGCCGTGGGCGCCGGGTTCGGCCAGCGGCAGCACCTGCGCGGTGAAGCTGCCGCCCTGCATTCCCAATTCCTGCATTGCGGCGGTGATGGCCTGTGCCAGCTGCGTGGCGGCGTGGTGGCGCTGGGCCGAAATGGCCTGGGCGGCGCTGCGGTAGCGCTCCAGCGCCCGAGCCACGGCGTGGGCCAGGGCGGGCAGGTCGGCGGCAGCGTCCAGGGCGGCAAGCTGCGTATGCCAGTGGCTTAGAAGCTGGGGCAAATCCTGGGGCGGATGTTTATGGCGGCGGGCCAGTTGCAGCCACAGGCCCAGGCGTTCGTCCAGCGCCGCGAGGCGTTCGGGGTCGAGGTCGGCACGCTCCAGGTAGCGTTGCAGGCTGTGCCGGGCGTCGTCCAGTTGCGCCAGGCAGGATTGCAAGGTGGCGCCGATGTCGGCAAAGCCCGGCTCCAGGTGGGCCTGGGCCTCCAGCTGGCTGCTGGCATAGGCCAGGGGGCGCTCGGCCCCGGTGTCTTCATCGCCCAGGGCGGCCAGGGCGCGTTGCGCCGCTTCCAGCAGGGTTTGGGCGTGGGCCAGGCGGGTGTGCTGGGTGTTCAGTTCTTCCCATTCGTCGGCGGCGGGGGCCAGTTTTTCCAGCTCGTCGATCTGCCATTGCAGGCGTTCGCGTTCCTGCTGGAGTTGCGTCTGGCGCTGCTCGGCGGCGTGCCAATGGGCGGTGGCCTCGCGCCAGTGCTGCCACAGCCGGCGCAGTTCGGCGGTGGAGATGCCGGCGTAGGCATCGAGCAGGCTGCGCACGCTGTCGGCGTGCATCAGGTTTTGCCAGGCGTGCTGGCCGTGGATGTTCACCAGTTGCTCGCCCACCTGGCGCAACTGCGTGGCGGTGGCGGTCTTGCCATTGATCCAGGCCCGGCTGCGGCCCTGGGCGTCGATCTGGCGGCGCAGTTCCAGGGTGGCCGCGTTTTTGAAGCCCTGGGATTGCAGCCACGCACCGATGCTGGCCGGTGCCTGAAACCGGGCACAGATGTCGGCATCCGCCGCCCCCTCGCGCACCACGCTGGCGTCGGCACGGGCGCCCAGGGCCAGTTGCAGGGCATCGAGCAAGATGGATTTGCCCGCGCCCGTCTCCCCCGTCAGCGCGGTGAAGCCGGGGGCAAAATCCAGCTCCAGCGCCTGCACGATGACAAAGTCACGCAGCGTGATGCGCCTGAGCGTCATGGCCGGTAGCCTCTTTCGTTCCAGCCGAGTTTCTTGCGCAGGGTGGCAAAGTAATTCCAGCCCTGGGGGTGCAGAAAGCGCACGCTGTGCTCGGAGCGGCGCACGTAGATGCGGTCGCCATGCAGGATGGTGGAGAGCGACTGCATGTCGAAGTTGGCGCTGACATCCCGTCCGCCGATCACCTGCAGCATGACCTCCCCGCTGTCGGGGATGACGATGGGCCGGTTGGAGAGCATGTGCGGCGCAATCGGCGCAATCACCCAGGCCGGGGTGCTGGGGTGCATCATCGGCCCGCCCGCCGAGAGGGCATACGCGGTCGAGCCGGTGGGCGTGGCGACGATCAGGCCATCGGCCCGCTGGTTGGACAAAAAGCGCCCGTCCACCTCCACGCGCAGCTCCAGCATCCCCGCCGTGGCACCGCGATTGACGACCACGTCGTTCACCGCCAGGGCTTCGAACACACAGTTTTCTTCACGCACCACGCGGGCGTGCATCAGCGGGCGCACGTCCTCGTCGTATTCGCCCAGCAAAATGGGGAACAGGGTTTCGCGGTAGCTGCTCAAGGGAATGTCGGTGACAAAGCCCAGCCGCCCCTGGTTGATGCCCACCAGCGCCGTGCCGTACTTGGCCAGATGGCGGCTGATGCCCAGCATGGTGCCATCGCCGCCCACCACCACCGCCATCGCGCAGTGCTGGCCCAGTTCGTCCACCGTCAGCGTCGGAAAGCGCTGGTGCAGCCCGGTGTGGATGGCCGTGTCCGCCTCGATCACCACCTCGCAGCCCTTGGCGTGCAGGAACTCGGCAATCTCGGCCAAGGGCTGGTGCGCCGGGTTGGCCGGGGCGCTGTAACCAGACAGTTGGTGGTACTTGCCGATCAGGGCGACGTGGCGGAACTTGGGACTCATAACCAGAAATTACATCATATTAAAATTGCACGATGCTGGATGATCGTGCCAAGTTGTTGCTCAAGGTGCTGGTGGAGCGCTATATCGCTGACGGCCAGCCCGTCGGTTCGCGCACCCTGTCGCGCTCTTCCGGTCTGGAATTGTCGCCCGCGACGATTCGCAACGTCATGGCCGACCTGGAAGAACTGGGCCTGATCGCCAGCCCGCACACCTCGGCAGGCCGCATCCCCACCGCACGCGGCTACCGCCTGTTCGTGGACACCATGCTCACCGCCCAGCGCAGCGACTTCGTTGCCCCCGAATTGCTGGCCGAGCAGCCGCAGAAAGTCATCGCCAACGCCGCCAACCTGCTGTCCAACCTGTCGCAGTTCGTCGGCGTGGTCATGGCGCCCAAGCGCAGTTCGGTGTTCAAGCACATCGAGTTCGTCAAACTCTCCGAACGGCGGGTGCTGGTCATCATCGTCGCCCCCGATGGCGACGTGCAGAACCGTGTCATGTTCACCGACAGTGAGCTGGACGGCAGCCAGCTCATCCAGGCCGCCAATTACCTGAACGCGCACTATGCGGGCATGGACATCGAGCAGGTGCGTGAACGCCTGCGCACCGAAGTCGAGCAACTGCGCGGCCAGGTGGCCGACCTGATGCAGGCGGCGGTGCATTTGAGTGCCGAAGCCCTCAGCCCCTCGACGCAGGAGGAGCAGGTGGTCATTGCCGGGCAGAGCAACCTGCTGGCCGTGAGCGATTTTTCCCACGACATGCACAACCTGCGCCGCGCCTTTGACCTGTTCGAGCAAAAAACGCAAATCCTGCGCCTGCTGGATTTTTCCAGCCAGGCCGAAGGCGTGCGCATCTTCATCGGCGGCGAAAGCCAGGTCGTGCCGATCGAGGAGCTGTCCGTGGTCAGCGCCCCCTACGAGGTGAACGGCCAGATCGTCGGCACCCTGGGCGTGATCGGCCCCACGCGGATGCACTACGACAGGATGATCCAGATCGTGGACATCACGTCCAGGCTGGTGAGCAATGCCTTGAGCCATCAGCGCTAGCCACAGCCGCTACAATGCGCCGTTTCACGCCCTGGGCCAGGCCCGTGGCGTATGGGGGGCGTTAGCTCAGTTGGTTAGAGCAGGGGACTCATAATCCACTGATCGAGGCCAGATCGGCGGGGCAGAATTGAGCGGGGCGGCCACCCTTCCGCCCCATCAAAAAAGCAAAAAGGGCCTATAGCTCAATTGGTTAGAGCAGCGGACTCATAATCCGTTGGTTGCAGGTTCAAGTCCTGCTGGGCCCACCATCTTTGCTTGCGCTGGCGCGTCGGTACAGTTTCGGTACAGTGGCGGTACACGAGCCCTGTTCTGGAGCAACCGAATGGCGACCATCGTCAAGACACCCTCAGGCACGTGGAAAGCGCTCATCCGCAAGACGGGATGGCCGGCCACAGCCAAGACCTTCCGCACCAAACGCGACGCCGAGGATTGGGCGCGGCGCACCGAAGACGAAATGGTGCGCGGCGTCTATATCCAACGTGCGCCGTCCGAGCGCATGACCATCGAGGACGCGCTCAAGCGCTATCTATCCGAAGTCTCCCCAACCAAGCGCCCGGCATCGGCCGACAGCGACGCGAGACACGCGAAGCCGTTGATGCAGAACCTGGGCAAGTATTCGCTGGCCGCGCTGACACCGGAGCTGATCGCCAAGTACCGCGACGACCGGCTCGCTGGCCTGGATCGCAAGGACGCCAAGGGCAAGCCAGCCCCCAAGCCCCGTTCGCCCAACACGGTACGTCTCGATCTCGCATTACTCGGCCACCTGTTCAACGTGGCGATCAAGGAATGGGGCATCGGCCTGACCTACAACCCCGTGCAAAGCATTCGCCGTCCAGCGCCCAGCCCTGGACGGGATCGACGGCTCACGCGAGAGGAAGAAACCCGCCTGATGGCGGCGGTCGATGCTCACTCGAACCCGATGCTCGGCTGGATCGTGCGCATCGCGCTTGAAACAGGAATGCGTTCTTCGGAGATTACGGGCCTGCGCCGGAACCAGGTCGATCTTGACCGGCGCGTGGTGCGCCTCCAGGAAACGAAGAATACGATGTCGCGTACCGTTCCCCTGACGGTCGAGGCAACCCGGCTGTTTCGTGAGGCGCTGAACAACCCGGTGCGTCCCATTGATACCGACCTGATCTTTTTCGGTGAGCCTGGACGTGACAACAAGCGCCGGGCTTACCAGTTCAATCCGATCTGGACGCGCATCAAGAAGGATGCCAGCGTGCCGGACTTCCGCTTTCACGATCTGCGCCACGAAGCCGTCAGCCGCTTTGTGGAAGCAGGCTTGTCCGATCAGGAGGTCGCGGCCATCAGCGGCCACAAGTCGATGCAGATGCTCAAGCGCTACACCCATCTGCGTGCGGAGGATTTGGTGGGCAAGCTCGATCAGGTGGTGAAAAAGACCGGAAATCCATGAATTATTTCAATGAATTTTCTTATTCCCATAGCTGGCGCAATTATTTGATTTGAAAAGATATTTTTCTATCCGCGAAATGCTCGACACCAAGACACCTTATTTTGGTAATCGCGGATGGTGCATTTTGGTATGGCGAGATAGCCAATTTTGGCTTTAAAAATCAACGACTTAAATTTGACCAATAGCCATATCAGTCAAAAAATACGCCCATCTACTCATTATTTCGGTGGATGTATTGATGACAACGGAAGAATATCTGCTTCAACGGTATGGCCCACTCATGAGTCTTGGCGATGTGGCGGGATTGCTCGGTCGCTCGCCAGACGGTATTCGAGTCGCGCTGTACTCAAACACGGACGTCGCCCGCAAGCTCAAGCCCACGATGCTGCGAGTTGGCCGGCGCGTGTATTTCCGCACCCTCCAAGTGAAGGACGCGCTCGCGCTCGATGGCAGTGCGCAAGGAGTGCTGGCGCAATGAGCATCAAGGCGATGAACTGGGCGTGGGAGCAGCGGCTACCACCCAATTCAAAGCTGATCCTGATGGCCCTAGCTGATGCGGCCGATGAGGTCGGCCAGTGCTGGCCGCGTGTGCGCCTCATTGCCGAAAAGTGCTGCACGTCCGAGCGCACGGTACAGCGCGTCTTAAAGGAACTGGAAGCGGCTGGGTTCCTGCACATCGAGCGTAACTATCGGAAGGACGGAAGCCAGTCTTCCAATGTCTACAGCCTCAGTCTCGCCTCTCCCCCCGACAGATTGTCACCCCCCTCCGACAGATTGGCACCGGGGGGCGACACGGGCGTCATGCCCCCGGTGACACGGGTGACACCCCCCGGTGACAGGGCTACGTCACCCCATGAACCACCAACTAGAACCATCAATAAATCGTCACTACAACTACCGGCGAAAGTTATCCACACGCCGCCCCCTTCGCCCGTACCGGGCGAGGCGGAGAAAGGCGCCTGCGGCGCATTGGTGTGGCCTTCGCGCCTGAATGAGCGGGAGCGCAGTGCCATCGCCCCTATGGTGAATGGACTCAATGTCAACGATGCACAGATGCTTCTAGACGAACTCGCCGGGGTAATGGCAACGCAGAGCATCAAGACCAGCCCTGAACGCTGGTTTCGCGCGGTTCTGGATCGCTTTCATCGAGGACGTTTCGTACCGTCGGCCGGCCTTGCCGCGAAGGAAAAGAGATTGCGCATTCAGAGCGCACCAGCCGAGACACCAGTTCAGACAGCTTCGCCCGAGGTCATTCGTCACCACTTGGAGCGCATCCAGACCATGCTGGGCAGAAAGGGGGCCACCGTCGAATGACTACCCGGCCGCAGAGCCACCGCCCGACTGCGACCTTGCGCTATGGAGACCTGGATGCTTACTGCGACAGCTTGGAGCGAACGGGACTCGTGCGCGTGATCCTGAAAGCGAATCGGCGGCATGGATACGCCTTGAGCGTGGAGAACGCCGGAGATCTCCGGCGCGTTGTTGATGGCCACGGACGTCAACTCTGGTTCAGAACCGTGGATCAAGCCTTGGAGGAGCTTGCTAATATTCCGTACTTGAGCGAAGAATTCAGCATTGATCGAACCGATTGGTAAATCGACCGGGTTATCCCCGGTCACCATATCCCCCAAGGGGGACGCTTGTTGGCCCCAAGAGCGCTTCGGCGTACCGGGCTGCCGGCCTGAAAAGAAGGGCCTGATGATCGGGGAAGGCATCAAGATGCCGATCTGACCCGCCGAAAGTGGCGTGACCGTGGGAACCGGAAAAGACGGCCCTGACGACGCGGAAAGACCGTTGTGATTAGCCCGAAGCCCGTGCAACGCGGGCAGGGTGCCGCCCCAAGTAATGCGGGGCTGACTGCCGGGAACAGTAGCTCGAAAGAGCCGGCGGACAGGTCGGAAAGACGGCCAGCGTCCCCTCCTTCTCACCGAAAAGGAGTGGCAATCACATGAGCACAATCAAAGTCCTGGCCGTCCTCGGCGTAGCCGGTTGGATGATCTTCGGCAACCACGAGGCCAAGGCCCAAATCCCGGTCACCGACGGCGCTTCCATCGCGCAGCAGATCGCCAATCAGGTCGAAACCATCGCCAAGTGGAAGATGCAGTACGACCAGATGACCAGCCAGATCAACCAGATGAAGCAGCAGTACGAGTCCCTGACCGGCTCTCGCGGCCTCGGCAGCATCCTGAACAACCCGGCGCTGCGCGAGTACCTGCCGGCCGACTGGCAGGGCGTCTATGACGCCGTGAAAATGGGCGGCTATGCCGGCCTGAGCGGCCGGGCGCAGTCGATCTATGAAGACACCAAGGCATTCGATGCCTGCGCCCATTTCAAGATCTCGGACCAGCGCACCGCGTGCGAGGCCCAGGCCGTGAAGGGTGCCCAGGACAAGGCATTCGCCCTGGACGCCTACGACAAGGCCAAGTCACGGCTGAACCAAATCGACCAGCTCATGGCGAAGATCAACGACACGCCCGACCCCAAGGCGATTGCCGAGCTGCAAGGCCGTATCGCGGTCGAGCAGGCCATGATTCAGAACGAGCAGACCAAGCTCCAGATGTACGCGATGGTGGCGGCGGCCGAGGATCGCTTGCAGGAACAGCGCGCGCACGAAATGAACGTGCGGGACGCCGCGAAGCGCGACGGCCTCAAAGTTCAGCCCATGAACTTTTCGCTGCGTCCGTAAGGGGGACTATCATGATTTACGTCCTCTCCGGCCTGCTCGCGGGCCTGTACGCGGCAATGGTTATCGGCTTCTGGCGCGACGTGCGCCGCTTCGGCAAGTGGAAGAAAACCATCGGCCGCGAAGTGCATATGTTCGCTATGGATGGCGTGTCCATCTATGCGGCCTTGATGGTGGCCTACTTCGCCGCGAACGACTGGTACGGCTTCACCTTGCCGCTGTTCAGCAAGGGGCAGCTCATGAGCTGGCAAGCAACGCTCCTGGCGGTCGCCTGCGCGGTTACCAGTCTGTCCATCGGCTACTTCAATGGTCGGGAAAGGTTCCTGACACCGACCTATGCAGGTCGCCGGGAAGCAACGCTGCGCTTTCTCGCCTCTCGCCAAATCATCGAAGCGGCCGAAGTAGCTCATGCGCTGAAAGTCATGCAGCAACATGAAGCCCGGCAAGCTCCCGGCCGCACCATTGAAGCCGAAGCGCGGGAGGTCGGAGAATGAGAAAGCTCACCCTCTCCCTGATCGTCGCGGCTGTCCTGGTCGGCTGTACGGAACCGGCTGAACCCGTCCAGTCGGTCGATTGGTACAAGGAACACGCAACCGAGCGGACTGACCGTTTGGCGAAGTGCCGGGCCAATCCTGGCGAACTGTCCGAAACGCCGAACTGCATCAACGCGGAACGTGCTGAAAGCCTTGCCGATGCGGGCAAGCGGCGCGGCCTCAACGTCCAGCCCATGACGGGCGTCAAGATGGGAGGCAAGTAGCCATGCCAGCAACAACAAACGTCTTCCAGGGCATCGGCGGCACCCTGAACAATGCCACGACGACCTTTGTCACGAACGTGGCCGGCGACATCATTGCAACGGTCTATCCCTGGGCGCTCGGTGCGCTGACGCTCTACATCACCCTGTACGCCTACATGATGATGACCGGGCAAGTTCAAGAGCCTTTCAAAACGGGGCTTTTGAAGATGGTCAAGGTCATGATCGTGGGGACGATGGCACTGAATGCTGATATGTACCTGAATGGTGTTGTCGAAGCCTTTCGGGGCATCGAAGAAGGGCTAACCTCCGCCTTCTCCGGCTCGGCTGGTGGCTCGATCTACGCCTCTCTGGACAGCAGCTTGAGCAAGGGGCTTGAGCTAATCATGCAGTGCCGAGAAAAGGCGCAGGCGGCGAGTTGGCGGGAGATGGGGACGATCTTCATGTGGTACGTCATCATGGCGATTCTTGCCATCGGCTTTGCCTTGGTCGTGGTGTTCGGCGGCATCGCGATCCTGATGTCCACCATCTACCTGAAAATCCTCTTTGCCATCGGGCCGGTGTTCATCATGTGCCTGATGTTCCCGGTCACGGCAAAGTTCTTCGATTCCTGGGTGGGCTTCGTGCTGAACCACGTTCTGATTGTTGCGCTGACGGCGGTCGTGCTGACGCTTGGCGTCACGATCTACGACAACGAAATATCGAAGGTCGTTATCGACTCCGATCAGAACATGCTCATGGTGGCCCTGGAGCTGCTTGTCGTGGCAGCAATCCTCTATGGCATCGTGAAGGGTGTCATGCCGATGGCTGCGGCTCTGGCTGGCGGTATCTCGATGGCCGTCATGACGGCGCGCGGCCTGACCGATAGCCTGGACAAAGGCCGGCGCGGCGTCCAGCAAACGGCAAAGGCCGGCTTGGCCCTTGGCAAAGGCGCTTACGGCTTGGGCAAGGGTGCCTACGGTCTTGGCAAAGCGGGCGTGAACAAGCTCCGAGGCAATAGCGTTTCCAATGCCGGCGGCGGTGGATGGCAGCCCGCATACAACGCGGCAACCCTGGGCAACCTGCAACGGAAAAGCCAATGAGCGATAGACCGCACGACGAAGCAATGGCCAAGGCGTACCGCAAGCGGCCGGGCGAGGCGTTCGCCATGTTCCGGGCGCTGCTGCTCGGTGGCGGCCAGCCTGGGGAATGGCGCATCTTCTGGCGTCACGTCCGGCTTGCGCTGCGTCGGCGGTAAGCCCCTTGATCCGCACCACGGCCCCGCCTCGGCGGGGCTTCCTTTTTGGTGACGGTGGATCTTCCTCGATCGCGCGAGCCTGTCACCATGCGTCGGGCATTGGTGGCGCCGGCAGCTCGGCCAGGTCAGCACCGTGTCACCATCCCTGCATTGGTAGTAATAGTCGTAGTAATACGATTACTACGACTACAAGGCTCTGGCAGTGACCAAGAGCAGCGCTGGAGGTCTGAGTCCCGATCTCGAAAAATTTCGTCATGACGAAATTCTTGGCGCTCATGCCGACTGATGCCGAGCTGGTGTTCCTCACTCCGAAGGCTGCGGCGGCGAAGCCGCCTTTTTCCACCACGCCCGCAGGGCGAAGGGGGCGGCGTGCTGATTGCAAGTGGATGGCTCGTACTGCAAACAGTGGCACCACGCCCGAAGGCAACGGCCAGTTGAAAGTAATCCTCGCCCAGCAAGGACTGGTCGCCCGATGTACGGCGAACCCATGTCTCCATCTGTCTGGATGTTCTTGGTCTTGACCAAGAATTTCTTCGTCATGACGAAAAAACGAGGGGGAGTGTGGGCTAGTGCAGGATAGGCTGACGCCGGCAAAGTGTATTACACTACGTCTGCACAACACATCTACACCCCCTTCCTGGAGACGCCTATGCCGCGCAATCCCGAGATTGGGGCAACCAGAGGTAGCTACATCTACCCCCTACGGTTGCCTGATGATCTGCGCGAGCAGTGGGCCGCCTACTGCGAGCGCAACAAGAAGAAGTCGCCCGCGATCCTGCGGGCGCTGATGCGCTACATGATCCAGGACGACATGCAGCCCGAGGTTCGCCGCTGGATTGCTGCGCAAACCGAGGGCGAGCCGGACGGCGGGCCGAAGGAACGGCTTGAAGTCCGCTTCACGCCGACCGAGTTCCAAGGCATCACGGCCCGCGCCGATGCCGAGGGCTGTTCGCCGCAGCGTTGGGTTATCAATTGCGTGCGTGCGAGCTTGACGCATGAGCCGCAGTTCACGATGGAGACGACGAAAGCTCTATGGGAATCGTCTTACCAGCTCCGGGCTATCGGCCGGAACCTGAACCAGATCGCTAAGCGGTTGAACGAGGGCAAGCCCGCGAACGTGAAGACCGAGCAGATAGAGAAGCTGGCGACCTACATCTACCGGCATACAGACAAGGTGGCGGCCATCCAGGACGCCAGCCTTAGCCGTTGGGGTATCCAGGTAACGGGGGCTGTCGATGGCGAAGCGTGAGATTGACGGCGTTCTCAAGGATTGGGGCGAGCGGGTGGATTACGGCCGCGTCCAGGGTGTCAAGATCAGGGCAGAGGCCGAGGGCTGTTTCCCTACCTGCTGAATCGTTAATTGCGTACGGGCCAGCTTGGCCCATGAACCGAAAAGGATCGTCTGTGGCGACTGAGAAAGAGTTGTTGAAGAAGTTTTTAGACCCGCTGAAGGTCTGCAAACGGTACAAGCCGAAGTTTGGACAAGGAAACAAAGAAGAAGGCGTCTCCCTTCCTCAGTTCCTTGATCTGTACGGTGCTGATCCGTTCTATGCGTGGTGCGGACTGAACTCCGAACTGATGTATGCAGCCCACAAGGCCGCAGGCGGAATGACTTCCGTGTATCGGCAAATCGGCAAGGGGTGCGAAAACCTCTTTCGTGAAGTCATCATCGACTCCACGGGCTACTCGGACAGGAACAGCGCTGCATGGTCTTACAAGACCAAGACAAGCGCTGGAAAGGACAAGACACTCTCACTGGATGGACGGCTCCAGTTCGAGGACATCACGAACGCTGCGGTGAAGGCGCGAGTGAATGATTGGGTAGCCGAATACTGCGGAATCCTTGGCGCGGAGGTTCCCGCCCACGGCGCGGTGTTCGAGGTTCGGCAAGGTTACAAGAGCAAGGACAGCAAACGGCAGAACGGAGACATCGACAATATCGCCGTCGCTTGGGCACAAGGCTACATGCCGGTGTTTGCGATTTTCTCTGGGCAAATTGACGGTGACTTGGTCCTTCGCTACCGAAACAGCCGGGGCGGGATTTTGGTCGGTCGCACAGACGGTGGATCGACCGTGTCCTTATTCGGCTTCTGCAAGGATGTCTTGGGCTTCGACCTCGCCGACTTCTTCAAGCGCAACTCGCCCACGATCCAGGAAGAAGTTCACGAAACGCTGGAAGCCTTGTTGAATGCTTGAAGTCACCCGTCAATCCGTTAAGCAGCGCTCAGACCTCACGTTCAAGCATAACAAGTCGCTTGGACGCCACGGCTGGCTCCGGCTCACGCCGGCCTACTCTGTGAAGCTGGTGAAGGAAGTTATCGCCAGATTCCCCGCTGATGTTGCCGTGCTCGATCCGTTCTCCGGGACCGCGACCACGACACTTACTGCGGCGGAGCACGGCAATTCCGCGCTTTCGTTCGACATCAACCCGTTCTTGATTTGGCTTGGCAACGTGAAGTGTCGGTCGTACTCGGTTGAGCACTTAGCCTTCGTGCAAGACGGTGCCCAACAGGCTATCGGGCGGATTCCAGCCTTGATGAAGAAAGACAATTGGATACCGCCGTTGTTCAACATCGAGCGGTGGTGGTCAGCCGGTACGCTCAAGGTTCTAGCGGCGCTTCGAACAGGACTTGTCGAAGTATTCGGAGAGCCCGCAGAGGATCGAACAGACGGTCTGGCATGGATCGCCTTCTGCCGGCTGGTGATTGAGACATCCGCAGCCGCGTTCAATCACGTGTCCATGTCGTTTTCGTCGGAGACGACACACCACGAAGTCGAGCACGTGACAGACCTGTATCTGGCCATTCTCGATGCCATACTTGCATCTAGCGGTGCTCAGCTACAGGGTCTGGGGGAGGTTGTCGAGGTGGATGCCCGTGCTATTCCGGAAATGGGGCGGCGCTTTGGCCTTGTTGTGACTTCGCCTCCCTATCCGAACCGGATCAGCTACATCAGAGAGCTTCGCCCGTACATGTACTGGATGAAGTTTCTTGAAGAGGCCCGAGAAGCGGGTGAGATGGATTGGAAGGCGATAGGCGGCACGTGGGGGATCGCCACAAGCCGTCTCAATGAGTGGGGACCGAACGGCAAGGCACTTCCTGAAATTCTCACTGATACGGTCGGACGCATCGCGGAGAGCGATGGCAAGAATGCCCAGCTCATGGCGACCTACGTGCTCAAGTATTTCTACGACATGCACCTGCACTTGTCATCGCTGCCGAACGTACTGGAGCCGGGGGCGGAGCTTCATTACATCGTCGGGAATTCCAGCTTCTTCGGGAACATGGTCGATACCCCGGCGATTCTGACTGCCTCCATGCAGATGCTCGGATACGAGGATGCAGCCTCGATGATCATACGCAAACGCAACTGCAACAAGGCGCTTTTCGAGTACGACGTTTCCGCGCGATGGCCAGGATGACTGCATTAGGGATGTACTTAGAAAGTCTGCCGCCCGGGGGGCAGGTCAGTGCCGGTACTCCAGCGGTACAGAGCCTAGTTTTGCCCACCTTCGCCAAGCTGCGCTAAACTACTGTCGCAGCTTACTTTTTTGTTCTGTAGCTTACGCTCCCCTATGCTTGATTTTCCTAGGTATAGCACGTTGGCGACGAACTCATAATCCCTTGGTCGTCGGTTCAAGTCCGCCACGCCCTACCAGTCCTCATAAGAAAAGCCTGCTATCTGATCGGTAGCAGGCTTTTGGCTTTTAGCGGTAACGCCGCTGCACGGCCTGGATTGCCGGGCCGGGGCCTTGGTGTGCCTGCAAGGTGTGCAGATCCAGCAGCGTGAAATGCCCCTGGCCCATGCGCCAGCCGCCGGTGTCGATGAAGAAGGCGTTGCCCAGCGTCTGCATGACCGGCACGGTCATGTGTCCATGGACGACGGCGCGGATGTTGCGCACCGGGGCGGCGTAGCGGCGCTGGTAGCGCTGGCGTGACCACAGGCAGCAGTCCTGGTCGTTGGGCGAGAGGTCTTGCCCGCGCAGGTGCTGCCAGTCGTCGCTGGGGCAGTCGGCATGAATCAGGCCGACGGGGCCGCCCGGCGTGGCCACTTCCATGGCCAGGGGCAGGGCCTGCAATTGCCGGGCGATGCGGGCCAGCAGTTCCGGCGCGGTGGTGGTGAGCCAGCCGCCGCCGTGCTCCAGCACATCGACCTGCGGATACGGCTGGCCCAGGGCGTGGCGCCAGGCCATGAAGTCGTGGTTGCCGCTGATGGCGTGAAACCACGGTTGCGCCAGCCAGTGCAGCACCTGGGCCGATTCCGGCCCGCGATCGACCAGATCGCCCACGGAGAACAGCCGGTCTTGTGCCGGGTTGAAGCCGATGTGCGCCAGCGCCTGTTGCAGCGCGGTGAAGCAGCCGTGGATGTCGCCCACGGCAAAGTCACGCCCGTGGGGGTTGGCGGGGATGTGGACAAGGCGGGGGTTGGAGGGATGAAGGGACAGGGAGCAAGCCATGGCCGGATGGTAGCGGCGGCGGGGTGTTGAACCAGGGTCAAAACCTATGGGGCCGTCGGGAGCGCGTGAATGGAGCGCAGAACGTCGCGTGCGATGCTCTGGCGCTTGGCAAGGTCGCCGAGCCTGTTGGGCGTGTCTATGTTCAAGGCGAAGAACACGGGGCCGTTGGGCCACTCGACCCAGCCCACCCACCAGCCGATGGTTCCGCTCCAGCCCGTTTTTGCACGCAGGATCCAGTCGGGGCCGGCTGCATTGATCAGCACATCCTTGACCAGTCTCTGGTGTTCGACCTGGAAAGGCAGCTGGTTGCGGTACAGCCGTTGCAGGAAAGCGATTTGCTCCAAGGGCGAGATGGCAAGCTCGCCCTCGACCCAAAAAGGCTGGTCGCCGGTGGTCAGCGCGTTGCCGTACCCGATTTTGCGCAGATAGGCGATTTCGCGTGCCTCGCCCAGTTCCTTGGCAAAGCGTTCATACACCCAGACGGTGGAGTTGCGCATTGCCGAGCGCAAGTTCTGGTCCGCGTTCCAGGCTGCCGTGGGACGCTTCACGCCATCCCAGGGGATGGCTTGAAATTCGTCATGGAGCAGCCCCGCATCCAGCGCAAATAAACTGTGCGGAATCTTGAAGGTGGAGGCTGGCGAGTAACGCTGCCTGGCCCGTGCGACGTCATAGACCAGGGTGGTTTCGGACTGGCCCCGGGCATCGAGCACTACGATGCCGCCTTGCGCATCGGCGGCGGAAAAGAACCGAGACCACTCGTTCATTTCTTGCCACTGCGAGCCAGCCGCTGTCATTGGGGGGAGGCCTGCGGCCAGGGCAGTAAAGAGCACGAAATTCCGGCGTTGCATGTGATGGACTTAAAGAGCAAAGGAATGGTTTCGGGGGCCTGGATTACTCCACCACCGTCAGCTTGGCAATCCCCAGCGCCAGCCATTTGCTGCCGTGGCGCGGGAAGTCCACCTGGGCGCGGGCATCGTCGCCCACGCCTTCGACGGCCAGCACGCGGCCTTCGCCGAATTTGGCGTGGAAGACCTTCCGGCCTTTGGCAATGCCGCTGGAATGTTGGGATTGATTGAAAACAGGAGCTGTTTCCGCTGATTTCATAAGGTTTTCATGGTTTAATGTATTTGAAAACCTTGTTGAATAAGCGGAAGAAGCTTCTTTTTTAGGACTGAAACTGCCAAATCCCCGTGCGCCGAGGATTTTCACGCACGCGGCGGGCAGTTCGTCCAGAAAGCGGCTGGGCAGGTTGAAGCTGGTGCGCCCGTGCAACATGCGGCTTTGCGCGTGGCTCAGGTACAGGCGCTGGCGGGCGCGGGTGATGGCCACGTACATCAGGCGGCGTTCTTCCTCCAGGCCGCCCTTGTCGCTCAGGGCGTTTTCGTGGGGGAACAGCCCTTCTTCCAGGCCGACGATGAACACGGCGTCAAACTCCAGCCCCTTGCTGGCGTGTACGGTCATGAGCTGCACCGCGTCCTGCCCGGCCTGGGCCTGGTTGTCGCCCGCTTCCAGCGCGGCGTGGACGAGGAAGGCTTGCAGGGGCGAGAGGGTTTCGCCGGTTTCCGCATCGGTGCCCGGCAGGGCCTGGTTGAGCAGTGGCTGGCTGGGGTCGATGCCCTGGCTGGCCGGGCTTTGCGTTAATCGTTGCGACAATGCCGGGGCCGCACCCGGCGCCGTTTCATCCAGCGGCAGGGCGATGGCGTCCTTGCCAAAGCCTTCCTGCAAAACAAAGCTTTCGGCGGCGTTGATGAGTTCTTCCAGGTTTTCCAGGCGCTCCTGGCCTTCCTTGTCGGCGCGGTAATGGTCCTGCAGGCCGCTGGCCTGCAGGACGTGGGCAATGGTGTGGCGCAGCGGCTGGCCCGCCACGGCTTCGCGCATCACGTCCAGCAGAGCGTGAAAGCCGCGCAGCTTGGCCCCGGCGGCGCCGCCGACCAGGGTGGTGGCATCCAGCAGGCTGCAACCGGCCTGGCTGGCTTCCTGCTGCAAGGTCTCCAGGCTGCGGGCGCCGATGCCGCGGGCCGGGAAGTTCACCACGCGCAGGAAGCTGGTGTCGTCCTGCGGGCTTTCCAGCAGGCGCAGGTAGGCCAGGGCGTGCTTGATTTCCGCCCGCTCGAAAAAGCGCAGGCCGCCATACACGCGGTAGGGGATGCCGGCGTTGAACAAGCGGCTCTCCAGCACGCGGCTTTGCGCGTTGCTGCGGTACAGCAGGGCGATTTCCTGGCGCGGGAAGCCGTCGTTTTTGGTCAGCGCCTGGATTTCCTCGACCAGCCAACGCGCCTCGTCCAGGTCGGTCGGGGCTTCGTGGATGCGCACCGGCTCGCCCGCGCCCTGGTCGGTGTGCAGGTTCTTGCCCAGGCGCTGGCTGTTGTGCTCGATCAGGGCATTGGCGCAGTCCAGGATGTTGCCGTGGCTGCGGTAGTTGCGCTCCAGCTTGATCTGGTGCGGCACGGCAAATTCGCGCAGAAAGTCCTGCATATTGCCCACCCGCGCCCCGCGAAAGGCGTAGATGCTCTGGTCGTCGTCGCCCACGGCCAGCACGCTGCTGGTGCCGACGATGCGCCCGCCCTCCGGCTCGCCCGCCAGCAGTTTGAGCCACTGGTATTGCAGCTTGTTGGTGTCCTGGAACTCATCGACCAGCAGGTAGCGAAAGCGCTGCTGGTAATGCTGGCGCAAGGCAGGGTGGTCACGCAGCAGCTCGTAGGAGCGCAGCAGCAGCTCGGCAAAATCGACCACGCCTTCACGCTGGCACTGGTCTTCGTAGAGCTGGTACAGCTCCACTTTCTTAACCATGTCCGGGTCGTGCGCGGGCACGTCCCTGGGGCGCAGGCCGTCTTCCTTGCAACTGGCAAAAAACCAGCCCAACTGCTTGGGCGGGTAGCGCTCGGTATCGACGTTGAAGGCCTTGCACAGCCGCTTGATGGCCGAGAGCTGGTCCTGCGTATCGAGAATCTGGAACGTGGCCGGCAGCCCCGCCGCCTGGTGGTGCGCCCGCAGCAGGCGGTTGCACAGGCCGTGGAAGGTGCCCATCCACATGCCGCGCAGGCTGATCGGCAGCAGGGCCGACAGGCGCGTCTGCATCTCCTTGGCCGCCTTGTTGGTAAAGGTGACGGCCATGATGCCCCCGGGCGAGGCATACCCCATGTGCAGCAGCCAGGCAATGCGCGTGGTCAGCACCCGCGTCTTGCCTGAACCTGCGCCCGCCAGAATCAGGGCGTGGCCTTGCGGCAAGGTGACGGCGGCGCGTTGTTCGGGGTTGAGGCCGTGCAGCAGGGGCAGGTCGTGGGCAGG